>JBNLEI010000100.1:0-49869 GCA_050304855.1 Methylococcaceae bacterium
GTGCTAGAGTATAATTTATTATCTCCCTTTTAAACAAACTCTTAGCCTATACTTGGTCCTCTCATTCTTATGTTTAAACAAGGAAATCCCATCTCAAGCCGATTTCTTTGTGTAAGCATCCCTTAAAACTAGCGCAACTAAAAGATCGAAATTTCCAGAAACTAAGGCGATAAGAGTTTTTACGATGAGCAAATGATTAACTGAAAGCTAAACTGTGGCACCTGGCGCCATTATAAGAAGCGGAGATCGGACAGACGCTTATTGAATTATGTCGAAAACATGATATTGGTCGTAGACTTCCCTTAGTTTCAGCATCACTGGCGTGATGAAATTCCTAACATTTAATAAATAGCGCACGAAACGCGGCGGTATGTGTGCACCACTGATAGCGAACTCAAAGAACTGGAAGAGAGAAATAGGCGTCTACAAAAAATGTGAAAACCATTTAATAGTCGATTGATTAATGAGGAGATCAAATAAATGCTTAGGCCCCCTCTCGGGCGCTGGATGCCATCCAGCTCTGCACGTTGCAATGCCTATTCTGCAAATAAAGCAATGAAAGCTCATTGTTATTCTTTGACAATGACAGCACTTTTCCGCTGACATTGGATTTGATAAAACCGAATATTTCGTTAATTAATGGTTCAAAAAAACCCGGCAACTAAATCTGCCGGGTCAAATTGGAAGAGGTTACTAATATCCATGTACAATATGGATCACGTCTATACAAAAACATTTAATTTAAATGTTTATTCACTACAACAAACGTCCTTTTTGTCCATGACCCGCAACAACCGGATTGATGAAGAATCTATAGCTGATTGATTTGTCGTCTTCTCAAACCGAGTTCTAACGATCTTTATCTAGGTAGTTATTTGTTGTTGTTATTTAGAAAGACAAATCTAAAAAAGATCCAACTATGTCAATTTTAGCCCAGATAATTTTCTTTTCTATTTCTTGTAAACTGGAAAAAATTAAAGCGTATGAAATAACTATCTATTTAATTATTTCTTGTAACGTGTTGATTTGACTTATCAGGATCATCCATGCAACCCGTCAAACTACCAAGCATTAATGTAACAGCTAAAATTGCTAATGTTTTTTTCATTATTTTCTCCATCTTTTATTTTAATATCAGCATATATAAAAATACTGAATATATATTATATTGATCTCTATTAATTCAATTCACATCGTGCCATCCACTAAATTCTAATAGCTACGGCAAAAATAAATTAATAGAAACTTACTTATATCATGGTAAATTCATGGATGCAATAATTATTATCCGCTCTTTTTTCACACTTAGTTCTGTGAATGTTATGTTCCAATATGTACGGCTTTGGCAGACAATGAACTCGTTTAATCGCACAATATTGAAATAAAACGATACGGTGAAACTTAGACAGACAATAGACGATAACAGCTTCGCTAACTACCGTAGGTACAAGCAATTTTTGGTTGCTTGTGTACGATACTGGCGGGCTTAACAACTGAAGGAAACCAGCACGCCGTTCCCTCTTTTGTTACGAGCGCAACAATCAACTAATCTAAGTCACTCATGAATGATTTGCCCCAATATCAAAGGTGCCCCACTAAGCGACTTGTTTAGCTTCAAAAGCTTCAAGGTCATATAGCCTAAATTTGGAATGTAGGCTTGGACGACTCTAATACACTTCAATATAGTGGTCGTTTATCTATGATGGTCAAAATCTATGCCCTAAATCAAAAGCGGTTGACTAGAAAAAAACACTGCAGTGTAATCAGTTTTAATGTAAGAACAATCATTTCAAACACCTTAACAAACAATACTCATAAATCATGTCAATAGAAATCCTGAAGGTGGGGGGCCAAATCGCCGGCATTGGAGGCATAGCGTTAGGTATTTTTTTGATCTTGTTTCGTGACATCATCGGTAAAACAATCTTTCCGCAACTCACTAAACAACAAGGTTTTCGTCTTTTGGTTCTCATTTCCATTTTAGTCTGGTCTATCGCTTTGGCTGGAATTGGCGCCTGGGTATGGGCTACAAATCATTCGAGGACGCCATCCATTTCCTCAATCGATCAAACTGTCGATGAAAAGGGCATTGGGGTCATTAATACCGGAGAAGGTAATGTTACAATCACAAATTCTAGCACTCAGTAGCTTTTTATTATTGAGCTCGCTTAGTCCTTCTATTGAAAGCGCATTGGTTGAAAAAGAGATCAAGCAAACGGTAAAGGACAGCGGTATAGGTGTCGTCAATACCGGCAGCGGAACTGTCGAAATTGGAATAACTCTCGCCGATTATGAAAACGGACTGAAACGGCGTGAACAGGAAGTTACCGCCCGTTTACTAAAGGCCCACGCCCAAGAAAAAAAATGGTTGGAAACCGAACTCCAAGCAATCCAGGACCGCTTACAAGATGCGCAACGAAACTATCAAGAACACATTCATGATTTAAGAAAACGGATTACGCAATTAGACTCAATCCGCGGCCAAGTACCCGACGATTTATTGCACCGGGCGCAGCAAGCCTTAGCAAAGGGTGATAAGGAGCAAGCTGATCAGTTATTCCGACAGGTGGAAGAGCAAAACACCGAAGCCATTAAGGTAGCAGCAGAAGCGACTTATCAGCGCTGCCAAATCGCAAAGGATGAGATTAATTATCAAAGAGCTCTATCCCTCTGCCAACGAGCCGTTCAATTAACACCCGACAGAACGGATTATTTATCCGAACTCGCCAATCTACACTTCATTTTGGGGCATTTTGATCACGCGAAAGATTATTACGAACAAGCTCTGACCGCTAACCTGCAAATTTATGGCGAGAACCATCCTTCTGTCGCGATTCGCCGTAATGATCTAGGACTCGCTTGGGACGCACTAGGCCAATATGAAAAAGCTATCGGCTATTTCGAGCAGGCTCTGACCGGTGTGCGCAAAACTATTGGTGAAGATCATCCCATTGTAGCCCGATCTTTTCATAATCTCGGTTCATCTTGGTATAGCCTAGGCCGGTATGAAAAAGCCATCGACTATTTCGAGAAAGCCTTGGCCAGCGACCTAAAAAACTATGGGGAAGAGCATCCTGAAGTAGCAAGAGATCGCGAGTACCTCGGCGGCACCTGGGGAACATTGGGACAACATGAGAGGGCCATCGGTTATTTCGAGCAGGCTTTAGCCAGTAATCTTAAAAACTACGGCGAACATCACCCCCGAGTGGCAATCAATTGGAATAACCTAGGCGTAGCATGGAGCGACCTGAACCAGTATGAAAAAGCCATTAATTATTACGAAAAAGCACTAGCAAGTGATCTCAAAAACTATGGAGAGGAACATCCTGCAATTGCAACTCGCCACAATAACCTTGGTTCCGCCTGGGAGGCACTAGGGCAGTACGAAAAAGCCATCGATTATTACGAGCAAGCTCTGGCAAGCGCCCTTAAAACATATAATGACGACCACCCTTTAGTGGCAGGAACTCGTATTAACCTGGGCTCAGCCTGGAAGGCACGGGGGCAATATGAAAAAGCCATCGGCTACTACCAGCAAGCTCTGACAAGTACTCTGAAAACCTTCGACGAGGAACATCCAGCCGTAGCAACAGCTCGCAATGGTCTCGGTTCAGCCTGGGAGGCATTGGGACAATATGAAAAAGCTATTGGTTATTACGAACAAGCTCTCGCCGCCTATCTGAAAACCTATGGCGAAAACCATCCTGACGTAGCGATTGAGCGCAGTAACCTTGGTTCAGCCTGGCAGGCACTTGGCCAGTATGAAAAAGCCATCAGTTATTACGAACAGGCCTTGGCTAGCGACCTGAAAGCTTATAGCGAAGACCATCAGGAAATCGCTATAGACCGCAACAACCTGGGTTTAGCCTGGGCCGCACTGGGACAATACGAAAAAGCCGCCGGCTATTTGGAACAGGCATTAAAGTTTTACCAAAAAAATTACGGTCCCATTCATCCCGACACAATAACCATTAACGCCAATTATCGATCAATTTTACAAGCGATTAATAATGGGAATCATTAACGGCCGAACTTGTTTCTAACGACCGTGAACCTTTTTGACTACCACCCAAGTCCCGGTTAGCTCTGTCATTACTGCTTGAACTGTTTTTGGTAATAGCGGACAATGCAAGACACTGATTTATTAAATACTTGACCAAAAAAATATTTTTAGTTATCCGGTCGCAAGTTCGAACGCGTTACCAATCCGGTATTTTAAAGGCCTTTTGCGGTATTACTCTGTTTTCCACTGCGCTTTAACTTCTATTCTGCGTATTCAAAAATAGATAACAATGAAAACGGCATTAAGGTTGACGTAATATAGATGTTAGATAATAGCGCTAATTTTGCTATTAAAGGGTTTGGGTATTATGGAAAAAATCCAAGGCACTATTAAGCTTGTTTCTTTGGCAACAAAAGAGCAAGAAGCTTTAGTTATCAATCTGTTGCATCATCTGAATTTTTCAGTATCTCAGGTAACAAAAGAGAATTGGTTAGCAAGGAAGGAAACTGATCCTAATTCGATAGTGATATTGGTTATCTTCGATCCAAATATAAATATTGACCAAATACTTAAAGCGATCTCACAAACTCCAAATACACAGTATTTGGGAGTCTTTTCGCCAACTGTAAGCTCGCAAATTAATCCGATATTCCATGCCTGTAGTGATTGCTGCAGATGGCCATGTGATGAACGGGAGCTTCACTTCCGTATACAACGACTCGCGCAAAATAAAAATGATTTGCCTAATTTTTATGACAATGGCAGTGATGGCAAAACATGGGATGAATTAAATTTAGTTGGCCAATCACCGTTGTTTCTAAAAACCTTGTCCATGATCAAAAAATCCGCGTATTGCGATGCTCCTCTTCTCATAGAAGGCGAAACCGGTTGTGGCAAAGGAGTGGCAGCTAAAGCCGTTCACGACTTAAGCCGTCGAAATGAGTTTCCCTTTATTCCAATTAATTGCGGAGCCATTCCTGACTACTTAATTGAAAATGAACTGTTTGGACATGAAAAAGGCGCCTATACCGATGCTAGAGAAGCACAAACCGGTATAACTGAACAGGCTAATGGAGGCACATTATTTCTGGATGAGATTGAGGTATTGTCAAATAAAGGGCAAGTTACTTTACTGCGATTTATCGAGGATAACATCGTTAGACCGTTAGGCTCTAAAAGAAGCCGTAAGGTGAACGTTAGAATAATAGCCGCCAGTAACGTTTCCTTGGCTAACCTTGTGGCACAGAATAAATTTAGACAAGACTTATTATTCAGGCTAAATATACTCTGCCTAAAATTACCGCCACTGAGAAATAGAGTTAGCGATATACAGTGTTTGACTGAATATTTCCTTGGTAAATACAGAGAGAAGTATAAACTTTACGGTAAACGAATCAGCCCGGAAACCATCGCATGGATGAAGAGTTATCATTGGCCCGGGAATATTAGGGAACTAGAGAATTTTGTGCATAGATCTTTTCTATTGTCTGAGGACGAAGTCCTGAGTCATTTTGATATCTCATCTAATGACTTGTCTTCGCGCTCAAGGAGGAAACTTTTTGACCGAAGGCAAAACTTTATGTTTGATGCATCCTTCAAGGAAGCCAAAAGTAATGCTATCAACACGTTTGAAGAACAATATCTTATTTGGGTAATATCTCATACTAACGGGAATGTCACTCAGGCAGCTTATATAGCAAAAAAAGATCGAAGATCTTTAGGCAAATTGTTAAAGAAACATAATATTGATCCGGCGATTTATCGTTGCCATAATCGAGCGACTCATCGCATACAATTGGTAATTTGAACAAACAGTTTAGTAGCGTGAACTGTTACTGTGCTTGTATGTTACCGATAAACTCCAATTCAACAAGACTCTTACTTAGGCCTTCAGGCAATTTAGAACTGATCTGCTCAACTGGCACTGACGTTCCAATCTTGAGACATTTTTTGCCATCTTTATTCAGGCCGACACTCACCGAAACCACTCCGTTAATCCTCATAATTTCCTGCTCGTATTTGACCCGAATTTTTTCAATTGTTTCTTGATCCATAATATTGCCATCCTCTGCACTACTAACGCATCTAACCATTCCAAAGAATATGATTGCTCCTAAAATTACAAATTTTAAGGCCCCGCCTTTGTTACCAATAAAATATATCATCTTAAAAATAAAAGGGAGCGGCATGAAAACCGCTCCAAGTTTTTAACTACTACGAGAAATCGAAGCGAACATAAGGGACGTATATATAATCCGGTGATCTAAAATTCAATGTCGCAGTCGAACCACCGCCTTCGGTTTCCACTAAAGCCCTAACGGCAACTTCTGCTATTACCCATTTATCCGCACCTATTGCGAGGCTGCCCGAATAAAGCGACCGATTAAGATCTATCCGGCCACTTTGATTGATATTGTCATCAGAACGACGAAAAACATCATCCTTTACATACCCACCCCAATAGTTCTGGTAAAGTTGAACATGGACATCTAAATCAACTTTTGCCTCTTTCGAGTTGTACCATTTATCGTTGGAATAAATACGATAGTAACCACGCGTATAATAGGGTACATAAGCCCGTACATGCCCGTTTTGCCTTGGCCAAAACGCAAAATATAGTTTGACCCAGGTTGTCACATCGTTATCGTCTGTGATTCCACTACCATCTCCTATGGCGTGGGCGTATGGGTACATTTTTCGGGCGGTCAAATTATAATTGGCGCTCCCGGTAGTAGTGCCGCCTTCATTGTGCCAATAATATCTTCCCCATCCTCGATAGGGATTATAATCGTAATAGTGCCCGGGGCCGCCCCCTGTAACGGTTTGCGTATCCAGATTGCTATCCAGAATGACCTGCTGAATGATTTCGATATCATCTACTTCCGCGGGCGTAGCCAGTTCCTCTTCATCTCTTTTAGTAAGTTCTTCCGCAAATTTAACCTGAGACCTGTTCTCATCATCGATGTCGCTAGGCTTTAATTTCACTGCCGAAACAAGGTTTAACAGATCAGCTTCATTTCTTTTTCGGGCCTCTTTATGAGCAGAAATAGCCTGTTCCGCCTCGGCAAATTCACGGTCCGGTTGTAAGGCGGCTTGCTGATCGATCCAATATATATCCGGTAAAATTTCTTTGATATCTGTAGAGTTTTTCATGACAAGTTCCTATTTCTTTAAAATTAGCGTTTTTAAGCGGCTACAATTTCAACACCAAGCGCCATTAATACATTGGCAATATTGTTGTGTACCGTTATTTGACTTGAGCCTGCAAACAACAAACCTGTTGCCTTTTTGTCCACCCGACTCATCAACAATGAACCGGAATCGCCGCCTTGCGACATATTCGTGGTGATAATTTGATTGCGGAAATATGCAGCGCCTGACGAACCATAACCAACCGCTACAGTCGCATCGATACCTGTTACTTTACCGGCCGTGGTTTGAGTAGTCCTCCCACTCTTAACAACGTCCATTCCAAGTGTCGCTTCTATCGTCCCTTTTGGAATGCCTAACCCGACTATTGAAGCAATGACATTTCTTTGATCGGTGGGGTGGGCCAATGCAGCATCGACAAGATTGTAACGATCCGGACTACCAAAAATAATCGGCACAAAACGCGAAAGTCGCGCGATCACGTCAGTAGAAACATCGCCACCATCGTATCGTCCCGGCTGCAAAATCGGATCGCCAATTTTCGCGGCATTAGAATTTGCCAAAACGTGATTATTACTCAGAATATGAATTCGGCAAGGCGAACAGATATCCCTGACAAGACAACCGAAAGTTCCTGCCGTGATTTTGTAATGGCCGATGCTATAGCCGGGTTTTGCCGGTCTGATCCTCGCATCAAACGTCTGTGCTTCAATCTTACCTACGACTTGAACGTCAGTGACCACTTCCAGTGATTTTTCTCCGCGCGGCGTCACTAACTCTATCTGCTTGGGAATTACATCTTTTTTATCGAGTTTGTCGACTTTTCGTTTTTCCTCAACATAAACGACAACCGATAACGTTTCGGTTTCTTTATTATTAATTTGTTTGTAACCAATACCCACTCCTTGTACATTTGCACAACATAACAAATCAGTTTCTTTAATTTCTTTTGCTTCCTGTACTATAGCCAATTCACTATCGAATTTATCAACTTTCATTTTTGAGTCTCCTTTTTTTTATTTCCTAAAATATCGATCTAAGTGGCTTACTACTTTATTTAACCACTAGTTATTCAGGCTTATTATCCGAACACAACAACTAAGCAGGGAATATTACTTATGAAAATATATGGGTGACAACGAATCACAAAATATCGCTTTCACAATAAAAATAGCAATAACCAAGCCAAAACTCATGCTCTTAATTTTATTGAATTTTATTTTCATCAATTACAACAACGTGACTTTTATTCCCCAGTCAAAAACGTGATTTAATGTTAACCCAATGATATAGTTAACAATTGTCAATGCGTCTATATTTACCACTAATTGGGGAAATTTTGCCCCATCCAAATAAATATTTAATTAATTCCTAAAAATAATGACCATCTAGTTTTTCGAATTTATTACCGAACCTATGTAATAAGAAACTTTTTGTAATTATTGGATAATTTCTAATATAAAATATCTGTGCCACGGCTTTTAATCCATGAATCAACGTACGCCAATATACGAAACTTACGATTATGTGATTAACTAGTCTTCAAAAAATAATTCCGGCATTGTCTTTGATCTTTTAGCAGTAACCCGTCAGCCCAGGCCGTTTAGTAAATAATTGCAAAGCATTCCATTAAACCGGGTTTGTAGAAAATCAACAGCACCAAAAACAACTAACTTCCATACTAAGCAGATTCAGTTCCTGTGATTTCGCCGTCCCAAAGTCCGACGATTTGAAAAACTATCCGCCAAAAATTTTCCGGTCGATTGAACCTTTTCCGTTTTCACGCAATTTACTTTTCGAGATCACTGAGTTTGTATCGGTGATGGGAAGGCGGTTTGGTCTTGACTTAATTTTAAGGTAGCTATGTTCGGCAAATTCAGAACTCCAAAAATCGTTATTTACTCTCATGACACCATGGGCTTAGGTCATGTCAGGCGTAATCTGTTAATTGCAACGACGCTTGCTAAGTCTGAAATCAAAGCCAATGTACTTTTGATTTCCGGGACGCATCAGTTAAGTGAATTCGATTTACCCGAAGGTGTAGATTGTTTGACGCTCCCCGGTATTGCTAAATCGGAAATCGGCAGTTATACCCCACGCCAGTTCAATCTTGGGTTAAAGAGCGTTATCAATTTAAGAAGCAGAATCATTCAATCTGCGGTTAAAGCATTTGAACCAGACATTTTCATAGCCGATAACGTGCCTAGAGGCGTCGAATACGAACTTGACGGTTTACTGGGTTATCTGAAAACAAAACCCGAGGTGACTACGATTTTAGGCATCAGGGATATTCTCGATACGCCATCGGCGGTTAAAGAAGAATGGCGTAAGAAACGGAATGAACAGATTATCAATGAATTTTACGACGCCGTCTGGATCTACGGCGACCGTAATTTTTACGACTCCTGCCGGGAATACGAGTTCTCTGAGCAACTGACTTGGAAACTGTCGTTTACCGGCTATCTGAATCCATTATGTCGCCACAAGGTCAAGCTCAAATCCTCCCATCAAAAGAAAAAAACCAAGAAAAACCAATTACCCGACAATTTCCATTTGTGCATGGCTGGTGGCGGACAAGACGGTATCCGATTGATTCAGACATTCGTCGAAGCGATTGCCGGCAGTCACCATAACGGGGTCTTGTTAACCGGCCCATTTCTCCCGGAAAAAGCATTCAAACAAATAAAAAAACAAACCAAGGAGCATAAAAACATCAAGCTGATCCGCTTTTATCACGAGCCGGTCAATCTAATCAAAAGAGCCGATAAGGTCGTTTCCATGGGCGGTTACAACTCGGTATCCGAATTGCTCGCTCTGGAAAAAAAGGCTCTTATCCTGCCCCGAGTCAATCCCCGTCAAGAACAATTAATCCGTGCCAACAAATTAAATGAATGGGGACTGATCGATGTCGTTCATCCGGAGAACTTCTCTGCGGACTTCGTTCGACAATGGTTGAACCAAGATCCCCCGGCACATTCCTCTTGCAAAAAACTGGATTTCGACGGTTTGGACAGAATCGTCCATAACATCATGAGTTATCTGAAAGCTTCCGAAAACAACCAGGAGATTATCAACGATGTGGCCTGAAGCAACTATCGCTGAAACGCGGCTTTCAGCAAAAAATCAATCGGCAGCTCAATCAAAGCCCATGAAAATAGGCTATGTAGTGAAACGCTTTCCCCGATTCTCGGAAACCTTCATCCTGAATGAAATTCTGGCCTTGGAGAAACAAGGCGTGGAAGTTGAAGTATTTGCATTGATGGAAGCCGTTGAAGATTCATTTCATGAACAATTAAGTGCGATGAAGGCCCCTGTTTTTTATTTAAACGACCAACAGGTTGTAAACCAGTGGAAATTACAAACAGGTATTCGAGACCAAAAACAATACATTCCGGTCTCGGCTCTGCTGGAAAACCAAACCTGCCGTTTAAATGAGGCGATCTTTCCGGCTAAAAGTGTTAAAAAATCGATGAGTTTACATAACCAGGCCATGTCTTTGGCACTACTTGCGATGGCGAGGGGTATTCAACATCTGCACGCGCATTTTGCCTCCGAGGCAACCGGCGTCGCACTAATAGCCAGCCGCATCAGCCGGATCGGTTATTCATTTACCGCGCATGCAAAAGATATTTACCATGTGTATGTGGACGAACAAATCGATCGGGAGCTATTAAAAACCAAAATCAATGAGTCGCTGTTCGTTTTAACGGTTTCCGAATACAACCGCCGCTATTTGGCAAGTCTGGTTGATCCCGATCAGCATCATAAGATCATTCGTCTTTATAACGGAGTGGACCAAAACCATTTCTTTCCGCCTGTTTCCCCAAAACGGCGCAATGAAATTTTAGCCGTCGGACGGCTGGTCGAAAAAAAAGGATTCCGCTTCTTGATCGATGCTTGCGCATTGTTGAATGAGAGAAAGGCGGATTTCCAATGCACTATCATCGGACACGGAGAGGAACGGGAAAATCTGCAACAACAAATCAACGTCTTGGGCTTGAATCAATTCGTCCATCTGGTCGGCCCTCAAACCCAGTCCGAACTGATGCAAACAATGCAACAAGCCGCCGCCTTAGTGTTGCCGGCTATCGTAACAGCAACAGGTGATAGAGACGGATTGCCAACGGTGTTGCTTGAAGCGAAAGCGATGGGAATGCCTGTGATTTCAACGACCGTCGCAGGCATTCCGGAAATCATCGACCACGACCGAACCGGCTATTTGGTGCCTCCGGAAGATCCAGAACCGCTAGCGAACGCTATCGAAAAACTGCTGCAGGATCCCGACAAGGCGTTGGAAATGGGTAGAGCCGGACGTAAAAAAGCCGAAACCCTATTCAATCTGGAAAAAAACAATAAGGAACTGTTCGACTTTTTCAAACGCGCCATCGACGTCCAGCCCCTACATAATCGGATCTAACATGAGAATTGCCTATGTGATAGCGGACAGGGGCATCCCTGTTTTCGGAGAAAAAGGCGCCTCGATACACGTCCGGGAGATGGTGAAAGCGTTTACCGACCTGGGCCACCATGTGACGTTGATCGTCGTCCGTCGTGGCGATTCGCCAGGCGAACTTGAAAATACGGAAGTCATTGAAGTGAGTTCGCAAAATAACGAGGGGCCGGCAAAGGGTGCCAACGATAAAACCTTTCAACGGGAAAAACAATCGATCGAAATCAATCAGGATCTGTTCCGGGAAATTGAGATTCAGCACCGTCATTCCCCTTTTTCCTTCATTTACGAAAGATATACGCTCTTCGGAACGGCCGGCTTGGAGGCTTCGAAAAAGCTGGGGATACCGCTTGTACTGGAAGTGAATTCGCCTTTGCTTCGAGAACAACAAGAATATCGGCAACTTCACCATCTAAGAATGGCGGAGCAAAACGAACGGGATTTGTTTAACCGATCCTTTTTAATTGCGGCTGTTTCCGAAGAGATGAGGAAGTATATCATCTCGAAAACGCATCGGGGCGATCATATTGAAGTCATACCAAACGGTGTGGACGATCAGCGTTTTCACCCGGATGTTAAACCGACGTTGATCCCGTCCGCACAAGCGCGAAAAGTGATCGGGTTCGTTGGCAGCCTGAAACCCTGGCATGACATCAAAACGCTATTGGACGCATTCAGATCCCTCAAGGAAAATCGCAGGGATGTCCATTTACTCATCGTTGGCGACGGTCCTCTGCGAGAATGGATTGAAGGATTTATCTGCGGTGCGCAAATGTCCGACTGCGTCACGATTACCGGCTGGACCGATCATATCGAATTGCCTGGTTTCTTGAAAACGATGGATATTGCAGTCGCTCCTTATCCAGAATTGGAAGATTTCTATTTTTCACCATTGAAATTATACGAATACATGGCAGTAGGGACTCCTGTCATTGCCAGCCGCATCGGTCAAATTAGCACGGTTATCGTCGACGAACAAAACGGTTTGCTGTTTTCGCCGGGCAATGCGGAAGAGCTGAAAACGTCACTGGAAAAGCTGCTCGACAATCCTGCGCTCCGCGAAAAATTGGGGCGATCGGCTGCAAACTCGGTCGTTGATAGAACATGGAGACAAAACGCCTGCCGAATTCTGGAATCGATAAAACGAAAGACTGGATGACGACATGTTGAAAACCAAATTTGATAACGTGGACAAAACCGGGCTAAAAGAGCTATTCGCCTATTTCGCCCCTTTTCTGAAACCGCATCGAAGAACATTGACGCTGGCCGGCTTCAGTATGCTGGGCATGACGGTTATGGAGCTACTTCGCCCTTGGCCCATCAAGCTGGTCTTTGACGGAATTTTGATTCCTCAACAAAGAACGCTCGATATGCTGGCGGATATCCATCCAAGCTTGCTGGATCCGAAAACCTTGCTAATCGCGCTAACATTATCGATCTTATGTATCGCCATCCTGGCTGGCCTGTTCGGTTACGGCCAAGCTTATTTAACCGCCAGTGTCGGCCAACGTGTCGTTACCAAAGTCAGGCAGCATTTATACAACCACATACAGCGTTTATCGCATTCGTTCCATGACGAAACCGCTTTAGGCGATTTGATTACCCGATTAACCGGCGACATCCAACTACTAAGAGAACTGCTGGTCACCTCGGTGATATTCGTGTGCGACCGAACAACGGCGTTGGCAGGCATGGTCATCATCATGTTGCTAATGGATTGGCAATTAACTTTGATTGCTTTATCCGTTATTCCGTTGTTGTTCCTTATCTCCTTCAGTTTCAGCCGCGAAATCAAATCGGCAACCCGAAAACAGCGTCGCAAAGAAGGAAAAATCACCAGTTTGATGGCCGAAAAACTATCGGCCAATACGTTAGTCCAGGCATACGCCAGAGAAGCCTACGAAGATGAATGTTTCGCCAGAGAAAACGTCAAAACATTGTCGACCGGACTGCGTTCGACCAAATTGGAAGCTCATTTAAGCCGGTTGGTTCAGGTGATCTTAGCCGTCGGTACCGCCGCCGTTTTATGGTTCGGCGTACTCAAGGTCCAATCGGGGATGATTACACCTGGGGATCTGCTGGTTTTTACCGCTTATCTGGCCGGTCTATACAAACCGGTCCGCAAATTGTCGGCCTTAACATCGCGTATCGCCAAAGCCACAGTTTGCGGCCAACGCATTCTGGCGATATTAAAAACGAAAGCCGATATCCACGATTCACCGACGGCTTTCCCTGCACCGGCACTATCGGGACATATTACATTCGACCAAATCAGTTTCGGCTATACAAAAGAGTCCTTAGTCCTAAAACGAGCGAGCTTGGACATTAAGCCCGGCGAAACTATCGCCCTTATGGGCCCAAGCGGTGCCGGCAAATCGACATTGGGCAAACTGCTGTTACGTTTTTACGACCCTAATGATGGGAAGGTGTTGATGGATGGCGTCGATATCAGGCAATACAGACTGGACTCCGTCCGTAACCAAGCAGCTATCGTCTTGCAAGAACCTTTCCTTTTTCGAGGCACTATTTTCGATAACATCGCCTACGGGAAACTCGACGCCACTGAAGACGAAGTGACCCAAGCAGCCAAAGACGCTAATGCGGACAATTTTATAAGGCAACTGCCGGAGGGCTATCACACCATCATCAGCGAGCGGGGGTCTAGTCTTTCCGGGGGACAAAAACAACGTATCGCCATTGCCAGAGCCATTATTCGGCAAACGCCAATCGTGATTTTAGACGAGCCGACAACCGGCCTGGATCAAAACAATAAAATTCAAGTGGAAACCGCCTTGAGACGATTGACCCGAAACCGAACCTGTTTACTGATCACGCACGATAAACAAACCGCTCTCTCGGCAGACCGCTTCGTTTGGATAAACAACGGATTACTGACTGAAGTGGATAGATTCACCGCACAATACCATTTGGATGCTCATAAAGCTAAAGAAGCCGACAAGTCTCATCCATCGACATTCGACGAGGTCTTTAACTGATGTCGTCGACACCGAAGCCAATCGTTTTGAGACAACTACTCACCGCCGATATTAGCGCTAGTTTGAAAGCACACTGGAGTTTTCTGGAACAAATAGACCTCGAACTTCTCGGCTGCCAGCTGGTTCGCGTTTATCCTAAAAGCGCGGAAGACTTCACACTGCTCTACGAACTCGATCTGAAAACGGCCGGCCGCACATTCAAAAAGCAAATATTCGCCGAGTGGCTCGGCCGCCATGCATCGGAGCATTTCCGATCCCTGATTTCGCAACTGACGAAAACCAGACGTTCCCAGCTCGACAAAAAACAACATCAACAACATCAGCTTTGTTGTTTGCCGGATATAGGCCTGGTCATTCGCTGTTTGGGATTGGATGAAAAAATAAACAGTCTGGGAATATTAAAAAAAGCGGAGTCGTTAACCGATTTCATTGAATATTATTTAGAGCTTCAAGCAGGCTCGATCAACAAAACGGACATTGAAATTTTAGGACACCGATTAGGCAAACGCTGTATTGCAAAGGTTAACTTTGAACAAAGCAACGACCCGACATCGGCAAAATCGCTCTTTATTAAATTTTACAAAAACAACAGCCCAACTGCGCGTGATACACACTCATTGACCTGTAATCTGTATAACAACGGCTTTTCCGATTCTTATCCGGTCAACATTCCGCAACCCCTGGGTTTCGACCCGCGCTACAACATGATCATGATGAAAGATGTGAGGGGACTGATGCTGACCGAACTACCGGAATCGGCTCATCGTCAATCGCTGTATCGATCGGGGCAGGCCATCGCCAAGCTTCATCGCAGCCCAACCCTCACAGAAAAAACTTTCACAGCCGAAGACGAATTCAACATCTTAAACCACTGGGTACCTCTGGCTGCAACGATTTTTCCAGAATTCAGAATTTCCCTATACAAGGCACTTGACTGCATCGAAGTTGAGCTAAAAAAAATCGGCAACGCAACACCGGTTTTGGTTCATCGAGATTTTTACGACAAGCAGGTTTTGTTCACCGAAAACCAAACTGCCTTAATCGATTTCGATACGGCGTGTATGGCTGATCCCGCCATCGACATCGGTAACTTTATCGCCCATCTTCAACTATTGGTGGGTCAAGGCTTTACTCTGCCAGCCGACTCGATACAACATTTTTTGGACGGATACGGTACAACGGCGTCGGCAAACTGGAATCGCCGCATAACCGCTTACCGGCGTTCTACTTTATTGCGGTTAACCTGCATCTACCTTTTCTGGCCCAAATATCGACAGTTGCCAGAGTATTTATTGACCCTCATTTTTGAAACCTGAGAAAAATCGTTCTAATTAGCCGATAAATAAAAATGACGTTCAAACTCAAGACAGGTCTTTGCCTTCTATGGCTATCCTTAAATTTTACTGTTGGCGGAACAAGCCAAGCCGCAGGTAAAAACGGTAATAACGACGGCATCGAATTTTATTTTGATGACCCCCCTCAAGCTAAACACAACATTACCAATACCCTTAAATTCGGTGCAAATCTCCAACTCCAATACGAATACTTCGAAGATCTGGATTTAACTCAATCCGTCGATGATCAAATTGAGTTATTCCAACCCGAGGCGAACTTAGTGCTCACATACGAGCCTTTTACTTGGCTGACCGCCTATTCCGAGTTATCGCTTCAGGACGAATTTTTTATCAATCGGGCAAAAACATCGACGCCCGAAAGACCGACCAAAGCCGAAATCAAGCAAGCCTACGTGACCTTAACCAACCCCTGGAACGATTTATCCGTTCAACTAGGGCGTCAGCGTTTCAGAGATCAGCGCGAGTGGTGGTTCGATGAAAACCTCGATACTTTCCATGCTTTATATCGATTCCAACGCTGGGGAATCGATGCATCGATCAGCAGACAGGAGTTTTTCGAACGCGACGTCTTGAATGCCGAAACCGAAGCCGAAATCAATAACTATCTATTTATCCTACATTACGCCGCCGGAAAAAAAACCGATTTTAGCGGCTATTTTCTTTATCGGGACGACTTGACGGATCGGCAAAGAGACAAGTTATATGTGGGCCTGCAGTCCACCGGTAGAATAGCTTCGATTAACTACTGGCTGGATTCCGCTCTCTTGTTGGGAAGAAATCAGGACAAGCAATATCGCGCTTACGCATTCGATCTGGGTTTAAAATACCAATCCAAACTCACCTTCAGTCCTTCCTTGGCTATCGGTGTAGCCCTCGGTTCCGGCGATACCGATAAAGGCGACAACAGCGACGGGACCTTTAGGCAAACCGGCCTGGAGGATAATAACAACAAACTAAACGGCGTTACCCGTTTGAAATATTACGGGGAACTGACGGAGCCCGAGTTGAGTAATTTATGGATTCTGACCGCCGGCGCCGGCTTAAAACCCAGCAGAAAAACCTCTTTGGAATTCATCTACCATTATTACCGCCAACATCATTTGGACGATAATTTTCGGTCCAAAATCACAATAGATCCCAATGAAAAATCGAAGGATTTAGGTCACGAGCTGGATTTTGTCGTCGGCATCCGCGAAATCGACAATCTGAACATTGAGCTGATCTTCGGCACATTCTTTCCCGGAAGCGCCTTTTCGGAATGGTCGGATAACAGTTACTACGGGAAAATGGAAATTGCCTATCGTTATTAGTTTCTACTGGTATGCTATATAGATAAATCTAATCAAAATCCCCAACCAGAAAAACTTATAAGCAACAATTACTTAAAGATAACGTTCTAATATAAAACATTAAACGATAGAAACTCTTTACAGTTCGATTATCAGCATAAAATGTTAAAGATGCTTAAAAAACATAAGACTTAGTTAATTTAAAACTAAGCGCAACCACCCTTTAATCATACACAATATCCCACTTAAAGAATTGCCCTAGGAGAGTAGCCTATTTACAAATAAAATCTGATTTTTATCAAAAAATTTTAACTTCCGTTTTTGAATAGTCAATTTATCGTATTGAGTGCACCTCAAATTTAAAACTACAGGACGCATACATTGTCGATATATCACCAATATTGAGATCGATATTTCCGGAGTCAGCTGAATTATTGGTTGAATCACTGACAATTTCTACTTGTGCAGCGCCAACTTGATTCAAATCGACCGAATCTTTTTTCGAATCATCCATTTCTTCTCCTGAAAAAGCACTAACATTAACTTTAATTTTGATAACGCTGTCATGGAGCGAATCCGAATGAATTAAAATAGGATGAACAGTTAATGAGCCTGGCGCACTAATTTTCTCTTTCGTCTTTATTTTTTTAATGTCATTACCATAATCGGTAACGGTCGTTGTAACAAGTATGTTCGGTCCGCTAGTTTGCGGTAGTAAAAGGCTGCCATCATTGTTAACAACGGTATGAACCCAAAACGGCGCCGGTTCTCTATCGGTTAGAAACGCCCCATTATCGATAGGAATTGTTCCGTCTTCATCCCAGGAAACAGTAATCGAACACGATATTCCCTCTTCTTTACATGCCGTGAGAAAAAGTGACAATATCACAACGACTAAGAAGCGAAATGAAAAAATTGCTTTTGTTAGTACCATAAACTTAAAGTGCACCGGCACTATTTCCTGAGCTATTATTTATTAACTTAACGTAGTTTACAAACTTTATGCTTTATTTCCATCAAGTATATATTCTATAAAAGCAGTGTAGAATTTTATCTCTATTCAACCCCAACTTTTCAATACTTTCCGTCAAATACAAATATCAGTTCAATATTATTAAAGTTCGCCTCAGTTACTTTAAAACATAGTAGGCATGAATATTAATAATAGTTTACTTAAAATACCCTTAATTTTCATAGCATACAAATCCATTATTGCGCAAAATAAATGGATACCTTTCTCTCCAACTTTCCATTAAGTCTCATCTTTACTAACCCAATGCCTGACGAGCGGTGGCTGGTAGCATTGATATCGGTCCAACAATGCGCACGGAGTAGTTTCCACGATCAGCATATCGCGATGATGCGGTTTGACGAATTGCTCAGCCATGACATGATCGAGAAACCGGATTAAGGCGTCGTAATACCCTTCTACATTGAGCAAGCCGCAAGGCTTTTGATGAAATCCCAATTGCGCCCACGTCCAAATCTCAAATAACTCCTCCAACGTCCCTATCCCACCGGGAAGTGCGATAAAGCCGTCGGCGAGTTCAGCCATCAGCATTTTCCGCTCGTGCATAGAATGAGTAACATGCAGTTCGGTTAGGTTATTATGCGCAACCTCTTTATGCGCCAACGCTTTCGGAATAACGCCTACCACTTCGCCGCCGAGTTTCATCACATGATCCGCCACAGCTCCCATCACGCCGATACTGGCTCCACCGTAAACCAATCGTATATTGCGACTAACCAAAGATTCGGCGAGCTCTCGGGCGGAAGCGGCGTAAGCTTCATCCCGACCGGCGCTGGAGCCGCAGTAAACACAAATACTTGTTATGTTATTCATCAATCGCTCATCTTCAGGTAAACCCATAAAGTATCACAACACCGGTTTATTCAGGATCGTTTCGATCAGAACAAATCACGATGGACTTGTCGAATTAATTCTACCGACTTCCGGATTTTCTCAGATGGCATCAATGCCGCCGTGGAACTTCAAACGCCACTTTGCTATAACCCAATAAGGTTCCCGTAGCATAGGCCAAATCGATCAAAGCAATCTGATAGTCGGCAATCGCATAGACCTCCCGAACTTGAGCTTCGCCCAGTTTGCTTAGCATTTCCAACACTTCGGTCATGGTTCGCAGGCCCTCGCGGAATTGTTTCAGCTCCGCCTCGTAATTCAGTCCGGCTAGAATAACATTTTGCCGGGCAGCCAATATACGCTGCCAATTTTGATCGACTTGATCGAGAGCATCGTACATTTCCCGCCGAACGCTCAGCTCCCTTAGACGCTTGGTCGTTAACCGCTGTATTCGTTGCTGAACGGCGCGCTCCAGTCTCGATTTCCGCAAGGCGTTCGTCAGCGGCAACTCGAACTTCAATCCGACCGCCCAATCGTTGAAATCGCCGCCGACTGCGTCGCCGTATGCTTCGCCGAAAGTATCGTCTCGACCCAAAGCGCTATAACTATAGTCGAGCATAAATAAAGGCAGAGTTTGATTGCGAAGATAGTCAATCTTGGTGCTATCCGCTGCCAACTTCAATTCCAGCTCCAATAATTCCAACCGTCCTTCGAGAGCCTTTTCGACGAGTCGCTCGCGGTCGAACTCGAAACTCACCAGCATCGGCTGGGTTTCGGGTGATAACCAATTGTCGGAGCCCAACCCCAGCTGTTCGTCATTGAGGAACAATTTGAGTTTGCGCTGAGCCAGTTTCAGCTTAGTTTGAGCCACAATCAGTTTTTCCATCCGTTCGGCAACGCCGATTTCAGCGCGATTCAATTCCACTGCTGCAGTGAGTCCCTCGTCCACCCTGCGGCTAACCATCCTCAAGTTATTCGCAGCGTTTTGGTATTGCTGCCGGCGCACGTCTAGTACGCCCCAAGCCGCATACAACTCCCAGTACGCGCGGTCAATTGCCGCCAGAACCCGAATCGTTTGCAACCGAGTCGTCACATCTACCGCTTGCTGCTGGTAACGCGCAATTCGAATGCCGGCAACATTGTTGTCGATCCCAACGCCGCGCAGCAACGGTTGACTGATCGTGAAACGCAACGCACTACGAACTTGGTCGGTCGTCACCCCCAGTTTCGTGCGCTTTTGTTCAAATGGTGAGCTGATTGTCACTTGACCGCCAGTTCGCAGCGGTACGGTTATGCCGGCTTCCATCGATAGAATATCGGTAATTTGCGGCTGCAGGCTCAGTTTAGCGACTTCGTTCTTTAGCGGCGACTGCGAGTTCAACGGCGTGAACTTAACCAAGTCGCCGTCATATAACGGCGTATCTTTTCGTCCGTACTTGGCATTCACGAAAATCAGATCGTCGAATTTGGCTTGCTCCTCGCTGATCCGAGTGGCTGCAATTTTCGGATCGATCATCGCGACTTGCAGATCTAAGTTGTTTTTTAAAGCCAGAGCCCTTGTTTCCACTATGGTCAATGGCCGGAATTTTTCCTGCTTCCGTTTTTGATCTTGATCGCTTGATCTATCAAACAATTGAGGAGGTAAAGACAAATCCAACTTTTTGTTGAGTGGCAGTGCTTCGGATATCGATTGCGGTTCATTTTTCGACAGTGTCTTCAACGGCAATGCCTCATTAGAAGCCAAACGCTTTTCAACACGCTCGTTCACGACGGGGTCCAACTTTACCTCTGAAAACGCACTGCAACCGGCTAATAGCGTGGAAACCGCTATCCCTTCTATAAAGCGCGGGAAAGATGTCGTCATAATCCTTAACGTCAAATGACCTCTTCGCCTGTTTCTCTGCAGACCGCATTTTTCAATTGATCCCATGCATTTTCCTCACTTTAGCCCGGTCTATTTCAGCCGTTTACGGGCTATATCCGACAGAGGCGACTCCGGCGTCAACATCGGAGGGAAACCGTTCAATTGCCGCCAAATTTCATAACCCATGGGCACTTGACGCAACAAAACCCATCCTCGCGCATTGACCCCTTGTCTTAAAAATCGGCTTGATGGCCAGGCCTGATCGGCTTTGTCAGGAATTACCATCGTTCTGAATTTTCCTTTGCCGTCATCCGTAGAATCGATAAAAACTACCGTCCCACCGAATGTTCCCACCGCCACTTCCGGCCATCCGACGAATTGCACCGCAGGCCAACCTTCGAATTGGAGACGCACGTGATCGCCGGGCAAAATCAACGGGGCATCGTTACCATCCACCCATAATTCCACCGCGTATTGATCGGTGGTTGGAATCAATATCGCCAATGGCTCTCCCTGTTTGACCACTTGAGCCTGAGGATTGGCCAACAAACGCAGAATACTGCCGTCACGCGGAGCCTTCACCGCCTGCGTTCGCTGTCTGGACAAAGCGACTTCGGCTTTGATCAGGCTCGCTCGACTTTCCTCCAATTCGCTCAACGTTTTATTGCTATAAGCCTGGACGGCGTTAATTTTTGCCTGTGCATCGGCGCGAATACGTTCAATATCGGCCTGAGCCGCCCACCGATCGGCCGTAGCCGCCTGCAATGAAGCCTGCGCGCTATTAACGTTTCGCGAAGCGACCGTCATATCTCGCTCCGCCACTTCATAGTCGCGGCGTGAAACCAGTCCTTCGCCTAATAATCGCTGCAGACGCTCACGCTGCACCTTTGCGGTATCGAACGTGACACGCGCGGCAGCTAAAGCTTCCGATGCAGAGCGGACTTTCTGCAAAGCAACGTCCGCTTTATATTGAGCTGTCGCCACTTGAATATCACGTACCGCCGCCAAGTTATCGCGCTGAGTTCGATAGGCCAGAAGTTCTTCTTCTTTAGCCGCCACCTTGGCGACCGCGGTATTTTGTTGTTGCTGCAAACGTTCCAGCAATTGCGGATCGAAATCGCCGATTTCAACCAGAACATCTCCTTGATTGACTCTGTCACCTTCTTTGACATGCCATTTAAGAACTCTGCCTGACACCGTCGCATCGATAGTCTGCTGGCGTTCTACCGGCGCATAAGCGACGACGCGTCCCGCGCCGGTGACATTCTGTTGCCAAGGTAGAAACAGCATCGCGACCGGAACCAGTATAAACAGCCAGGCGAAAAACCGAGCCAGACGAGTCACTAGTCTCGGTGTTTGCGCCGCACTCATCGCCGACAACAACGAATCACGAGTCGATGGTCTCATAGGCGTTCTTCACAGGAAATTCAATGATCTGCTGACAATGTTCGGCAACGGCGGGAAACCGAGTGAGTATCAATAACGTCCATGACCGATCCGCCTTGAACAGCGTACGGAAAACCGGATCCCGTACATTTTCGTCCAGTTCGTCCAGCAAGCCGTCAATCACCAACAACCTCGGTCGGCTCACAATGGCTCGTGCAATCAGCAATCGGCGGAATTGCGAGGAGGAAAGCGGCGCGCCTCCATCGATGACTTCAGTCTGTAGGCTGTCGGGTAACTGCAGCAATTCCTTTAATAACCCGAGCTCGTCTAACACTTGCCTGATCGCGGCATTGCTGATTTCGGAACGACCCAGACGAATATTCTCAATAACGGTGTCTTCGATAAACTCCAACCGACCCACGATGGCAATTTGCTCCCGCAGCGACTCAAGGCGAAGATCGCGCAGATCAATACCGTTCAACTCGACCCGACCGGACATTGGTAATCGAAGTCCGCCCAACAAATCGGCCAATGTGGTTTTTCCACCTCCCGACGAACAAAGCACCGCTACATTTTCATTCGGTCTCACCTTAAAAGACAACCCTTCTATTGGTCGATAACGACTGTGATAGGCAAACGCGAGGTCGATCACTTTCAAATCCGCGGGGGATTCGCTTTGGATTTTTTCTCCGTTTTCACGCTCCAGTGGTAAATCGATCAAATGACCGACTTTATCGACGCCGGCCATCAAATCGTAAAACCCTTCCAATTGCTTGCCGAATTTGGCGAATGCGGAGAGCACGCCTGAAACGATCAACTCGGCGGCAACCAATTGACCCAATGTCAACTGCCCTTCCACGACCAATAGACCGCCGATCGCGAGCAGGCTGGTTCCTGCAACGGCATGTAAAGAAACCGCCCCGATCGTTTGTCTCAACACCACACGGTAATGGCGCTTGCGGTTGGCCAGATAGGTGTGCGCCAGCTCGTCTGCGCGTTGTCGGGCAAATTCCGGTCCGCCGGCAAACTTAAACGTCGACAAGCCGCGAACGATAGTCTGTAACCATGCTACCAGCGCGTATTTGGCTTTGGATTCTTCAATAGCGGTCTTAATGGCGGTCCGTCCCAAGAAAAACACAATAAACGCGATTAAACCGATTAAGACCAAATCGAAAACCAATAGCAGCGGATGATAAGCCGCCAGAACCAACAAACCTATGATCGCCTGCAAAATCGTGGCAATCCCCTCCAACAAAAGTGTGGCACCGGATTTTTGAATGGTCATAACATCGAAAAAGCGGTTAACCAACTCAACACCGTTATAGCGGTCGTAAACTTCGCAATTGATGCGTGGCAGGCGATAAGCCAAATCCGCCGACACGCCGACAAAAAGCCGCCGTTGAATTAATTCGACCAGATAGGTTTGCAAGACGTAAATCGCCCCGGCAAACGCCAGAAAGATAAACAGAATCAGCGCCAACACAACTAGCGGCTGAAACATACCGCCTAATGCAACTGTATTGACAAGCGCCTGGACAGCTACCGGTGTCGCCAAATACAGCAGCCCTGTTCCCAGAGCGAAAATCAACACCAATAGCAGATCACCTCGCTCCGCATTCAGCATACCGAATAAGCGCTGCAACGGCGGCAAAGCACCGTGAATATCGGGGTTCTTAGCCGTATCCATCGGCTCTTTGGCTTCAAGCAAGAACCATTGGCGGGAATCGGCATCGGCTAAATTCAATAATTCGGCGATTTCACGATTACGAAACAGTCTGACTTTGATATTGTTTTTCGTAATGATCGCGCCTTTGATCCGGCCTTTGCGGAAACCTTGTAAAACCAGCCATTTGTGAGAATCTATCGCTGCAATCACCGGCGACGAGCCGCCCGAAACCGACAACGCATTTTCCAGGGTCAATTCCGCTTCGGTGGTGCGCAAGCCGTATTTCTCGGCGGTATCGGCTATCGTCTCGCCAATGCGATCCCGGTCTTCGACAACTAATCGCCACAGCCCCGGTTCGTAGCCACCGATATCCAGCTCGGATAGCAGAAATTGAAACAGGGTTCGAATCGTCGCATTCATGAGCCGTTGATTAAAAAGTGCGAATAAATACTGACGAAATAGCCCAATGCAATGACGGGCGACCATTTTAAATGACTGATGAAGGTATAACTGTTCCGAGCCTGCCCCATCAAGGCCACCCCGGCTGCCGAGCCGATGGACAACAAACTGCCGCCGACTCCTGCCGTAAACGTCACCAACAGCCATTGTGTCTGGGACATTTCCGGCGACATGCTTAAAACGGCGAACATGACAGGAATATTGTCGACAATGGCCGAGATAATCCCAACCAGGATATTGGCCGTCGTCGGGCCCAGTTCTCCATAAAGAAACTCGGAAACCAAGCCCAAATAACCGATATAACCCAACCCGCTGACCGACATAATGACGCCATAGAAAAAGAACAACGTATCCCATTCGGCGCTGGCAATATGACTGAAGACGTCGAAACCGCTACCGTGTCCTCCCGAACCGGGAGTTTCGTCGAAATCCGCCCGCTCCTGGCGATAACGTTGACGCAAGTAGAACCCGAACAGTTTGAGGTAACCCAGTCCCATCAGCATTCCGATGACGGACGGCAAATGTAACAGATTATGGAAACCGATGGCCGTTGCAATCGTTAATAAAAACAACCCGGCAATCACCAATCCGCCGTGTTTGATTTCGTGACTATTATCTTCCTGCCTTGTTGGATAACCTCTCTCAATAAATGAGTGCATGATTCCAGCCGGGATCAAGTAATTAATCAGCGACGGAATAAATAATTTGAAAAATACCGAAAATTCGATGATATCTTTTTGCCAAACCATCAACGTCGTAATGTCGCCAAAGGGACTGAAAGCACCGCCGGCATTAGCCGCTATCACGATTCCGATACAGGCTAAAGAAACGAAGCGCGGTCGATCGGCGCCTACGGTCAAAACGACTGTACACATAATCAGAGCGGTTGCGAGATTGTCCGCTACCGGCGATATAACAAAAGCCAGTAAACCGGTTAACCAGAACAATTGCCGATAGCTAAATTCTTTGGTCACCAAGAGATGTCGCAAAGCGTCGAAAACGCCGCGCTCCACCATCGCGTTGATATATGTCATCGCAACCAAGAAAAAGAAAAACAGCTCGGCGTACTCAAGAAAATAATGCCGTATCGCAACGCTCGCGGCTTCTTCGAGACCATGTAACTGATACGTTGCCGCCACCATGATCCAGATGACGCCGGCCGCGATCAAAATCGGCTTGGATTTATGCAGGCGTAGTTTTTCTTCCAGAATGACCAAAACAAAAGCGACAGCAAACACGAGCAAGCTCGCGTAACCGACTGCGTGTCCCGTCAAATCGAGTGTTGGCTGTCCCGATGATGCGAAAACGCAGGTCGGCGTTAACCCGTATAACAACATCCATACTATCGAAAATTTCTTCATTATTTTTTTTAGAAATTTGTGGTTCCGGCATGGCAGAGATTGCACCCGTCTTGCCAGCACCCTAGCGTTAAGCGCATCAGTTATTTGCCGGACAGAGGAAGAGGTTGCTTCTCACCCCTGCCGACGCACACCGACTTCCCTACCCTGTATTTCTCATGCCCGCAGCAATTGCATTGATGGTGCGTAATAGGGGTTGTAGCCAACGGTTTTCCGATTGCGCGTCTTCCGCACGCATCCGCCGCAACAGAGCAATTTGGATATAGTTAAGCGGACCTAGAAAAGCATTACGGCGACGCAAAGAAGCCGCAAGCGATGGATTTTCCGCCAACAATTGATCCTTTTCGGCAATCTCCAATATCCATTCGACGCAGCGTTGGTGCTCGCTGGCAATCAATTCGTAGACTCGCCGACCGGTTTCAGGGTCGACGCATAAACCGGCGTATTCACGAGCGATACTCATGTCCGATTTGCTCAGCGCCATCTGGGCGTTACTCAGCAAATTACGGAAAAACGGCCAATCCCGATACATGCTTCTCAGTTTTTCCAGTCTCTCTGGTTTGCCTGCGCACCAAGTCGAAAGACTGAACCCGATGCCATACCAGGCGGGAAAAGTTTGCCGCGATTGCGCCCAAGCGAACACCCAACCGATTGCCCGCACCGAATTTTTCGAGCGATCCTGTTTTTTGCGGTGCGACGGCCGCGAACCGATGTTCATCTGACCGATCTCTCCAACCGGTGTCGCTTCGTAGAAATAATCCAGAAAACCGGGCGTGCGTTCGGTCAGATCGCGATAGCAATGCTCGCCGATCTTCGCCAGTTCGTCCATCACCGCCAGATTATCCGGAGCGTCGCTAGACACCGGATGCACTAAGCTGACGCTGGCCTTAATCAAACCGGTAAGTCCCATTGTCAGTTCGTAGATCGCGGTTTCCATGTTGTTATAGCGGTAAAACAACACTTCCCCCTGCTCAGTGAATTTGATTTGTCCGCGTACGGTATCTGGCGGTTGCGCCAAAATCGCCTCATGGGTCGGGCCGCCGCCGCGGCCTACGGTTCCTCCCCGTCCATGGAACAATCGGCATTTCAATCCGCGCTGATCGACCAAAGCGGTAATTCTTCGTTGCGCGCGGGACAATCCCCAAGCTGAAGCCAGGATGCCTCCGTCTTTGCACGAATCCGAATAACCCAGCATGATCTCCTGTCGGTCCGGCGACACTTGCAATAAGGCGCGATAAGTAGGCAGATCTAAAAGCCGGGTCAACACTTCTTCGATACGATTGAGGTCATCGATGGTTTCGAATAACGGACTGACTCCGATATGACAATGCCAATGACCTCCGATACGCCCGACCAGCCCGCTTTGTGCCGCCAACAACATCACTTCCATCACATGACTGGCGGAATGCGTCATCGAAATGACATATTTTCCGAAACAGTCCGGTCCGATTTCACGCCTCATGCGCGCCATGACCTCGAAGAGTTCCAACGTTTGCAAGGTGGACGCGGACAATTCCGTTTGGTCGAACATCAATCCGCCCGGCGTAGCGATCGCCTCGCACAACAATTCCAGGCGCTGGTCCTCGTCCAAGGCGAGATAATCCAGCTTCAGCGCAGCCGCCAGAATTTCGGCAACAGCCTCGCTGTGACGAGTGGATTCCTGCCTCACGTCTAGCTGCATCAGATGAAAACCGAAAGTTTCGGTTAGCCGAATTAAATCCCGCAACTCCAACTCCGCAATTTCAGCATCACCGTGTTCGCGCAACGAAGCATCGATCAATTTCAAGTCTTCCATAAACTCGGTCGGGCCGGTATAAGCATGACTGTCGGGTAAATCCGGCTCGCCTTGCAGATGTTGTTTAATCTGCATCAGTGTGCGTTCCATCCGGTACTTCATCAATACCAGTTTGTGCCGATAAGGTTCCTGGGAGTGTGTATTGGTCAGCGCAGTTACCGAAGGTCCCAGCATCGCCTGATCAACATTCAAGCTGTTTAGAAAATCTTCCGATAATTCAGACAGGCCGACGGAATGGGACAATTGTCCGGTCAATCCTTCTAAGCGACGAATATATTCCTGGATGATAGTTTGCGCTTGCCGGCGCAACGCCAATATGGTGATTTCAGGCGTCACATTCGGGTTACCGTCGCGGTCCCCTCCGATCCAAGAACCGAATTTCAGAAAACTTGGCACCCGTATTTCCCGAGCAACTTCTTCGCCGTAAACATCTTCTAAAGTGCGTTCGAAATTCCGATAAACCTGGGTCGTGGCCTGAAACAGCGACAATGAAAAATAGAACAGCCCTGCATCGATCTCATCCGCCACTTCCAACTTCCTCGAACGTACTTCGTCTGTTTTCCAAAGCAGTTGAATCTGACATTGCAAGCGTTCGAGCGTCTCTTTGCGCAAATACCCTTTTAAGCTCTGGTTACCCAAAGCTTCCTGAGTTTGGAACACATGACGCAAAGCACCTTTGATCGTTCTGCGCTTCGCTTCAGTCGGATGAGCGGTCATCACAGGCAAATACAATAATTCATCCAACAATTTCTGCAGTTTATCCGCCGTTAACCCGGACTCTTTTAGAGTAATCAATGTATCGTGAAAGGATCCGGGCCAGTAGTGTCCAGATAGCCGTTTTCTGCGTTGTTTCAGGTTGAAGGATTCCTCGGCAATATTCAGTAAACTGAAATAATGATTGAACACCCGAACGACTTCGCTAACTGCCTCGACATTTAAGCCATCGATCGTTTTCAATAATTGTTGCCGTTTTACTGGACTGCCGTCTGGCGACAATTTTGCAAACTGCCGTTGCAGTTGATCAACCGCCGAAAAGACCTCCGGCCGGCTTTGACTTTTCATAACCCGCGTCAATAAAGATCCCAAAACGCGAAAAGAATGACTGAGGTTTTTGTCCTCATAAATTGTGTTCACGACGATTCCCCTTTTGCTGAATAAATTGGGCGCCACAACATTTTTTCTTACACGGCAGCCGCTGCGTGAACAACAGGTTTGCGCGCTTGAAGATTCATTTGGATTAGCGCCTAAATGACTGACATAGGTTATAGAAGGCATTTATTATTGTAAAATAGAATATTTGGAACTAATTTATCGAAAAAACCGATATTAAATCTCAAAATGGAACGCATTAACTATCAACATCTATTTTATTTTTGGAACGTGGCCCGTGAACAAAGCATTACTGGCGCTTGCGAAAAATTACATTTGGCACAACCCACCATCAGTGGTCAGCTCGCTGTTTTTGAACAGGCGGTCGGTGAAAAGCTGTTCTACAAAAAAGGACGCAGCCTAGTCTTAACCGATACCGGTCGTGTCGTATTTCATTATGCCGATGAAATTTTCTCGCTGGGAAGAGAGCTTACCAATACACTGAAAGGTCGACCGACCGGTCGGGGGTTGCGTCTTAATGTTGGAATTGCCGATGCGCTACCCAAGTTAGCCGTGTATCAGCTGATAGAACCGGCATTCCACTTACCGGAACCGGTTCAAATCTTTTGTTATGAAGATAAGTCGGAACGCCTTCTCAACGAAATCTCGTTGCAAAGCGTCGACGTGGTATTGTCAGACGCGCCGCTGACACCAACCAGCGATACAAAAGCATTCAATCATTTTCTCGGCGCCTGCCCCGTTACCGTTTTCGGAACGACGCAACTTGCCGAATTGTACCGTCCAAATTTCCCCCGCTCCTTAAACGGCGCCCCCTTCTTGCTGCCGACAGCAAACACGGCGCTCCGGCGATCTCTGGACCAATGGTTCGATACCGAAGGCATCAGCCCGAAAATCCGGGCGGAAATCGAAGACAGTGCCTTGGTCAAAACCTTCGGCAGCGGAGGCACCGGTTTATTTGTCGCACCGAGTACCGTAGCAACCGAGATTCAGCGACAATACAGTGTAGAAATTATTGGCCACATCGAAGCCGTCCAAGAGCGGTTCTACGCTATTACTGTCCGCAGAAAACTGAAACATCCTGCCGTCACCGCCATATTGGAAAACGCTCGTGAAAAATTATTCTAAGACCATCCCGAAAGGAGCGGTATCGAAGCCTATAAAACATTAATCCGACGATGCATAGTCCATACCTTGGTTTTCCGGCCATTATGATTCCGTAAATGCGCTATTTCGGTGCAACACTCGTCTGTTTTAGTGCATAATCGGACACTATCCGCCCGCTTGTTTCAATTAACGCCACCTCGTTTCAGGCCCGATTATTGCTTTGCTTGTCATCTGAGTATAAAACTTTACTAGAGGTGCCGCATGACTATCCGAGTGGCTATTAACCACAAAACCACTTACCGATTCGACCGTTCGGTTTCGCTGTCGCCGCATGTTTTTCGGCTGCGCCCGGCTGTGCATAGCCGCACACCCATTAAGTCATATAGCCTTCGCATCAACCCTAAGGAACATTTCATCAATTGGCAGCAAGATCCGTTCGGTAATATTCTTGCCCGCGTTGTTTTTCCCAAAAAATGTAAACAATTAGACATCGAAGTCGAAGTGATCGCCGATATGACGGTGATCAATCCGTTCGATTTTTTTCTCGAAGAAACCGCGGAAAAAATTCCCTTCATCTACGAACCGCAACTCAAAAAAGAACTCGAACCCTATCTCGATATCTTGGAAGACGGACCTTTATTAAACCGTTGGCTTGAACCGATCGACCGCAAACCGCAAAGAACGGTGGATTTTCTGGTCGCATTGAATCAGCGGCTATGGAAAGACATTCAATATAATATTCGCCTGGAACCGGGTATTCAAAGCTGTGAGAAAACACTGGAAAAAAGTACCGGTTCCTGTCGCGATTCCGCTTGGTTATTAGTACAGATTCTCCGGCATCTGGGCCTTGCGGCTCGTTTCGTTTCCGGCTATCTGGTGCAACTGACAGCCGACGTCAAATCGCTGGACGGTCCGTCGGGGCCGGAACATGACTTCACCGACCTGCATGCCTGGGCGGAAGTCTACGTTCCCGGCGCCGGCTGGATCGGCCTGGACCCGACTTCAGGCCTGTTCGCCGGAGAAGGCCATATTCCGTTGGCCTGCACACCCGACCCCGTTAGCGCCGCGCCGATATCCGGAGCGACTGACGAATGCAAAGTGGAATTCGAGTTCAGCAATTCGGTGCAACGCATTCACGAGGATCCGCGCGTCACTAAACCCTATTCGGACGATCAATGGGCCGCCATCAACGCCCTCGGTGAACAGGTCGAAGCCCAATTGATGGCTGACGACGTGCGCCTGACCATGGGTGGTGAGCCGACTTTCGTATCGATTGACGACATGGACGGCGCCGAATGGAATACTCAGGCCGATGGCCCTCATAAACGCAAACTGGCTCTCGAACTGACAAAAAAGCTCAGCGAAACTTTTACCGAAGGGGCACTCCTACACTACGGTCAAGGCAAATGGTATCCCGGAGAACCGTTACCGCGTTGGCAATACGGCAGCTTTTGGCGTAAAGACGGTGAACCGATCTGGCGTAATCCCAAGTTGCTCGCCGACATCGAAAAAGACTATCAATTCACGGCCTCTCACGCCAAACAATTTATGGAGCATCTATGCCGGCACTTACAAGTTCCAGCACATTACTTGATGCCAGCCTACGAAGATCCGTTTTATTATCTCTGGCAGGAAGGCCGAGTTCCGACTAATCTCGACCCGCTTAAGAGCAATCTAAAAGATTCGATCGAAAGACGTTCGCTGGCCAAACTATTAAACCACGACCTTGGCGAAAGTGTCGGTTTCGTATTACCGCTACAATGGGATTGGCAACAACAGGGGTGGCACAGCGGCCCCTGGGATTTCCGTCGAGGCGAATTATTTTTAGTCCCCGGCAATTCGCCGATGGGGCTGCGCCTGCCGCTGGACAGCCTGCCGTGGATCGCCCCGGATAAGCGCGACCCTCAGGAGCCGCAAAGTCTGTTCGAGCCACTACCTAAACTGGGTGATTATTACGGGGAAGTCACCCGTCGATATAGTGATATTCTGGCTGCGCCTAAACCGCACCCGGAAGTGGTCGAACAGCAAACCGGTGACCGTGAACAACCCTTGGTCAATGTCCCGCACACCGCTTTATGTATGGAGGCGCGCGACGGGCGTCTGGCTATATTCATGCCGCCGCTTTCACTATTGGAGCATTATCTGCAAATCGTCGCCGCCGTGGAGGCGACAGCCGAGGCATTACAGTTACCTGTCGTTATCGAAGGCTACGAACCGCCGCGCGACTATCGCATCGAGCGACTGATGATCACCCCTGATCCCGGCGTAATCGAAGTCAATATCCATCCCTCACGCACTTGGTCGGAACTGGTGAGCAAAACCACCCTACTGTATGATCAAGCTCATCAAGTCAGACTGGGTACCGAAAAATTCATGCTGGACGGCCGCCATTCCGGAACCGGCGGAGGCAATCATATTACATTGGGAGGAGAAACGCCGACCGACAGTCCGTTATTGCGGCGTCCCGATTTATTGCGCAGTTTGATCACTTACTGGCAACACCATCCCGCGCTTTCCTATCTGTTTTCCGGCATGTTCATCGGCCCGACCAGTCAGGCTCCGCGGGTAGACGAAGGCCGCGACGAAAAACTCTACGAATTGGAAATCGCCTTTCAACAAATCCCCGAAGGCGAAACGCCGGCGCCTTGGCTTGTCGATCGGTTGCTCCGGCACTTATTGACCGATATCACCGGCAACACCCATCGCGCCGAATTCTGTATCGACAAACTTTATTCCCCTGATAGCAGCACCGGTCGGCTTGGCATCCTGGAACTGCGTGCTTTCGAAATGCCTCCGCATTCACGCATGGCTCTGGTACAAAACCTGTTGCTTCGAACCCTGATCGCTTGGTTCTGGCGTACTCCGTACCAACATAACATGGTCCGTTGGGGTACCGAGCTACATGATCGTTTCCTGCTGCCACACTACGCCCATCACGATATGCAGCAAGTCGTAGCCGATTTACAACGCGCCGGCTTCGCTTTTCAAATGGAATGGCTTGCACCGTTTTTCGAATTCCGTTTCCCGGTATACGGAACCGCAATGATCGAAGATATTGAACTGGAACTGCGCTTCGCCATCGAACCCTGGCATGTCCTGGGTGAAGAAATGAGCAACACCGGTACGGCGCGGTTCGTCGACTCCTCGGTCGAGCGCCTGCAAGTCAAGGTTTCCGGCTTTACCGAAGGGCGTTACATTATTACTTGCAACGGACGTCGTCTGCCGTTGCGCAATACAGGCCGCAAAGGCGAATATGTCTCTGGCGTGCGCTACCGCGCCTGGCAGCCGCCATCTGCTCTGCATCCGACCATAGCCCCGCATACGCCGTTAATCTTCGACGTGTTCGACACTTGGAACGGCCGCGCAATTGGCGGTTGCACCTACCATGTCGCTCACCCCGGAGGACGCAATTACGAAACCTTTCCGATCAATAGCTACGAAGCCGAATCACGCCGAATCACTCGATTCTGGGATTACGGCCACAGCCCATCTTCCGAACAACTTTCACCGCTGCTCCAGGAAAACAACCGAAAATTATCCGGCGTCACTTTCCACAGTCATAATAACGTTACAATTGCGGCTCCACCTCCGGCAGAATTGCCGGATCTGGAGTACCCTTTTACGCTGGATTTACGCTATGACAAGAAACGTTGACTGCGTTAGCATGTAACCAATTGACCGTCCCGGACACGACTGTTTTGCAAACCGAAACCGCCCCAAACAACGCCGCTCAGTTTTTTGCCACCCGACTGGGCAGTTACGATGAAATGCTCAGCGAGCAGAATCAGGTATTGCCGCATTGGCGACAGCTTATGGCTGCGCTTGAACAAATGGGCGGTCCGGAACTGGAAGAAAGACGTAAGGAAACGCAACGCTTGCTGCGAGAAAACGGCGTCACGTATAACGTTTACAGCGATAGCGGCCATTTAACCCGCCCTTGGAAACTCGACCCCATCCCTTTATTAATCAGTGCTGAGGAATGGCGGGTCATCGAACAAGGTTTAAAACAACGGGCCGAATTGCTGAGTTTGATTTTGAAAGATCTATACGGCGATCAAAAACTGTTGAAAAAGGGACGGCTACCGGCTGAAATGATTTTCGCCCATCAAGGGTTTTTACCGCCTTGCGTCGGCAGCCTCTCAGATAACGACCGACTAACCGTTTATGCGGCAAATCTCGCTCGCGGTCCCAGCGGTAATATGTGGGTGCTCAACGATCATACCCAAGCACCGTCCGGTATCGGCTACAGCCTGGAAAATCGTAGCGTCATCGGCAGAGTTATGGCCGATTTATTCCAGGATACCCATGTGCAACGCCTGGCAAACTTCTTTACCGCGTTGCAAAAAAGCTTGGCCCGATCAGCCCCGCATAATAAATCCGAACCGCATATCGTCGTACTGACACCCGGTTCTCTTAACGAAACCTATTTCGAACACGCATATCTCGCGGCGCAGCTCGGTTTCACACTGGCACAGGGCGAAGACCTGACCGTTCGCGACGGCAAGGTCTGGTTACGCACGCTGGAAGGATTACAAGCGGTCGATGTTCTTCTAAGACGAGTCGACGACAGCTTCTGCGATCCCCTGGAGTTTCGTGGCAGTTCTCAATTGGGCGTGGCCGGTTTATTGCAGGCAGTGCGACTGGGTAATGTCAGCATCGCCAACCCTTTAGGCAGCAGTGTTTTAGAGAATCCGGGCCTATTGGCATTTCTGCCGGGACTTTGCCGCCACTTACTCAATGAGGAATTGCGGCTGCCTTCGGTGGCAACCTGGTGGTGCGGTCAGCCGAAAGAATGCGAATTCGTCATCAAAAACCTTTCGCGTCTCGCCATCAAACCGATCAATCGCGGAGGCAACAACCAAGTCATTTTCGGCAACACCTTGAGCCGGCAACAATGCGATGAATTGATCGCCCTAATTAAAGCGAGACCCTGGCATTTCGTCGGACAGGAACAGATCACTTTTTCCACGGTACCATCGCTGGTCGACTCCCGAATCGAAGCGCGCAATTCCATTCTGCGAAGTTTTGCGGTCGCCAGCGGCCATGATTATCAGGTCATGCCCGGGGGGCTGACTCGGGTTGCAGCCAAAAAAGAGCAATTCACCGTCTCCAACCAGTTCGGAGCCATCAGCAAGGATACCTGGGTACTGACCGATGAAGCGATCAGCGATATTCGAGGCGTTTCCCACGGCCAGAATTTGACGATAGCACCGATCTACGAACCGCTCTCCAGCCGAGCCGCCGACAATTTATTTTGGGTAGGAAGAAATTTCGAGCGTATTCAAAGCACCTGTCGTTTGCTTCGCACCATTCTGATCAAGCAAGCCGACCCGATGAACGGCTATGACAAAGACGGCCAATATTGCTTGCTGACGTTATTACGCGCACTGACTCATTTGACAGCAACTTATCCGGGTTTCGTCGAGCAGGAACAAGATTCGACCACGGATGATCAGCAACAGGAATTGTTATCGTTATTCAAAGATCCGCAAAGAAACGGCAGTCTGGCGTTCAACATCCAAGCCTTTTTCCAATCCGCATTCAACATCCGCGACTTGTGGTCTCAGGATACTTGGCGCTGTATCGACTCGATTCGCTATTACTGGCAGACCCAAGTCGTCAGCATGAACCACCCGTATCCGCAATTATCCCGGAATCTAAGCGAACTTAGCCGGCGTCTGGCCGCGTTCAGCGGACTCACGGCGGACAGCATGACCCGAGAATCCGGTTGGTTATTACTGCAAACGGGGCGCAAGCTGGAACGATCGCTGGCTCTAATCACGCTGTTGCGCGCCACCGTCGTACATCGACATAAAGAAAACCAGTTACACCCGATTCTCGAGGCGCTATTGCTGACGACAGATAGCTTCAGCATCTATCAACGACGCTATCGATCAGCGACACGCTTGCCAATGTTATTGGAATTGCTGCTGGGAGACGGCAAGCACCCCAACTCACTGTTATTTCAGTTGAAACATCTGAACGACTATATTGCGGCCTTGCCGAAACACAGCCGCAGAAACCGCCTACTGCGCGAGGAACGTTTGATCTTTAAAGCCTACACCGAACTGCAATTGTGCGATATTACGTCTTTACTGGCCGACGACAGCGGCGGCATATACACTCATCTTGACAATCTACTCGCCGATACCACTGAACAGTTATGGGAAACGGCCGAACTGATCGGCCAGACTTATTTCAATCACATCAACGCAACACATCAATTGTCGCCGACCTGGGCCGAGGACAGTTTGTGAAATTTCGCATTACCCATACCACCCGTTACCAATACAGTCAGTCGGTCAGTCTTTGTCACAGTGAGGCGCGATTGCAACCCAGGGATTTCCCCGGTCAACACTGCCTGTCCAGTCTATTAATGATTACGCCGCACCCTGCCGATTATCATGAACGTCAGGACTATTTCGGCAACCGGGTTGCCTATTTTGCAATCCAACAGCCCCATACCCAATTGACGGTGACCGCCACCAGCGAAGTGGAAGTGAATGTTGCAACTGAGGCACCCGAATTGTCGTCGACAAGCTGGGAAACGGTTCCTTCGCAATTGCAGACCTTAACGCGGAATGAAAACAATTCATCGGATCCCGCCAGGGAAGCCAGGCTTTATAGTCTCGATTCGGAGATGGCGGCAGGGAGCCCTGACCTGAGAAACTATGCGGCGCCCTCGTTCAAGCCCGGTCTATCTCTACCTGCCGTGGCTTTAGATTTGACTCGGCGAATTTACCGGGATTTCAGCTACGATCCAAGTTTTACAACCATCGCCACTCCATTGAATACCGTTTTAGCCCACAAACGCGGAGTCTGTCAGGATTTCGCCCATCTGGCAATCGCGTGTTTTCGCTCGTTCGGACTTCCGGCACGCTATGTCAGCGGCTATATAGAAACCGCTCCACCGCCCGGAAAAACCAAGCTGACCGGCAGTGACGCTTCGCATGCATGGTTTTCCGTTTTCCAGCCCGGTTTGGGCTGGCTCGACTTCGATCCGACCAACGATTGCAAAGCAGGAGGACAACACATTACCCTAGGCTGGGGGCGAGATTACAGCGATGTGACACCACTAAAAGGTCTGGCAGTCGGCGGCAGCCGCCATCAAGTCTCCGTGGCCGTCGATGTGACCCGGGTACCGTAATCCGATTTCGTTACGGTCTGTTATTAAGCTAAAATAGCAATTCTATCCAGCAACTGTTGAATCGACTATGACATATTGTATCGCCGCTTCCATCGACGAAGGACTGGTCCTGGTTTCCGACTCCAGAACCAACGCCGGAATCGATAATGTCAGCACCTACGGCAAAATGCATGCTTTCGAAACGCCTGCCGACCGTACACTGATTTTGCTGAGCGCCGGTAACCTGGCTACCACGCAGGCCGTCCTCGAACAGTTGCGCCGTGACAAAGTCAAAAACGCCGAAGTTAATCTAAACAATGTCGACTGCCTGTCGGAAGCAGCCGCCTATCTGGGGCAAGTGAGTTTAGAAAAACAAAAGCTGCACAAAGATGCGGCCGGACAAAGCGCGTTCGATCCGTCCGCAACCTTTATTCTGGCCGGACAAATCGGACAAGAAGATCATGCTGCCTACATGATCTATTCGGAAGGCAATAGCATCACCACTTCCGCCAATACGCCTTTCCTTCAGATCGGCGAGATCAAGTACGGTAAACCGGTATTGGACCGTTTCCTCAAGCCCGAAACGTCGCTTGATGAGGCTGCGCGCTGCTGTCTGGTATCGATGGACTCCACCGTCCGCAGTAACGCGAGCGTCGGTCCGCCGATCGAATTACTGATCTACCGCACAAACAGTTTCAGTCTTGATGAATACTATTGCTTTCAAGATGACGACAAGTACATGCTGAACCTGCGCCGACAATGGGAAGACAAGCTTAGAGAAGCGTTCGCGCAGTTGCCGATGCTGGACAAAAAATACGCCCGCAAATTAGCATCGAAACTTTAGTCTGCCGCTTTTCTGAAAATCCATCTATCCGGGCATACGCTCGGCCAGCAATTGATACACCAAGTGATTTGACTGCGGTGTTCTGCTTCCCGACAACTCTATGTCTGTCTCCGGCCCCATAATCATTTTATCCAACCGACGACAACGCTTTAGTCAATTGACGCCCCTTTCATCGCCGTTCCAACCGGATTTAACAGACACCGGCATTGAAAAGAAATAACTTCATTTCACCGTTTTGAAGCAAGCCGACCGATAATGCACAATTTTGAAGCATTTAAATTTACGCCAACTCCCGACTTATTGAAAATTTACGCCCTATCTTATTGATATAAAAAATATTTACCCCATAAAATTAAGATGGCACGTCCCTTGCTGATTTTGAACGTACTGTTGTCACTCGCTAGCCGGTAAAGCCTATGCAATCACTTTCTTTCCAACGTCACGGCGACAAAGAAAATTCACCTTTTTTTGAACACTACTTAAAGGAACTATTAAGCGAACGCGACCGGGTCGGCCTGACCGGTCTAATCGGGCAAATCGACGCTCTGATGATCACGGTGGATCCGGACCAATCCATCCGCTATGTCGGAGAGTTATGTCTGATGACGCCTTATCATTACCTGGTGACGTTGGAGAGCGAATCCCATTGGACTCACATTTTACGTATCGATATGGATTCACCCGATCTGTTGGTCAGAGAAGTCAAAGATCCTGCAACCCGAGGCATTTTTCGCAGCCTGAACGAAGTCTACCCGATTGGCGCCAGCAAACCGAACAGCCGCTATATGGGCGAAATCCTACGAGTGGAAAACATGAGCGAGGTGACGCGTCTACAGCAGGAACGGGAGTTCCGGTTTTTTTCACAGGACGACATCCGTCGACTCGAGTTACCCGGAAACCTCGCAATTAGCAAGCCTTCACCGTATACCCACAATATCGTGGCATACATGGAACGGCCGAAAGACCAAATCCGAGTCTATTCACTAGGACTTTCCAGCATTCGGGACGATGTCCAGAGCGCTTATTTGCAGGCCAAGGAATTGCAAGAGGAATTAGGTATCGATAAACTGCTTAACCCGATCGACCATCTGGCAACCCGTATCTACAGCCAGAACCGCGAAACGGCAATTCTCGAGTGGTTATCGTTGTCCAGTTATTACTACTGGGGCTCTTACGACATCAAAGACCAAAATTCCTCGACCAACGTCACCAAAAGCGTGCATTTCGCCGACGAAATCCATAGCCCGGCCAAAGTCTTTACCGCCAATAACACGCCTTACTTCGTCAACCATCTGGAACGCCTGCCCTCACCGACCGAAACCTTCGTCCGTAATTACGGTCCCCGGTTGCATCACTTGGCAATCGGCGTCAACGACGGCGAATACAACGGAGTGGAAAACATCGACTATGTGGTCGACGCCATCGCCAGACAAGGTAAAAAATTCTTGCTGGATGTGATCGGTTCGCGGGAGGAAGGAATTAAACAAATTTTTTCCAGCGCATCGGAACATTCTTCCTTGATCATCGAGTACGTGCAACGTTTCGGCGATTTCGACGGCTTCTTCACCAAACAGAATGTCGCCGAACTGACCCATGCCGCCGGCGTCGATGACGAGCTGCTCAATATGCAGACCTCCGCCGCGTCGGCGCTGGCCACAGAGCGCCATTGAGTTGATTATTAAACAACCAAAAACAACCGGAGAAATAACCAATGAGTCGAATTCATTTTATCGGCGGAGAAAAAGGCGGCGTCGGTAAATCCGTCCTAGCCCGGCTGCTAGCCCAATATTTCATTGATCGAGAAACACCTTTTCAGGCATTCGACGCCGACCTGTCCCATGGTGCGATGATGCGCTATTACGCGGATTACTCCGAGCCGGTCAATATCGCCGATTTCGAGTTCGCCGATAGGATTGTCGAGCAAGCCGCAGAGTCCGGAAACGACACGATTGTCGACCTGGCAGCCCAAGCGTCTAAACCGTTATCGACCTGGATTCATGAATCGGGTCTATTAGATTTGGCCGAAGAACTGGATCTGAATCTAACATTTTGGCACGTCATGGACGACGGCTCGGATTCGATTAAATTGCTGCAAAATCTGTTGGAGAGTTACAGCGACAATCCAGATTATATTCTCGCCCGCAACTTCGGCAGAGGAAGCGACTTCAGTCCATTCAATACGTCGGAGGTCGCTTCGACCGCCGAAAAATACGGCGCACAAATTGTCGAGAGTTCGCCACTTCATGCCCCGACAATGCGTAAAATCGATCATATCAATGCCAGTTTCTGGGCGGCGGCCAACAATACCGATAGCCATTTGGGCCCTGTTTTAGGCTTGCTGGAAAGGCAACGCGTCAAAACCTGGTTAAAGCGAAATTACGAGCAATTCGATCGCGTCTTGAAATAGAGATAGCGCCCAGCCTTAGGCGAAACAATAACCCCGTCCGTTCTTTTCCTCTAGGTAAAAGAACGGACGACAATCAAATACCGCATCAGCTTTCCACGGTCTGCATTTGCTCTTGTTCCTGAGTTAAAAACCAATTCTGTGAAATTTCGATGTGCAAATTCGCCAGACGGCCCTGCAAATCGTCGAGAATTTTACGTAGCTGATATTGTGTCGTCTTACAGGTATCGATGTTCTGGACGAATTTTTTGAGCTCGGCCGCTTTCGCCGGCAGCCGGTCATGATTAGGCAACGCTACGATAGCGTCTGCGATGTCGCCGATACAACAGGCCACCGAGCGCGGCAATTCGGTGTCGCGCAACAAATAATTCAACACATCGTCCCCCTTGACCCGACTTCTGATATGTTGACGATACATCAATAAGGCATTTAGCGTTTGCAAAATATTCATCCACAGAATGCTTTCGTACTGCCGCATTTCGTGACTACGCGAATCGGACAGCAGCAGAGTCGCCAATTCCAAGATGCGACTGCTCATATCGGCCCGCTCGATATTACGCCCTAGCCGAATGAAACGATACGGATGATTGTGGCTCATGTAACCGGACAACAAGCCGGTAAAGCGCTGGCAGCCTTCCATAATTTCGTTGAGAAAAATCACCCTTCCGCGTCGATTGCCCACCGTATCCAAATTACTTTTGGCGAACAAATACATTTCGTTGACTTGCTCCCAGGCTTCGTCAGGCAACAATTCACGAGTAGTACGCATATTTTCGCGAGCGAAACTCAACGACGAAAACAGTGAACTGGGATTATCAGCATCCACCAGCATAAAGCGAGTCACGTTGCGTTCGCTGGCAACTTTGTAATTGTCATAAAACAGTGCTTCGCAACCGTTGATACGGATCAATTCCGGCCAACCCATTTCCACGCCTTTCGGCAGATCCATCAACAGGTTCATATAAACGCTGATCAGACGGGCGCCGTTTTCGGTACGCTCCAGATAACGGGCCAACCAATAAATACGTTCTGCTGAGCGGGATAACATTAGCATTCCTCCATATTGATGATCCAAGTATCCTTGCTACCGCCGCCTTGAGAGGAATTAACCACCAAAGAGCCTTTTTTCATCGCCACGCGAGTCAGGCCGCCGGCGGTGACAAAAACATCTTCGCCTTGCAAAATAAAAGGGCGCAAATCGACATGACGGGGTTCGAGTTTATCGTTGCACAGCGTCGGCGACGTCGAAATGCTTAGCGTCGGCTGAGCGATATAATTGCGCGGATTCTTCTTGACCGTTTCTCTGAAAGCCGCGACCTGTTTAGCCGTGGCATGCGGGCCGACCAGCATACCGTAACCGCCTGATTCATTGGCCGGCTTAACCACCAACTCGTCCAAATGCTTTAACACATAATCCAATTGCTCCGGTTCGGAACACAAATACGTCGGTACGTTCGGGAGCAATGCTTCCTCGTTCAGGTAATATCGGATCATTTCAGGGACATAGGCATAAACCACCTTGTCGTCTGCCACACCGGCGCCCGGCGCATTGGCTAACGCGACATTACCCGCTCGCCAAGCCCTCATCAGGCCGGGCACGCCTAAAATCGAATCCTCCCTAAATACTTCCGGGTCGAGAAACTCGTCGTCGATTCGTCTATAAATGACATCGATTTTTTTCAGTCCTTCAATGGTGCGCATATAGACATATTCGTCATCCTCCACCACTAAATCGGAACCTTCCACCAATTCGGCGCCCATTTGCTGAGCCAGGAACGCGTGTTCGAAATAGGCTGAATTGTAGATACCCGGGGTCAAGACAACGATTTGCGGTGACTGGCTTTGCTCGGGCGCGATTGAACACAACATTTCGTACAATTGAGTTGGGTATTCATCGATCGGCAGAATATCGATATTTTCCAACAATTCCGGGAACACGCGCTTGGTGATAACCCGATTCTCCAGCATGTAGGAAACCCCTGATGGTACACGCAGATTATCCTCCAATACATACATCGTACCGTCCTTGTCTCGCACTAGATCGCTGCCGCAGATATTGGCCCAAACCCCATGGCGCGGTTTCATGCCGACGCACTGTCGACGAAAGTTTTTAGAACTGTCGATGATATCGGCGGGAATCAGCCCCTCCTTGATAAAAGATTGCTCGCCATAAATATCACCTATAAAACAATTCAAAGCTTTTAGCCTTTGTTTGAGTCCGTTTTCGATATAACGCCATTCCTGTGCTTCTATAATGCGGGGAATGATATCGAACGGCCAAGCGCGGTCGATGTTACCCTCGTCGCTATAGACGGTGAAACTGATGCCCATTTCCTGAATAGCCATTTCCGCGGCGATCTTACGTTTTTCTATGTTATCTTGGCTTAACAGATTCAAATACTGACACAGGGTATGACTACCTGCTCGTGGCTGAAAACTCGAATACATCAGCTCGTCAAAGGAAATATCGGTTTGGTAGTTTTCCCAGATTTTAGACATGTTGCATGTATCCTTGGGTTGACAGTAAAAACACTAACCTTATCTAAGCAGTAAACATGCCAAAGAATTTTATCTATCGAATACTTGTTTTACCGATAAACGCCTATCCGTTTCCGATCAATAGTCGTGCTATTACGCACCAAAACAATGCAACATGATTAACGGGGAAATACTGTTATCGCATAAGCAACAAACTGTTAAAAACATGACACGCTGTATAAAGCCATCTTGGATGCAATGGCTCATATCCGCCTTTCATGTTCCTACGATACCTTTCCACCTACGGCCCGGAGGGTACTGCCAGCCTACCCTTAGAATCCTCGGCCGGCAGTCCCCGTACCAATCGTCCGGGCAAAAAAAAGGCGCGATAACCCTGAGGAGGAGGGGTTAAAGCGCCAATGCTTTAATAACAACAACATACAAAGGTAAGCACGTTTCAAGCAACGTACGACCTGTATAAAGCATTATTGGTGCCATGTTATAATTACTACTTCAAGCCTATGTTATTTCAACAGTTTCTCAAAAGCTCAGGCAAAACAGAGAGTTAAATTCCCGACACATCCTGTTTCTTAACGCCCCAAAAAAGAGCTTGCGCACTACTTTGACTCAAGCCTGCCTGCATGATTTATGATTTTCCCTCGAATGAGGCAGATATCACGCACTAAGCTCAACTAAACATCGCCATAAAACCTGATCGGAAACCTTACCAACGCGCCTTAACTAAAAGCTCAGGGCCCTATTGAGCAACCGACAGACGCTGGCATTATTCACCACAAAAGGCATAATATTTGCATTTACATCCATAACTGGCCTGTTTTTGAAACAGTCGTATGCAAACCCTTTTTTCGGTTCCCTTATGTCCAGAATGAGTCACATCAATGTCATCGAAAAATACGATGAGCACCGCAATGCCATCCATCATTTGCTGTCTTCGATTCTAAGTTGTTTTGCCGATGCCAAGATGTTCGAACAAAGCGAACTGGAACTGACCGAACAACTCAATTCATTGTGTAATTACTATCCGTTCATCAGTCTGCTTTATCTGCTCGACAACCAGGGTAAACAGGTTTGTATGAACGTGTTAGGCAGCCATTTCCGCAACAGCCCCGCTATCGGAAGAGGATCGGATAGAAGCAATCGACCTTACTACACGCTGGCTCTGCATAGCGACTCGGTGGTCATCACCGAACCCTATTTATCCAGTGTCAGGCGGGAGCTTTGCGTTTCCGCCAGCGTCAAAGTTAATAACGAAGACGGCACCGTCAAAGGTTTCATCGTGTTGGATATCGACCTGGCGGCAACCATCTCTTTTTTAACCGGTGACAGCAAGCGGATTCATTTTGAACCCTATTTCAAAGCGGTTTATTCAGTTATCGTGTTAGGTCTGTTCAGCGTGGCATTGCTGCTGCTGTATCTCGCTGGCAAGGAGTGTTGGACGGTCGTCCAGATGTTGTTCACTTCGGAGGAAAACCGGCTGCTGCCGTTCGGCGTTGTAATCTATCTGACACTCGCGCTGGCGATCTTCGACTTGGGAAAAACCACGTTGGAAGAGGAAGTGCTGCTGTATAAAGACATACTTCGGCATAGCTCGACGCGCCGCACGATAACGCGCTTCATCGCCGCCATTATCATCGCCGTTTCGATCGAAGCCTTATTAATGATCTTTAAATCGGCACTGAAAGAAAGCGGGGAACATATTATTCAGGCGGTCTGGATTATATTGGCGGCCGGCTTTCTGCTGCTGTGCATGGCGGCTTATGTGTATCTGGGCAGCCGAGCCGAAGTAATGTTAACAAACAGAAAAAACTCCAAGGAGCTTCAATCATGACCACGCCGCTCAGCCCCGGTAAAGAACTGCCTCACTGGTTTACCCAAAACGCCGAGGCTCGACTGAAGTTTTTGTACGGCGAAACGAAAACCCTTGAACTGATGGAACGGCTTCACACCCGGTTACAAAACCGCGTTTCGGAGCAATCCGATGCGAAACAAGAGCAATGGAACGAGCATGATGTGATCCTGATTACCTATGGGGACAGCGTACTTCAAGCCAATGAATTACCGTTACGGACTTTGTATGAGTTTTTAACCTTGCATCTGACCGACAGCGTCAATAGCGTTCACGTTCTACCCTACTTTCCTTACAGTTCGGATGACGGATTTGCCGTCATCGACTATAAAACAGTCGATCCGCAACTGGGAGACTGGCCGGAGATCGAACGGATCGGCAAAGACTTCCATCTGATGACCGATTTGGTAATCAATCATGTATCAAGAGAAAATCTGTGGTTCATCGACTACTTGAGCCGTAAACAACCGGCAAACAACTATTTTATCGAAATGGCGCCGGATACCGATGTTTCGCTCGTCGTGCGTCCGCGCAGTACGCCGGTGCTAGTGCCTGCCCATACCCACGACGGCGTCCGACATGTCTGGGCCACATTCGGCGACGACCAGATCGACGTTAATTTCGCCAACCCGGAGGTCCTGTTCGAATTTATCGACATTTTGCTACTCTATATAGATAAAGGTTCCCGATTTATCCGGCTGGATGCCGTTGCCTTTTTATGGAAAAAGCTCGGCACACGCTGCATCAACCTGCGCGAAACCCATGAAGTCGTCAAATTACTGCGTGACATCGTCGACGTAACCGCTCCCGGTACCGTCCTGATTACCGAAACCAACGTGCCAAACGGCGAAAACCTGAGTTATTTCGGCAATAGTGACGAAGCCCATATGGTCTATCAGTTCACATTGCCGCCATTGTTATTGCATGCTTTGTATCACGAAAATAGCAATCATCTGACTCAGTGGGCGAGGGACATGCCCAGGCCGCAAAAGAAATGCACTTATCTGAATTTTATCGCTTCCCATGACGGCATCGGCCTGCGGCCGGCTGAAGGCATATTGCCGGAACAGGAAGTCATGGCTCTGGTGCATGGTATGCATGAATACGGCGGCTACGTCAGCATGCGTACCGATGCTTTCGGCAAGGAGTCGCCTTATGAGATCAATATCGCTTTATTCGACGCGTTAAAAGGCACCCATAACGGCCGGGATGACTATCAGGTACAACGTTTTATCTGCGCCCATACCATTATGCTAGCTCTGCAAGGCATACCGGCGTTGTATATTCACAGTTTATTCGGCACTTCGAACGATTACCAGGGCGTTGAACAAAGCGGCCGTACCCGCTCGATTAACCGGCGCAAGTGGGTCTATCAGGAACTTCTGGATGAATTGAACAATCCGCAATCCCCTCATGCGATGATTTTTCACGAATTGAAACGCTTATTGAAAATAAGACGCCGTCAGACCGCCTTTCATCCTGACGCGTTACAGGAAACCGTACCGATTAATGAACACTTGTTCGCCCTATGGCGAATCAGCACGAATCAGCAGCAACGAATTTTGGCAGTGAGCAATATTACGACTGAGATTCAAACGCTAACGTTACCGAAACACCCGATCATCGACGGTTCCGGCGTCTGGCGGGATCTAATTGAACGAACCGCAATCAGCACCGGCACTCGTGAATTGAAATTATATCCCTATCAGTCGGTTTGGCTGGAAGCTCTAGGCTGATTTGCCTCGTCCGATCCGACTAAACCGGCGGCGGATCGGTCGACGCTCTGCCGTCCGATCCATCGGTGAACCGTCGTTAGGCGTTATCCTCTTCTACCGCATCGCGCAAACGATCGAGCACGTCGGGGATGGCGCTAACCACCCGGTTCCAGCTGGGAATGAACGGAGTTTCGCTGGGACGGTCCAGGAAGGCGTCTCCGGCTCTGATGATATGTTGCGCAAACAGCTCGACCGTCTGCTCCTCCAAGTGTCGATCCAGCTTCAAACCGTTGATGCAGGCATCGCTGTAATACGCTTCGACAGCGTCTAGTGCTTCGCGGTAATAAGTGGCTTTTAGGGTTCTAAAAACCTCCTTGCTTAACACCACGCCCTCGGTCGCTAATTTCCGGAAAATAGCTTTGGCGATATCGATACTCATTTTAGACAGACCGGAATCGACATCGCGAGGCGATAATTCCTGATGCTTGTGATCGTACGCATCCGCAATCTCGACTTGGCAAATATGTTTGCGCGATTGGTTCCTGTACATTTCCGACAAAACGCCGATTTCCAACCCCCAATCGCTGGGAATACGAATCTCCTTGATGGTATCCATTCGAGTGGCGAATTCTCCTGACAAGGCATATCGAAAGCTGTCCAGATAATCCAGATAGTCCATCGGTCCGATCACTTTTTTCAGCGCTTTAAGCAGCGGCGTTACCAACAATCGGCATACCCGCCCGTTAATTTTTTGATCAGCCACCCGATAGTAATAACCTTTGCAAAACTCGTAGTGAAAAGCCGGGTTGGCAACCGGATAAAAAAGCCTGGCTAGTAATTCCCGGTCATACGTCAGGATATCACAGTCATGCAAAGCGATCGCTTCGGAACGGCCGGAGGCAATCGCGTAACCGTAGCAATACCAAACGTTACGTCCCTTACCCTGTTCTTTCGGCGCAACCCCTTTTTCGATCAATTGCACGTTCAGTTTCCGCAATCTGGGCCCGTCATTCCATAAAATACGGTGATGTTGCGACAATTCGCCGAAAAACTCACGAGCGTAAGCAAATTCATCGATATTGGCATTATCCAACCCAATAATCACCTCGTTCAAATACGAAACTTGATCGATTTCCTTAATGATATTAGGCAAAGCCGGACCTTTGAGTTCCGAGAACAGCGATGGCAAAACCAGCCCCATCGGCCGGAAGGCGGAAAATTCGACCAATTCGCTTTCCATCTTTTCGATTCGGTCTTTGCTTAAGCGGTGCAACGTCGTGATTGAACCGTTTTGAAAAAAATCACTCATTATCTCCTCCTGATTCCAATTGCCCGAACAGTTGGTCCATCACCTCCTGCCAGCCCAGCGGCGCCGGATGTTTTGAAACAATCACCCGGTCAGACGTTTTGTTTAATTGCAGGTAACCGTCATCCGCCTTACGGATGACGCCGGCATAGTCGGCTTGCTCCAACATTTTACGATCATTCTGGCTATCGCCGAGCGCAATAGTCCGGATTTTTTCCGACTGTAGTTGCTGGTACTTATTCAACAACCATGCCATCGCATGGGCTTTATCGTTTTGCCCCATGACATGCCAAAAGCGGCCGCCGCGTATCAACTGCAGTCCATTCTGCCTTAACAAGCGCGCAAACAGTTCGCGTTTTTGCTCACTATCCCGCCACTTTAACGGCTCCGTCGCCAATCTTTGCTTGGCTTGAGCTGCCTGGCTTTCGGCTAAACCGGTTTCCCGCATTACCTCTTCGACGCTGTAGTCGGAAAAACCGCTAAATACAAAACCATGCTGTTCGCGCAAACGTCGAATGAGCGGCAAAATTTCATTCAATGATTTACCCAAAATCACCTGATTCCAGGGCTGTTCGTAACCGGGAAACAAACCGGCAGGACAAAAAACCGCCGCACCATTTTCGACCACGAACGCATCATGACTGTGCAATTTTTTTCTGATACTGTCAATTTCCGCATAGGTTTTGCTCGAATTGATAATCAACGGTATCCGCAATCGTCTGATTTTTTCCAACGCTGGCTGAGCTTCACTGAACCGGTAATCGTCGTGATCCAATAGCGTTCCGTCCAGATCGGTAAAAATCAACCAATTATTCATGCCGGCGAACCTCCATATTTTGCAATTCGATGTTCAATGCCCGAGTCGAAATCAACAACTCCCACATAGACACCATCAACGACAATACGATAAACAACATGCTGAACAAAAAGGCATAAACGGCAAACAATTGTAAACCTAGAAAAACCAGCCCCATCGTCAATACGCTGCTAATAATTCCGGTAACAGCAAACAGCTGCATGACAATAATTAAGCGGATTCGGCTTCTCAAGCTTTCAACCTGTTTACGGGCAAAATGACTTTGGGTTCGGTTGAACAAATCATGGAGTTCTCTGATGCGTTTGGCTATCGCCAGATATCGATTGTTATACGCTAAAAAAAGAACTGAAATTGCCGGAAAAAGTAGGGCGGGAGTGGTTATCGTGATCACCATACAGATTAACTACGTTCGGTTATTTCAGAGTTGAAACAATAACGGCTTTTGCCGTTTCTTTTAGCTTGGTACATCGCGTCATCAGCATACTTAAGCAGCAAATCGCCTTCGATATGGTCATACGGATAGATTGCAATGCCGATGCTGACCCCGATACCGACGGTTTGACGCTCGAGCAGGAAATCCTGTCCGATCCTGTCGAGAATAATCGAAGCGATATTCTCTACTGATTTTCGGGAGCGAATCGGGCTCAGCAGTATCACGAACTCATCACCCCCCAATCGCGCCACGGTATCGTCCTCGCGGCAACATTGCTGTAAGCGTTTCCCAACCAGCTTCAGTAATTCGTCGCCGGCATCATGGCCGAACCGATCATTCACGTCTTTAAAACCATCAAGATCGAGAAACAACAACGCAGCCAGCGTGCTATTACGTTTCGCATGCAATAATTCTTGCTGCAGTCTTTCCTTCAGCAACAATCGATTGGGAAGACCGGTTAGGGCGTCGTGGAAAGCCAATTCCAACAATTCCTGCTCTTTTTGCTGCTGCCTACTCAAATCGGCAATCGTACAAACAGTTATCGGATGATCGTTTTCAAACAATTGCTGACGACTAATCTCCGCTTTAAAGGTCTTCCCGTTACGGCGCATGGCAAAATCGCCGGCTTCCCCGTGATTAAACAATAATCGACCGATCTGTTGTCCGGTCAAATCAAAGTCCTGATACTCGAACAAGCGCTTCGCCGCATGATTTGCAGCAATAACCGTACCTGTCACGTCATGTAACAACACCGCCGTTTCGATCGAATCGATAATTTTTGTCAACGCGGCGGCATTTTGTTGTGAATAGCCCAAATTGGTCAAAAAGCGTTTACATATGACAATGAAATTGATCAATGCCAAGACCAAGACCGCGGACTGAAACATTCGTAGCCTCAAAGCTTCATTTTCGCTATCTTTTTCCAGCGACGAAGTCAGTTCGTTCATGATTTCCAGTAACGTCAGATTATCTTGCGCCAAACTCACGCGCGCCGTTTCGACTTGCTCGGCGGATATGCTATCGCTGTTCAACA
>JBNLEI010000101.1:0-21959 GCA_050304855.1 Methylococcaceae bacterium
TTGCGTCCACGATACTTTGGAGTTAACTCCGCGACATTCGGCACGTTTGGTCACAAAATTGTAAATACCCCCTTTGCCTTCTTTATCGCCCGGATACCAGTTCTGTACCGTTGAATACTTGATTTCAGCATTATCCAACGCGACCAACTCCACTACCGCCGCATGCAATTGGTTTTCATCGCGCATCGGCGCCGTACAACCTTCGAGATAGCTAACATAACTGCCTTCGTCGGCAATAATCAAAGTACGCTCGAACTGCCCGGTATTGGCGGCATTGATACGGAAATAAGTCGACAGTTCCATCGGACAGCGCACGCCTTTCGGAATATAAACGAAAGAACCGTCGGTGAACACGGCAGAATTAAGCGCGGCGAAAAAATTGTCACCTGGGGGCACTACTGTGCCTAAATACTGTTTGACCAAATCAGGGTATTCGATCAACGCTTCTGAAATCGGGCAAAAGATCACTCCGGCTTCTTTCAATTTACCTTTAAACGTAGTCGCTACTGACACACTGTCGAAAACCGCATCCACGGCCACTCCGGCCAGTCGCTCCTGCTCGTCTAACGGAATGCCCAATTTCTTATAAGTTTCGAGTAGTTCCGGATCGACCTCGTCAAGGCTTTTGGGGCCGTCTTGTTTCTTTTTCGGTGCGGAATAATAGCTGATGGCCTGATAATTGATCGGCTCAATATTCAATTGCGCCCATTCTGGTGACTTCATCTCCCGCCAGTGACGAAAAGCTTTCAAACGATATTCCAACATAAATTCCGGTTCGCTCTTAACTTGCGACAGTCGACGAATAACTTCCTCATCCAAACCTGGCGGGAAAGTATCCGCTTCCAGTTCTGTTACAAACCCTTGTTTGTAATCCCGACCGATGAGCTGTTCAATTTCGTTTGCACTTGATGACATAAGCGTTCTAACAATTAATTAACGGTATAAAGTAGAAACCGGAATAACGACTTCCTGGGGTGGTCTTACAGGCAAAATCATGTCCGCCAATGTTACCGATTCAAGCGCATGGAAAATCCTTTGATTGATGAGATTCCAATTACCTTGAATATGGCAGCCGCTGGCTTGATCACAACTTCTATGCGAATGACTGCATTCAGTCAGTGCAATAGGTCCTTCCAAGGCGCTGATAACGGTAGCCACGGTAATTTTCTCAGGTTCACGAGCCAGACCGTAACCGCCTTTGGCGCCGCGCACCGAACGCAAAACTCCGGCTTTGAGCAATATCTTCATAATTTTGCTAACAGTTGGCTGGGCGATTCCGGTCGCGTCGGCAATTTCCAATGCGCTATGCATTCTTTCCGTCTCTTTCGCCATATGGCTCAAAATAACAGTTGCATAATCAGTTAGTTTACTCAGCTTCAACATAAACACTCCTTTCAATGAGGACTATTTTAGTGCTATTTAATTCCATAGTAAAGAACTGGGTTATTTATTCGTTAGCGCATTCTCGGGCGAATAGTAAAAGCACCGATGGAAATACCTAAATCAAAGCCGCGCCCAACACCGCTCAAAGCCAGAGAAACAACACCTTTTGTCATCACCCGACCTTCGACCGACTGAGTGGCGCCCGCGTGGCCATCCAGAAAAACATAGGTTCCGTATACTTCACGGATATCTCTAACCGCTGTGATGACTCCGGTACCGTCATTGATATCCGATCGACCAATTGTGGGCCCTCCTCCCCGCGACACGATACTGACAGTTGCACTTTGTCCGTTCCGGCAATTGACGAAACCCTGTCCCTTATATTCTTTATATATAAAGGACCAACCTTGTAATGAATAAGTCAAGGTACAACTTGTCATCTCTGCAGAAGCAGAAATCGGCAATAGAATTAAAAAAATGAATTTAGCAAATTGGCGCATACACTTTAAAAATAGGTTTAAAAACACAATCGTAACGAACGGAAATGAATATGGGCTTAAAGAATCGATCATCGACTTTTACCGCTTCGCCAAATGGAAATCAGCAACCAAATTCCGCCCAATGTCGCAAAAACGTAACCGAAAAAACCGAATACAGGTAATCCCATAATTTCCGGCCCACCTCTGACTGTCATGATAATTGAAGTCCCGATAATTAAAGCCGCGGTAACAATCCCCATCGTGAGACGGCTAATCGCTCGGTCGGTTTTGTCGATATACTGATCCAGGCGTCGAACGTTGATGTCGACTTGTATAGCCCCTTTTCGAGAGGCTCTCAACAATTGATGCAATTCTTTAGGAAAACTCGACATCATGTCGACGACGCTAATCAAATTCCGCCACCCGCGGCGGGCAATTGCGTCCGGCTTATATCTGGAAACCATCAGCTCTCTAATATAAGGTGTTGCGAAAGCCAGTGTTTGAAACTCGGGATCTAAATGACGACCGAGTCCATCCAATGTGATATAAGCCTTAATCAACAGTGCCAGATCGGGTGGCAGCGACAAATTATGATCGCGCAATATTGCCATCAAATCGCCCATCATCATCGGCAAACTAAGATCCTTCAACGGCAGCGAACTGTATTGATCGACAAATGCTTCAATCTCGATCGCAAGTGCTTGTTCATCGGTTTTGATGACGTCCGACCAATCTTCTAGAATCTCCACAACTTTATTCGGTGTTTGATTGACCATTCCATACAAAAAACTGACAACTTGCTCTCTGCGCTCTTCGGTCAAACGCCCTATCATACCGAAATCGATAAATGCCAGTTTATTATCGGCAAGATAATAAACATTTCCGGGATGCGGATCGGCATGAAAAAAACCGTCTTCCATAATCATTTTAATAACGGCCTGAGTGCCTCGCTCGGCCAACAATCGTCTGTCCAAACCCGCCTGATCGAGAGCCGACAATTCTTTTCCCGCAATCCCGCGAATATATTCCTGGACGTTCAAGCGCTCTCCGGTCCATTCCCAATAGACCTTGGGGATGACGATATTTTTGTCATCAGACAAATTCACTGCCACTCGTTCGGCGCTACGACATTCAGCGGCAAAGTCTAACTCCCGCCTTAATGACTGTGTAATCTGACGCACCACTTCGCGCGGATGATAACGCCTGAATTCAACAGCGTCGGTTTCGATGATGTCCACCAAACGAGTTAACAGTCGTAAATCGGCCTCGATCACACGGCGAATCCCGGGACGGCGGATTTTCAAAACCACTTCGGTGCCGTCTTTCAATATCGCTTTATGAACTTGAGCTAACGAAGCTGCCGCCAAAGGTTTGCTATCGACTTCCAGAAAAATCTCATCGATCGGTCCGCCCAAATCTTCTTCCAACTGCGGTAACAATTCCGCAAAATCCAGCGGCGGCGCTTGATCCTGGAGCTTACCGAACTCAGTGATGAATGCAGGTGAAAATAAATCGACCCGAGTCGCCAGAATTTGCCCGACTTTTATAAAAGTCGGCCCCAATTCTTCGAGAACCTTACGGACCCGTTGTGCAGTATCCATTTTGCTGAAATCTTCAACATGTTGCCAGTGCAAAGTTCTGCCTACTTTTTCCAAGGCTCGGCCGATACCTAGCAAATGAACTACACTGCCGAATCCGTATCGTATCAACACTCCGGCAATTTCCTGAACCCTGCCCAAATCACGGGCAGCGTTCAGCATTTCCCATAACATAAGTCAGATCCGGATTATTTTTTCTGGGTTTCGCCGTGAATACTTTCGGCAATGCCGGCCAAAAAACCACTGCCGATTTTAGCTAATGTGTAAGCGGTTTCTTTGGCCGCCGAGAAAGCGCTGTGTTCGCTGGAAATAACATTGTCCGTAAGACTGTGAATCACATTTTCCGCTTCTTTACCGACTGCGGTTCCTTTCGTTCTTGCATGATTGAGAAGGTCTTCCATCACTTCACCAACCACACCTCGACTTTGTCTGGCAATATCGGCAACGGTTTCCAAAAATAACTCTTCCAACCCTTGCAGATCGTCCAGGGTCTTTTTAAGATCGTGCTGAGAAAAATCATTCACTCTCGATGAAGCTTCTTCAACGGCTAACTTGGTCGCTTGAGCGGTACTCGCTAAAGCATCATCCAATGCCTCGCTCGATTGCTGCAAAATTTTGCGCGCCGAAGCGTATTGAGTATCCATACCCGCCGCTATTCCCTTACCTACCGCTTGAACAACTTCTTTAATATTATCGCGGTCAAGCTCTCGTTCAGTTAGCGCTTTCAGCGTGATTTCCCGTACTTTTTCATAGATATCTTCACCCGACTCTATCGCATCGCGAATAGTGTTCTCCACTTGATGAGCACTGTCGTTCATTGTATACACCTTTAAAATTTGCAGATTAATGTTGGCCACCATGAATTATGACCGCGAGTAACCGGTTCCCGTTCATGCCAATCTTGAAAAACCGCCTGAATTGATAAGGTTTGATTCTAAGCTAAATCCCAAACCCTTGCTTGAAAATAATATTGCGACATTCTGAGGAGAACTGTTTATAGCTGTCGTGTTACCAGTCAAACAAAGACATCATCCGTAGGTAGAAGCAGAAATCCTAGCTTATTCGTTACATAGCGACAACTTCACTCACAAAATTCCATTCTTACGATATTGATAATTGTGCGATAATCGCCGGTTTATTTATTTTTATTAACGAAAAATCAGCTGAACTATGTCAACAGGAGATTGTGCATGACCGCATTGATAGGCATTATCATGGGTTCGACTTCCGATTGGGAAACCATGCAACATGCCGCACAAACGCTGGAACAGTTAAATATTCCCCATGAAGTTGAAGTGGTGTCTGCACACCGAACTCCTGATAAATTGTTTGAATATGCGGAAGGCGCGGAAGCAAAAGGACTTGAAGTTATCATAGCCGGTGCAGGAGGAGCCGCCCACCTGCCGGGTATGACAGCGGCTAAAACCGTTATTCCTGTACTCGGTGTTCCGGTGCAATCCAAAGCTCTGAATGGCATGGATTCTTTGTTGTCAATAGTCCAAATGCCGGCGGGCATCCCGGTCGGCACACTGGCGATCGGACGTGCCGGCGCTATCAATTCGGCCTTAATGGCTGCCGCCATCGTCAGCAACAAACATCCTCAATATCGTCACGCCCTGAATCAATATCGACAGAAGCAAACCGAAGCCGTCGCATCCAATCCTGATCCGCGCAAGGTGAACGCATGAAGATAGGCATTTTAGGGGGCGGCCAATTGGCTCGCATGATTGCGCTTTCCGGCTATCCTTTGGCACAAAAGTTTATCGTTCTAGATCCGGGAGCCGATGCAGGTGCAGTTGGTCTAGGCGAACATCTCCACGGCGCTTACGATGACATGGGCTTGTTAGCCGAAATGGCTGAAAAAGCAGATATCGTCACTTATGAATTCGAAAACGTACCGGCGCAAGTCGCCAGTTTTTTGAGCGACCACACCCTTATTTATCCGCCTGCGCAAGCGCTTGAAGTGGCTCAAGACCGATTCACGGAAAAAAACTTTTTTCATCGGCTGGATATCCCCACCGCCCCTTTTGCGCCGATCGATAGCCTGGAAGATCTACAGAAAACCATGGACGAAATCGGCTATCCTGCAATTTTAAAAAGTCGACGTTTAGGTTATGACGGCAAAGGACAGTTCTTGCTCAAATCGGCCGAACAATTAAAAGAAGCCTGGACATCGATGCAGAATGCGCCTTCCATTGTCGAAGGCTTCGTCCCATTTCAACGCGAAGTTTCGATCATTGCCGCCCGTCGCCGCAACGGAGATACTGTTTTTTATCCGCTTTCGGAAAACAGGCACAACGGAGGAATATTAAGAGTGGCCGAATGCCGCGAAAACGATCCTTTGCAGCAACAAGCCGAAACTTATGTCTCCAAATTGCTTAAAGCGCTAGACTATGTCGGCGTCATTGCGCTGGAACTGTTTGACGTCGACGGCCAGTTGTTAGCCAACGAATTCGCGCCCAGGGTGCATAACTCAGGCCATTGGACTATCGAAGGCGCCGAAACCAGCCAATTCGAGAATCATTTACGGGCCATCCTTGATTTGCCACTCGGCTCAACCAAAGCGCGCGGCTATACGGCAATGGTTAATTTTATTGGCGGAATACCCAATACCGAACAAGTGCTGAGTATCGCCAATACCCATCTGCATCTGTACGACAAATCAGCGCGTAAAGGCCGTAAAGTCGCCCATGCAACAATTAGATCGGATGATCTCCGTTCGTTTCAAGAATCTTTGCAACAATTGATCGAGTTGGCCGAAGCAAGCGACGATTCGTAAGCAATCGATTTGCCGCTATTGGCCCTACTGTTCACTCGCAAAGCTTCGATTTACCGTAACCGACCGAGACGTTTTAGCGCATCCAGCTTTTCGCTTCGGTCGACACGAGCTTTGTTGAGCGCATTGTGTAAAACTTCGATGGTGTTGTCATAATTTTCCCGATCGACCGGAAAAGGCGTACCGTCTTTGCCACCGTGGGCAAAAGCAAACCGTGCCGGATCACGAATACTGGTCTTAGTGCCGTATATCAATTCGGCGGTAAGCGCCAAGGCGCGAAGTGTTTTCGGTCCGACGCCCTGGATGGAGAGTAATCCGGCAAAATCGGACGGCGCTTCTTCGTAAGTTTTCAACAGAATTTTATGCAGATATCGGGGATCGATATCTTCGCTTCTCACCCAATGCCTTCGAGGCATCACCAATTCCGGACGTTGCCGCATAATCCGCTCCATTTCATTATCCGGATGAGCAGCCAATTGAGTGACCCGTTCACGGGAAATTTTGCTTTCCCTGGCAACAAAATTCAGCACTTTACCTCGATGATCGCAACAAACGGCTGCGTGCGGTTCATTGACAAAATCGGTACGTTCATCGCCCAGCCAATGGTAACGCCTAGCCATTCCGTTTGCTTCGTTCATGCCCTGTTGAACAACGCACCAACGTCCGCTTTGGGTAAAAAGGAATGCATGGTGATAAATCTGATAACCATCTTGAACCGCTGAACTATCAACCTTTGCGGATAAACGACTGGCTAGCACCAGTTTATCGGCATCGTAACCGGTAATTTCACAGCTTTTTTGTATTTCATACGGCGTGCGCCGCGATACCTTGCCTTTTCCACCCGCCGCATAAAAACCCAGTTCTTGATCAATGCCTCTTATCGCCTCTTTCACAGCGCCGCAAGTCGTTGTGGTAATACCGCTGGAATGCCAATCAAATCCCAGAACACATCCAAATGCCTGGAACCAGAAAGGATCCGACAGTAGACACAATGCCGCTTCGGCGCCAAACTCGCTTACCAAATGGCAAACAATTTCGCGCGCCAATCGAATCATTCTTTCAAATAGCCAGCGTGGTGCTTTGCCGCTATGCAACGGTAATTGACTATATCCGGTTCTCATAACATTATTTTCTCAAAATTCCTATCTGTGTAGCCGGATTAAATAATTTTGTAACGCTACCGATAGCAAATGTGCTACAAATTAAGACACATATATGACAATCGCAGGTTGGCATAAAACTCAATCATTGCTATATATTAAAAACAGTACCGTTAGCGGGGGTTTATCTTGGGCGCATCACAATGAAAAATAAAATAAAGCCGATTGATAAAGAAATTGTCATGCGGGAACAAGATTTTATCGTTTCTAAAACCGATCCCCAAGGCAAACTCACTTACTGCAATCGTATTTTTATCGAAATTTCCGGCTTTACCGAACAAGAACTGCTCGGCCAACAACATAATATCGTCAGACATCCCGACATGCCCCGGTCGGTGTTTCATCTACTCTGGAATACCGTCAAATCCGGAGAAGAGTTTTTCGGTTACGTCAAAAACATGAGCAAGAATGGCGCCTATTATTGGGTTCTGGCTAATGTCACACCCAGTTACAAGCTTGTTAACGGCGCTCAAAAAGAACTGATCGGTTTTTTTTCCGTCCGCAGAAAACCCGACCCCGCCAAGCTAGCGATTATCCAACCGATTTATAAACAAATGCTGGCCGCCGAAAAACAAACTACCCCCAGTCTTGCCATTGCCGCGGGAACGGAAGTGTTAAACCAAATCATTGCAGAAACAGGAAAAGACTACCGTGAATTCGTTCTTTCTCTTTAACGGCAAAAACACCACCCAGCTATTGCTTGGCTTGCTTACCCTGTTGAGTATCGAGTCATTTGTCACCCGAGGATTGGATTCAACCTACTTGATTGCAAACGCATTGGGCTTGATTTTCGTTTTTTTGTTTTTCAAACAATCAGAAAAAGAAGTTCATCTAATCAAATCCATGTTCGTCATGGCCAATCAGATCGCGCAAGGTAAATTGGAATACCGGATTACCGACGTTCCGCCCGACGCCGAAATGGCGCCGATAGCGTGGAATTTTAACGAGGCACTCGATCAAATCGAATGCTACATGCGAGAAGTGGGTACTTGTTTCGATTCCGCACAAAAGAATCAATATTATCGTAAAACCATGCCCAAAGGCATCAACGGCCTTTTCGCGGAAGGCCTGAAAAACATCGATTTATCGTTAGAACAAATGCGAATAAATCACGACGCCACCATCAAGGAAATGCTGTTTTCAAAACTGGGTCAAATGAAAACGGAAAATTTACTATCCAGTCTCGAGCGCACACAAAACGACCTGAGGACCATTACCGGACAAATGCAGCAGGTTGAAACCATCTCCAGCCAGGCCTCGGAAATTGCGGTGGCCAGTCTTTCTTCAGTCGGTGCCGTGATCGACAAGCTGACCTCCATCGTCGAAAAAATCGAGGCCATGAAAGTCTCTTCGATTGAGCTCAGCCAGAGCAGCAAAGCCATTACCGATGTGACTTCGTTAATCGCCAAGATTGCCGATCAAACCAATTTATTAGCACTGAACGCCGCTATTGAAGCAGCCCGTGCAGGAGAGCACGGCCGAGGCTTTGCCGTGGTCGCGGATGAAGTGAGAACGTTAGCCGAAAACACCAAGAAAGCTACCGAAACCATTAATTCATCCATCGGCAAATTCACCCAATCCACGCAAAATATCGTCGACGATACCGAGCACATGGTCAGCATGACCGGTGAATCTAAAGCGGCAATCAGCGAGTTCGAGCGCAATATCGGTGAAGTCAGCAACTTCTCCATGGATACCTATAAAAAAGTAACCTTCACTCAAATGGTCGGAGAAGTGGCTTTGGCGAAAGTTAATCAAATGATTTATGTCCAAAATGGCTACCGAAGCGTGGAAACCGGCACCGATTCAGAAGCTGCCAGAGCGGTCGCGATTTCTCACCATCAATGTGAATTAGGTAAATGGATCGACGAAACCGGGAAACAGCAATACGGCCACTTGCCGTCTTTTGCCAAAATCGACTACCCTCATGAAATTGCTCATAAATGTATGAATCTTGCTTTACAACATCTTGATCAACCCTGGCAAAGCGACCCTGATGTCCAGGAACATATTTTGGATAATTTCAAAGGTCTGGAAGAAAGTAGCCTTGAAGTCACTCGATTGCTCGATAGCATGATAGAGGAGAAAGAGCGTTTTGAAGCGGGCACGAGTTCTGAAAATGGAGAAATCGATCTATTCTAATAAATTCACACCGATTAGGTTTCTGTGGACAATTTTCAATCCAGCAATATTCTATCGAGCGCGCTTCCTCTACTCAACCCGGTGTTTTTGCTCTCCTGGGTACAGATTTCAATCATCTCATCCAATTGTTTTTTTAGGCCAATGTTTTGCTGTCGCTCCTGTTGAATGACCTGTTTGATCTGTCCGTCCAATTGAACCAGAGCGGCCTCCAAACCTTTGTTTAACCCTTTTAGAGCGGCTTTTTCCAATGAAGGCTGCAACTTTTTATGCAAAAAATATGGAATTAGCCAACTGAGCGAAATTAACAAAATACCGTGGACCGCAAAATCGGTTCCCAGGTACGCGTCACCGGTCATCGCGCTTCGGTAAAAGCCGTTAAAAACCTGGTAGCCGACAATTCCCATGGCCGAAAGTGGCAAGGCAAATTCACAAAACCTCATCAGTTTGAGAAAAAAACGTTGGAAGACATTACCCGGCTTGATCAATGACTGGCGGCAAGCCAGTTGGGTTTGGGTTTCAACGATTTTAGCCGCGCTATCCCGAGTTGACATGAATGCTTTTTTCAACGGCTTCACCGCGATCCGCAATTGTGAGGCTTGAAGAACCAACTCGTCGAGCATATCGTCGAACCGATTCTGTGCCCATTCATCCCATAAGTCGATATCGGGTTTGCTTCCTGCCTTCTCGGCATAAGCAACGGACAGTTGTTGCAGAGGCCATGAAAATGCCTCGGTCAATAAATTCTCGGTTTTTTGCCATTGCTCTTGCTGGTACTCCTCGAGCTGAAGAAAGTTCTGTCTTTCAAACCACCCTTGAAAAGAGTCTAACCGTTGTCGCAGTTGCCGGAACCTGACTTCTCTTCCACGCTGTTCTAGTTCTTCAACCGTATGTCCTGTCGATAAAACTTCCAATTGTTTGACCAGTTCGGCGAATTCGTCGTCACTTTCTTCCACACAAATCGTTCTGAAAATCATTGGATCCTCAAAACCCGCCAGAGTCAGCTGCCGTCTGAAATCGTCATATTGCGACGGCTGGCCCCGATCCCATTGGTTAAGAACAAATAGCCAAGCGTGGTTGGCACCTTCGGCCAATAACAATTGCCAGGCTTTGTTATCGCGGTAACGTTCGGGACTGACGACATATAATAAAACGTCGATGTGCGGCAACCATTCCAATACCATGTGTTTGTTGCTGATCTCCACGCTGTCAAAATCCGGCATATCGACCCAAATAATATTTTTTTTATCATCGTCCTGATGTCGACTGACGTGAGTTTTCTCAATCGGCAAACCGGCCGGCAATTGACTTATGGAGACCGATTGATGATGGTACAACGTGACCTCTCTTGACGTCGGCCTTTCAATACCGGTTTTGGCGATATTCTGCCCAGCCAAGCGGTTTAATAGCGAACTCTTCCCTACACCGGTCCCGCCCATAAAAGCGACAATCAGAGGTCTTGCGCCAGCTTCTGCAAATAGATTATCAGGGGTCCTCGAATCGATATTTAGAATCGATTGAAGCTGGTCCCGCTCGAGGCGTTGAGCCGTTAACGCCTGTTCCGCCCAAGCCTGTGCTCGACTCACCAAGTCAGAGTATTCGTAAGCCATGTTTTTTCTCTTTCAGATATTGTTCCGCCTGATGTAATTGTTCTATTGAAATGTTGAAAAGTCGCTCCCCGGACAACTGATCGGGAATCTGGTATAAAGCCTGCTTTAGGTTGTTATCGAATAATAGCGTTGTCACAGTATCCAACTGGTGTTGCTTTAATTCCGCTTCGAGCTTGTTCATGAAACTGCCCACCGCACTCTCCGCCAGCAAGGACGTCACCGATAGCATTGCCGGCGTAATAAACAAATCGTGTAACCCGATACCCCCGGTCTTAATAGCCAAAGCCAGAGCCGTCGCATCTGTCGTGACCCGGGTTGCACGCAAGGCATTCAAGGTGACAGGCTGATCGAGCAACTTGTTATACAATCTATGTGCGGTCGCATCCACATCCTGCCGGAAATTTTCATGATAATTTTCAACTTCATTCTGGTAGTGTTCCAGCAAAATTGTTTTGCGCTGCCGAAGCGTTGAATAGATATCTTTCCACCACCCGCTAACATGGCTGTCGGCGTCATCATTTTTTTGTAACAACTGCTCGGACAATTGGATGATAGCGTGTTCGCCTATCTGGTTGAGTAAACTCACTTCCTGGCTGATACCGGGAGATACAATCCCTTTTCCTAGTGAAAATAGTTTTCTAATCGGCCAAGTCATCACCCGTCGGGTTTTTCCGAGTATTCCGGAAATTCCCGGTATTTCCAATAAATTTAGTAACTCGAGTAAAGCATTCTGAAATGTCTGATAGTGATGAGGGTGATCCAGATAGTCGCGCTGATATTCTTTGATCACTTGTTTCAGGCATTGATCAACCATGTTGTGCCAATGATCGATCGCTTCATGTTCCGCACATATCGGGGCTAACCACGTCGACCAATAGCTAGATAACAATTGCTGCTGGTAAAGCCCGTGTTTCTTGGAAGAAACTTTGTTTTGTAAAGCGGAGAACATCTCACCGGCCTGTTCCGGCCAAACCGGCATCCCGGTTTGTTTATGAAAAAGAAAAGAAATGACTTCAGGGAATGCATCATCACGCACTTGCAGCCATTTTTCTTTCAACGAAGAGAGAATCAGTCGTTCGCTACCTTCGGTCAGTTTGTTAACGCAGACCAGCGTTGGCTGATGAAAAGCCTCGATAGTCGCCATCATTTCCCATACCGATTGATCGGCATATTTTTCCTTGCTGACAACCAACACAACGACATCGGCCAACGCTGTCGTCCTAATAACGCCTTCCTTATAATCAGCTGCATCGATGGAATCAAAATCAGGAGTATCCCAAAGTATACAAGGAGGTAATAGCGCGGTTATAGCTGAATTTTTGGTCAGCGAATAACAATCATAGCGCCCCTTACTGAGTTGCTGCTCCGTCAATTGCTGGAATCGTCCGAAATAGTGTTGCAAACCAGCGCATTCGTCCACATCCACTTTATTGCAATAACCGTGCGGATGAACGGTATAACCCGCCAGAGGACTGACACCAGCCAAATCGTCATTGAGCAGCAAATTCACTATTGAACTTTTTCCGGCCTGCGTAGGCCCAATAACGGCGATTTGTAACGGAAATTGTTTTTCGGTTTCCAGTAACAATCCCTTGCGGATAAAAGCCTCTGCGTAAATCAATTGCTCAACGCACTGCTGATAATCAGCGAAATTACTATCTCTTTTATCCAGCTGAGACAAGATTGATTGATAACGCTGTTTTAAGATTTGGATAAATTCCAACATAAATTATAAGCTTGGGTTTATAATAACCAAGTGTTTTACTTTGTTTAAAACCTGAAACCGGCTAATTATAAATATAAATTCCAGGTTTGTTCATTTATATCATCGAGGTTTGATCTATGAGAGTCTCCACCAGTATTTTTCTTGTTATCATTTGCGCATCATTGATAAGTTGCAGCAAAGGTAATCAAATCAACGGACGTAGTCTACGTACCGCCAATAAATCAGTCAGTTATATCAAAGACCGCTTGCCTGTCGAACAACGCGTGGAGTTTGAAGTTTCTTTCTGGTCGTTACGCGACGAAATCCGCAACAATGAAGAATTTCTCGACACCGTTGACGGCAAAACTCCGGAAGAACTGATCGCTCTTGGTAAGGAGTTATTTCAGAAACGCAAAAACGCCGGCTTCAAAGATTATGAACAATTCACAAGCTGGGAGCAAATGATTGCCGACTACACACAGGAACGAATTGATCAAAACAGAAGAAAAAAACCGGATCCTCGTGACAAAAACAACAACGTACTTTATAAACTTTGATCGTTCATTCGGCGGGGTTTAGCGTTTAAAAACCCCGCTTCAACTTTTTGGCCGAGGCAAGGCCTTCTGCTCCACTAGCGTGGACACGAATTCGCTAGCTTCTTTGATAGTTTTTTCCATAATGGCAATCAGTTTGGAGATATCGATACTGATCTCGACAAACTCGTGCTGTAAAGCCGCTATCGCTTGAGCGTTCAAATTATGTTTTAAAAACAAAACCTGATCTTGAAATGCCCCTAATACCGGATGAATGCGCCCTTCCGCCTTTCTCAAGGCTGAAATCAATCGTCCATATTGGCGCTTCGCCTTATCAAGTTGCTGCCGGCTTCTAGCTCTAAGCGACCGGTTGTTGTACAACTCCAACTCCGCTTCCCATTCACTGAATAGAGCTTCACTCACTTCTTCGATCAGGTTAATTCTACGCCCGACTTCGTCAGTTTTACTACGACAAAAATCATATTGCTTTTTTAGCTGTTGATAGCGGTAATCCAGCGATAACTCGGGAACACTCAGAATCACTTTAAATTTATGCAATGCATCTTCGAACTGATCACGACTGTCTTGCAAACTCTCGCATGCCTGATCCACATGAAGTACTACGATGTCGCGTTTATGATGCCCTAACAGCGATTCTTTGCTTTTGTAATAGAGCCGCCGCATGTTTTTGTTAATAAAAATTTTTAAAACCGAATACATGCAATTCAAAATTGTTGGTGACCGATAATGCGCACTGAAAAATCCGCATTTGCTACAAATAAGTGAAACGCCGGATCCACAATGCCTTGAGCTTGTAACTGAAGAATTCCTGCCGTAGAAGAAACCTCTGTTGATTTTACCAGAATCAATTCGGACGCATTCAGCTGTGTCGCCAACCAAGCTGACAAACTGTCGGACGTTACGTCCCAACTTGCCGGAATTTCCTTTCGATCCAAGTCGACAATATTTGGGGACCAAATAATCACTTTTCCAATAGCGGCTTTTTCAAAGATATCATTGATGTCAGATGTAATCTTCCATGTCGATTGCAGAGCCTGGAGCATTAAAGACATTTGCTGCATTGCCAGAATCGCCATTTGATGGGCGGCATGATCGTTAAAACGCCAATATTGTTGTGCCATCCTGACCTGATCGGCAAAAACTCCGCCTCCAGGAACAACTACCACCGGCTTTTCACAAGCATAGCGAACAACACTTTCGAAGCACGAATCCAGAACATCGGAAAAAGCCAAACTACCTCCAAGCTTAATCACGATCATGATTTGCAAAAATACTTCAACACCTTAAGTAGAGCAGCAGCTTTATCGAAACTTTCCTGATATTCTTCTTCCAGAACTGAATCGTTGACGATACCGCCGCCTGCCCAAAATCGAATCGTCCCAGCAGAATGAACCAACGTACGAATAGCAATATTGCTGTCCATATTTCCGTCGAAGCCGATATAACCGATTGACCCACAATAAACCCCTCTGCGATTGGGTTCTAGTTCCTCTATGATTTCCATTGACCGGATTTTCGGAGCACCGGTGATCGACCCCCCTGGAAAGCAACTTCTCAATAAATCCAGGGCATGCTGCCCCTTCTCCAACACACCTGTAACGGTGCTAACCAGATGATGTACGGTCGCATAGCTTTCCACATCAAAAAGTTTTGGTACGTTGACCGACCCTTTCTTGCAATTTTTACTGATATCATTCCGTAACAAATCCACAATCATCACGTTTTCGGCTCTATCTTTTTGACTCGCCGCCAGAGCGGTAATTTGTTTTAAATCCTGTTCACCCGTTAATTTGCGAGGTCTGGTACCCTTTATCGGCTTGGTTTCCACTTGTCCATCGGTTATTTTTAGAAAACGTTCCGGAGACGAACTGAGTATCTGAACTTCCGGTAGATTTAGATAAGCGCTATAAGGTGCCGAGTTTATTTGGCGTAAATGCAGATAGGCCCTCCAAGGATCTCCTTGACATGGGCTGACGAAACGTTGCGCAAGATTGACCTGATAAGTATCGCCTTCTTTCAGATAATGTTTTATTTTAGCAAAAGCGCTGGCATAGTAATGTTCGTCCATGTTCGATTTCGGTTCATCTATCACCTTAAACTCAACCAACTCAGGCGTCGCCGGCAATAAGCTAAACTGGTCTATCAAGGTTTCCCACACGTCTGCCGCGTTCTCGTTTCCTACCAACCAAGTTTCTTGTAAGCGATGGTCGACGATAACCGCCCATGCATAAATTCCCACTGCCATTTCGGGAATATGTTCGTCGTCCATGGCAATTTCCGGTAATTTTTCCAGTCGTCGCGCCAGATCATAAGAAAAATAACCCAATGCGCCACCGTTAAACGGTAAATGATCGATTGAGGGGGATACTGCACCCAACTGTTGCTTTACGAGTTCAAACGGATCCTTAGAAGAGAAAGAATGCGTTTGTCCGGAGGTGATCTCGGTTTGTTCGCCTTTTGTCACCAAAGTACAAACCGGGTCGCTGGCGATAATATCGAAACGTCCCTGAGTGCTATAAGGGAACCCGCTGTCCAAAAAAATCGCCCACGGTTTATCAGCAAGTGGAGCAAACAATTGCGCACTATCACCCAGGTATGGCAAAGGATGCTTAAGTTGTTTATGAGTCAACATTAAATATTGATGTCCCGGACTGATTTATTAAATAAGGACGGCTTATTATTGGTACATTGCAATATCGGGAACGGTTCCATTCGGCAAAAGATTGGTATTATAACAGCGGTTCATAGAAACAAAACTCGGCGGCCAAATACGCAACAGCCACTGCAGGAGCGCAATCAGCGCTTTCAATCGAAACTGAATTGTCCCCGTTCTGGTTGATCAACCGACTAAAATCCAAATAAGAATAACCGGTATCTTTAGCAATTTCCTCGACCAGGAATCGACCGATGCCCGCACCAATGATGCTTAACGGCTTTTCGGAATCCAATCTGTTCAAATGCAATTGACAGACATCAGCTATGGTTTGTTTCTGAATATCTTTTAACTGTTTGGCAAATTCCACCCAGAGTGACCAATCATCCTTTCGGAACTCGTAACCGGTCATACGGGATAAACGCAACCCGCTGGCATCTATGGTTTTGGGGCCGCCATCCGCTGTATCGGTATGATCATGAGCCTCATTGAGATCGCCGGTAATGCGATAGACATCAGCCATAGTGGCAAAATATTCAGCCATGAGTCCCATACTTTGCCCATTGAAGACGGCCCGTTGGGCGACGGCCATAATCGCCGTCCTGACAATGCCGGTATAAACTAGCTCGCTCGACACTAAACGTTGATAATCGGTTAATCCCAATGCATCGACGACGCCGTTTCTCAGCAACAACAGATCGGTGGTTGTACTGCCGACATCGACAAACAAACCATTCGCTTGATAACGTGCAGCTAATGATGCGCTAGCCAACCAGTTCATCGAGGCAACATCGGCATAGTCCGTAACAGATAGCTGATCCGCCATTAAAAAACCTCGCTGCCCCGCATACACCAGAATTTTATCATCCCCCAATAATTCGCTCATGCAACGGAGAATTTGGTCCACTCCTTGGTCTCTGTTATCAAATAAATCAACCAATTCTCCTGTCATTGTCAACGCATGACATAAACGCGATACCGAGAAAGAGCGCATGATAGAACGAACCGCTTTCTGTAAATATTGCATACCCAGCCACAAAGGACAAGGATGCAAAGCCACATCGATCACTCTGCCTTCTTCATCGATCAATGCCGCTTTCACGTGCGCTCCGCCGATATCCCAGCCGACTATGGCCTGTTTCATCAAATTTTTTCCATAGCAATGTTGACGGTGTATATTCGATCCATAGACTTGTTCACTTCAGGCTCTTGATTCAACAAATTCAATACCTGTTCAGCAACATTAATTCCGGTCGCCTTATAAATACCGCAGTAAGAAGTCGTTAAGCGGGGATTAATTTCAAGAACCGTTAATCTTTGCTGTTCCAACTCGATAAGGTCGATACCGATGTATCCCCACAGGCCGGGAATCGCTCGCGCTATGCGACTAATCAGCGAACAATAATCGTCAATACGTTCCGGCTGGATATTGACCTGACAAGCCGTTAACCTCAACCGTTGACCTGTAATTTCCACGTGCTGTTCGTTACAACACAATAACCAACCCATCCCTCGCTTAAACAAACAAGACAAACTCAACGAACGGCCGGTGAGATAGGGCTGCATGACATAGCGATCAATATTTTCCAAACGTCCGAACACTTGTTTAAACTCATTATTGCTTGAAACGATGAAGCTTTGTTCACAGCCCACACCGTCATCAGGCTTGATAACCGTCATGTCACCGGAGAATACACTGTTCCCCGTCACGTATTGGGTATCGATCACATCGACCTCATACCCTTTTAGATGAGAAAACGTGTTGAATTTACTGGTGCATAATCGTATCGCTGCAGGCGATGATAACAAAGTTTTGATATTCGCCGTGTCCGATAATTCAGCAAGTTTGTTTAAAATTCCGTCGGTTTCCGGAGCAATCGGCCAAAAAAAGTCACACTGCAACCACACTCTTTGTAAAACCGGCAGATAATGTTGATCTTTTTCTATCACAACAAGGTCAGCTCGATCCGTCAAGTTGAGATTTTTAAAACGCCAATCCAATAATATGACGAGTTCAACATGACTCAACAGCTTCAATTCTTTAACCAAAGCCTGTAACATCATCGTGCCTTCTTTTGCCAATGACATCGGTAATGCCTGACCTGAATATCCGCCTCCGGTAACAAATTCGAATAACAAGATTTTCAAATGCAAATAATTCCTGTGATTGACTTAAAAGATGGGCATGTCGTCAAAGCCCGTTATGGAAGTCGTTCCGATTACCAAGCGCTAAAAACGCCGTTATTTCCGTCGTCTTCAATTTTTGATGTGATGGAAACATTTCTCAATCTGCACCCTTTTGAAATTTTTTATATTGCCGACCTGAACGCTATTACTCACCAAGGGAGTCATCAACAGTTGATTAATGCAATCGTGGGGCAATATCATGACATTGAATTTTGGATTGACGACGGCAGTCAATTGACGGCAATAAATGACGAAGGCCCCAAGAATCTGAAAACCGTTATCGGCACTGAATCTCAGCAATCAATTGTTCATAAACCTTCAAACGATTATATACTCTCACTAGATTTTAAAGCAGAGCAACGATGGGGACATCCTCAATTTTTCGAAAGCAGCGATCTCTGGCCCCAGCAAATCATCATTATGACACTCGCTAAAGTCGGCAGTCATTCAGGACCGGATTTTGTCAAGTTAGCCCGATATTGTCATGATTTTCCCGAGAAACAATTTATTGCGGCCGGCGGAGTTCGCAACGTGCAAGATCTGCAACAGCTTAAAAATATCGGCATTAACAAAGCACTCATTGCCAGCGCCCTTCATTCCGGATGCATCGATTCGTTGGAAATCAAAAAACTGCAGACAAAAAAATACCCCGAATAACCGGGGTATTTTTTAGTCTCTACCAGAAAAAATCTTACTTGGCAGCGAATGGGTGCTCAGCAGTTGATTTTGCAGCAACCACTTCAGCAGCAGTTGGTGTACCTGCAACAGCGCGTTCAATAGCTTCTTTAGTTGCTTTGTAGTTGTATTCTTGGATTTTGGCATCGTCATCAGCCAACCAGTGGATAAATACACCTACACAAACATACAAGTCATCCGCTTCATCAGCTGGAATTGTACCGTCTTCGACAGAATCGGCTACAGCCATAGCAACACCGCGTTGAGCAGGACCGAACATTTGAACTGCTTGCTTGGAACCTTTGATTGTTACTTTGTTGAACATTACTGTTGCAGGTTTAACCATCAGGTTAGGAGCAACAACAGCCAACAGACTGGAGAAGCCGTCTTTATTGTTTGTCAAGCAGTTTGCAAAAGCAGATTCTGCTGCAGAACCGCGAGGCCCCAGGATCAAGTCAATGTGTGCAACTTCATTACCTTCACCTACCAAAGACTCGCCAACGCGAACGTTGTTGATTTTAGCCATTTATCTATCTCTCCAAAAGAAATTAAGAATGAATCAAAAAACCGACATTAAAATGCCATTTTACTATTTCGGCCAGTTCCGTTTGCCTGATCAATTGAATGCATCATTGATCATTTGCTCCAAGAAATCCACCAGTACGGTTACAACAGTGATATCAGCGGTCGTCCCCGGATTAAGGCCCTTAGCTTTGAACGCTTCGTCAATATCGTTTAATAAAGGGAGAAGCGATTCAGGATTATCGGTTGCAGCCAACGCTTGGTTAATAATCTTCATTTCAGCTGCCACCCAGTCCGAATACTGCGAGCCATATTTTCGTTCGATATGGCTATCGGCCTGATTTTGCAACATAGCTGCATACACTGACAATGCAGCCCAATTCCTATTACCAAATTTCGCGAAGTTGGCATTATACATGAAAATTGTAAATTCAAAAATTTCTTTGTATGCGTTTGTATACTGATATGCAATTCTATCTTTTGAACTTGCGATTTTCATCGCTTCCAACAATGTCACCGAAGCCTTTTGATTGACATCAGCCTCATCAGAATCGCCTAACCCACCAGGTGAAGCATGCCGGATCGCTTGAAAAACCCAATCGGCATCTTGGCGTGTCGTAGCCGCCAAAACCTGTGCGGCGACTTCTCTTAAACTTTGTCCATTGTCGATGCGAGTCATCGACTGCAACAACGGCGCACAGAGCAAAATAATACCAAGATTGGTGTTGCAGCCTACCGCGTCGCGGGTCGCTTTTACCGCATAGTAGATTTTCTCTCCCAGAGAGTAGGACGGATCGGTGATCGGACCGGAACTAGCGCGATAACTTGCTCTGAAATCTTCCACCGTCATATCGTGACCGTTGCTGTAAACGCTAACGTTTCCCGGTTTGAAAGCTAATAATTCGATCTCGCAAGCCTGTTCGTAAGCTGAAATCAGTTGTTGACGCGTTATCATGAGGCATCTGCGCTAATAGCGCATTCATTGCTGCTTAAATATCGATTAACCAAATCGTCAGCCAAACATTCGGCAATATTGATCTGACAAACACTTTCCAATCCTTTCCAGGCCGGAATACTGTTCACTTCAATAATATGATGCTGTCCTTGTTTATCAGTGATGATGTCGACACCGGCATAATCCATCTGTAAAACCCTTGTTGCCTCAACTGCAATATCGGCCATTTCATCCGTTAAATCGATCGGCTCGCAACTCGCTCCGCGGGCGACATTGTTAAGCCACGACTTTCCTCGCCGCCGCATAGCCGTCACTGCGTGTCTGTTAATAACAAACACTCGAGTATCCGAATATCCAGTGCCCTCACAGTGGACAAAACGTTGCAAATAATAAATCCCGCGACTTCCGGTTAACCAAAACAAGTCGGTCATTTTTTCGATTCGTTTTATCCCTTCCCCTTGAGAACCGAACAATGGTTTACTAATTAACATATGCCCGGTCTTCAGCTCATTTTCTGCAATCGCCAGAGCTTTACCTCGTTCCCTCATAACCCAAGTGGCAGGCGTCGACAAACCCGCTCGATGCAACAAAAAACTAGTCATTGCTTTATCGACGCTACGTTCGATAGCATGTCCGTCGTTGTAAACAGGAATACCCGAAAGTTTCAGCGCATGCAGAATATCCAAATAAAAAACGACTTCTTCGAGCGACCCACCCGGTACCCCCCGAACAAACACCGCATCCGGTAAAACAGAATGAAATCCCGGTATTAAAACCGGCAAAGCTTTTGTCTGCAGCTGTAACTTGCACTCAGTCAGAGATACAAACTCCCCGATAAACCCCCGGTTAGCAAAAGCCAAACGCAACTGTTTGCCATGCCAGCCGGGATCGTCAGTAAAAATTGCTATTCGGCCCAATGTTTTTTTGAAAATACGTCAGTATCGATTGAAATCAACGATCATATTACGGCCGATCAATCGACCGGCAGCCACTCTCAAGCCCCGAATGATTGATCAAGCAGCGCGTTATCCAATTTTCCGGCACGGAAAGATTTACCAGATTCTACAGCGGTTACAATCACGCTGGCTGGACTGAACAACATGCCGTCGATTTTGAAAAAATCGTAATTATAGGCCTTAAAGATATCGGCAAACGGTTTGCCATAGTCTTTGGAAGTTGAGCTCGGTAATTCGTTAGCCAATTTTTCCGCCTCTTCATCACTGCCCTTAACAAAAATATGGACTTGGCCGGCAAACAGAATGGCATCGTTGGTACGACCCATCGCCTTGACAAAATCCGGATGTGGCGGGCAAACCGGCGCGCTGCCACTGCCGTCGACAATATTTTGCAACGGAAAATGCAGCTCATGGGCTTTGTGCATAGCTACTGCCAACACTCTTCCGACGACTTGAACACACCCAGCCAAACTACTGGTAGGCGTAACGATAATCGTCAATCGATCGGCAGTAACACCGCACGCTTTAGCGACTTTTTCGACGATTTCCATCGGCGGAATCGCATCGTTTTCAATTACCAAAACCGTGCTTTCAGCATTATCGCGAT
>JBNLEI010000102.1:0-4718 GCA_050304855.1 Methylococcaceae bacterium
TTTAATCACGGTGACGGCATCGCCGTCCTTCAACACATTGCCATTGGCGTCTTTAACCGATAACTCGTCTGCCGCCGAATCCGATTCGCCGCCCGACCACTCGTGTCCGCATTCCGGACAAACGTACATTGCGCCGTCTTCGTAGGTGTAACTCGAATTACATTCAGGACAGTTTGGAAGTTCACTCATTAACTTTTCTCTTACTTTAAAATGACTTTGCCGGTTAACGATACCGATAACCGAACGCTTGAGCGGAATATTGTACCGTTTTTCGGTTTAAGTCTTCCGTTTCGTTGGTTATTCTATGACAATCGTTAGCGCCGTCTGCTAAGGTAAAGCCGAATAAATCAGCTTTTCCGGAATGCATGTATACACGATCGAAATCGATAAAATCGCATTTAATTGGCCGGACGCTTGGAAATCGGGGATGGGTTTATTCGGCGCCCTTTAAAGGAGTCACGCGCTTGTCATAAATCCAAACGCCTTCCTCGTCCTCCTGTATTTTTACGGGCTCCAACTTTTCTCCATTGCACAGGACGCTAATGGACTCCCCGGTCATCGCGTCGTACATGATGCCGTGCATCGAACAACGTAAATGTTCCCCGCTATCGTCAAAAATCATGTCTTTTTCGCAATCCAATCTCCGCGGCATATGCACGCATTGATTTCGATAGGCCATACAACTGCCTTTATAACGAAAAACCAGGACGGATGACGCTTCGCCGGCATAAGTGGCCTCAACCCGTTTGTAGCCGCCTTCCTTAAGCTCATCATTGCCGCATACCCAAATTCGCATTTTAGATTTCATTGATTTCCATCCCGCAGTACCTTACGTTCACGACTTCCGCCGCGTCCGGGGCGGCATCCATCGTCGAATTGACTCATCCACATAAAAGACGGTCGGCAAATACACTTCGGCGTTGAATCCGCTCCTCCGGAATCAACCCTTTTGCATGACTTTCGACTCTTTTCCCGCGCTCCAAATCCGATAATGCACCTCTGCGCCTTCAGGAACATACACTACGAGTGGCAAGCGACTGTTATAACGGACAAGATACGGCTCGCCGCCGAGCGAAATAAAGCGGTTCACTTTTAAAGCATTAGGATCGATCGCCATGAGAGTGCCGGCCATGGGGCCTAGCTCGGCTACTTTATAAAGCGTAAACCCCCACCCCTGGATCGATTCCGCCTGAATCTTGCCACCGAAGAAATATCTATTATGTTCGTCGATTTCAACCCATTTGCCGACTATCAATTCGACTTTATAGCCGGATTCGTCATTTTGTTCCGGAAGTTGCAGGACATACCGGACCATGCCTTCTTCGGCTGGAGGAAATGCTTTCATATTATCCACGGCTTGACTCTCGGTCGTGACAAATAAAAACGCGAGCAGGGTAATTATATACGCCTTTATCATGGGAGCTCCTTATAAGGTTTAAGTGATGACTTATAACAGCTATTAACAAACTTCAGCTAGCAAAAATAATGGGATGCTTCCGGCCAGGCTTTTGGAATTGACGACAGCGGGGATGTATTCGCGCCGTATCTTGAAAGCCTGGTTGGAAACACCTGAAAATCATTCATTGCCATGTTGTTTCTTACTATTCCGATTTAGGTCATCAGAATGAATATAGCTGGGCAAAATCCACTGATTTTCGGATACAGCTTATTTTGTCGGCGCATCCGTACCCGAAAAAAAATTATCGAATATGGGGGATATACCCTCGGCCCGGTAACTGACAATATGGACGTAAGCGATCAAACCGCTTCTGCCATTGGAAAACTCGCCGTCGTCAACGGCGGAAATTCGATCCACATAACGTTGCCCGTCCCACATTTCGATCGCCTTCCCGGTTTTCTTATCGATCATCTGTCCCCAGAATTTTCCGTCGGCCGACCAGAATTTGAGCCGGTAATCGCCGGAAGGGTCGGGCGCCGGTTTCATGAACAACCCTTTAGCCAGAAAGATCGGAAAACGGACGCCTCCCTTGCTTTTTACGATCATTAATTTTCGCGAATGCGGTTCGCCGTCCCGGTCGTTTCTAAACAACAGCGCATAGCCTTGCGGCAGAAAGTACGACGGCAGCGGTTCCTGTATACGCGCCCAAAGACCAACGTCTTCGCCCCAATTTGGCGTCCAGCTCAACAAGTCCACTTCCATGTGGAATTTCTCATGAGGGGGCTCTTTCATATTGACGCTGCCCATCCGCCCCGGATTGATGAGACTCCCCCAATCGCATGTCATTTGATACGCGACGCTTCCCGATTCTTCCACGAAAGAGAACTTGCCCGGAACCGGGTTGTAATACTTCCAGCCATCGTCGACGCCGTCGTTGAAATCGTCGAACGTTTCCGCCCCGGCAGTCGGGATAATGTTGAACAAAAAGAGAAATAGCGTCGCAATCAATATATTCAGTTTCATAACAAAATAAGCCGGCAACTGACAAAGTCGGGATTATGGGTATTTGGATTTTGAACTTAAATTATATTGATTTTCAAGAACTCATGAAGTTCAGTGGATCAACGCAATGGCGTGATGACGATTGGGCATTGATAAAAAGGGACATGAAAAGATGCGTTTGGCGCCGTAAAGCACCCGTTCATGTTTGAGGACATACCGGCTGACCTTTTAATGGATCAGCAGAGAACATGAATGATTTTCGGAGTTTCCAGCTGTATACAACACGGCTTGGAAAATGCAATGTAAGGCAAGACAACCCGTTTGATTTACGGGAAATTTATTTACAGTCGTTTAAAGCAATTGTGGTGAAAGGCAGGCCGTAGCCTCGACATGCTAGGCTTTGACGATCAATAAACTCCCGGCGCCAACCATCAAAGCCCCTGCCGTTTTTCTGACAGTCTTTTCAAACTTGTATCTTCTGGCCAACGATGCGACTTTCGTCGCTGAAAATGCATACGCCGCCTTCACACCGCCAACGCTCAATACCATCACCAATATGATTGTGAGGACGTCCGAAGAATTAAGAGCCGATAAGTCGATGAAAACAGGGAACAGACTGATATAGAAAATTATGGCTTTAATATCGCCAAGAGTCAGTACGAAACCTGCTAAAAAGCCGGTAAGAAGGTTGCGTTTTTGATTTGGTTTTCCTACGGCAAATTCGGTCGTGCTTTTTGAAGTTATTAAATTTAACCCCAGCCACAACAGATAGAATGCCCCCAGATACTTTATTATCATAAACAGTCTACCCATCGTTTCGGCCACAAAGGACAGGCCCATTAAGGCGAGCAATATAAAAACCAGGTCCCCCAGAACAATACCAACCGTAACCGCAATCCCATTTGGAACCCCAAGAGTTGCGGAGCGAGCAACAACCAATGCTACGCTCGAACTTGGCATTGCTGCCAAAACAATCATGATTCCGAATAGCGCAAATATATCAATGATACTCATCTTCTTAACGGTTTAAGGCTGACACTTAGAGACAGATAAAACACGTTAAATTTATTGAATAGGAATGAAATCAAAACGACTTTGAATTTATTCGGATGCCGGGCTTCGCTGTCTCTCTGCCTTCGGGATTACAGTTCAAAATATTTATTCAATTGCTTTTTCGCTAACGCTTTTAAAAGGGTCGCGGCGGCTGATTTCAAGGTAGATAATGAGGAGTCTTTGAACTCCTCTTTTATGATCTCCCATATTTCCGCCTTGTTCATTGCTTCTATAAACTCATGCCCTGAGGCAGTCAGTCTTAATGGCCGGCTGTGCCATGTATATTCGCCCCCCAATTGGATTTCATACCCAAGGTTACTCACCTTGTCTAGCGGCTCTATGAATCTTTGATCCTCTAATATTTGCATATGAAATAGAAACTTATCATCCATCACAATGCCCTTTTTGACAAAATCGGCCACCCATATAAACGAGCGCGGAGATTCTAAAAAGGTATTCAGCATGAGTTTTATATATTCTTGATCAATTTTCATTTATGAACCGCATAATATTTCTAAACGCGTATATTACTCAATCTTTGGGCAATTTAAGAAGTCGTTCACCGCACCAAACCTTAATTTTTGTTTATTGATTTACCTGATGTGGCGCAAATAAAGAGCCATAGAATGTGCCAATGTAAGAGGCCCATCAATCGGAAAACAAATCTCGCCCGTACGATGCGCCTTGTTCCTTGGTTGTTTCCAATAAGCGCATCGTATGGCCTTAGCAAAGAAGTACCGCATCGTTGCCATTCCGAGTTATTGCGGTGCTAAACGATACTATTCAACTTGTCGCCTACTTCCGTTCCTTCAGTAGATCGCGTATCTCTCTAAGCAATAACTCTTCCGCTGAAGGCTCGGGAGGCTCCGTGGGCGCTGCTTCCTCTTTTTTCTTCATTGAATTGATTGCTTTCACGGCAATAAAAATGGCGAATGCAACGATTGTAAAATCGACAACCGTCTGGATGAACTTCCCGTAGCTGACCACTACGGCGGGCGTTTCTCCAATCGCTTCTTTAATCGTGAACGCTAAATCGGAAAAATCGACCCCACCTAATAGCACTCCGATAGGAGGCATAATCACGTCACCTACAAATGATGAGACAATTTTTCCGAAAGCAGCGCCAATAATAATGCCGACGGCCATATCGACTACATTTCCTTTTACCGCAAACTCTTTAAACTCATTTATCATGCCCATATCGTATTCCTCTGGATTAATTGTTGAGAGCGAGAACAGACCAAATTATTAATACTCTTTTTTC
>JBNLEI010000103.1:0-17966 GCA_050304855.1 Methylococcaceae bacterium
CGTGCTGGCGCCCCCGCTGGGCTACGAGTACCTGGGCTGGACCTTCGCCGAGGCCGACACGCTGGGCGAGGCGGAAGAGAAAGTCGAGCGGGTCATGGAGAGCGTGGACATCGAGATCGCGAAGTTCTCGCGCGGCTCGTCGCTGGGGCGGACCACGCGCAAGAGCGGCATGTCCGCCGCCCGGCTGTCGCGGCGGGCGGTGCTGGGCGCCGCACGCATCGAGCACATCCGCAACCTGCCGCGCGAAAAGCAGCGCAACCTGCGCGTGGGCATCGCGAGCAACGGATTCGCCGGCAGCGAAAATCCGATCGAGGCCGAGCTGACTTCGGACCTACCGGGACGAACCGTTACCAGCGGCCTGTCAGGAAATAAACATGCTATGGAACCTCATACTAGCCCAAAAGAACAAGCCACTATCGGCTTCGCCAAACAAATCGCCGACAAAGTGGAAAAAGCCCGTAATCAGGGCAAGCTGGAACAGTTGATATTGGTATGCCCGCCCAGATTTCTCGGTCTATTAAGAGACAATCTGTCCGATCAGGCAAAAAAAATGGTTATTCAAAGTCTCGATAAAAACTTGGTTAATCAAAACGAAGCGGAGATCCGCAGCCATTTATTCTGATTAAAATAACCGACAAAAATAAGCAAACACCGGAGCATTAACCATTGAAATGATCCGGTGTTTTTATTTGAAAAGGGCTACTAAGTTATTTCGCTTCAAATTGTTTAGGCCAATCCTTGTAATTAAAGACCTGCCCGTCCAACCTCACCCGTTCCATTTTTTCCAAATCCAAATCGGCAAACACCCACTGCGCTTTACTAAACTCGCCTATTGCTAGAATCCCATCGTCGGGGAAACCTCTATCAACCGGGGTATAAACACCGGCCGCGCCGCAATTGACATCAACAGCTTCGGACCATTCCGCATCGCCGACCAATGGTGACTGCACGACGTAACATTGATTTTCCAGCGCTCTGGCCTGACAACCGATGCGAACCCGGTAATAACCGGCTCTGGTGTCGGTACAGCTCGGTACCAGGATTAATGAAACCCCTTGTTCCACCATCTGCCGAGCATAATGCGGAAACTCGCTGTCGTAACAAACGTTGATTCCGACTTTACCGAAACGGGTTTCAAAAACGCGTATTTCCTGGCCGGCTTCGATCAACCATTCCTCGTTCTCGAAACGCGTCATCATCAGCTTTTCCTGGTAATCGACCTCTCCTCCCGGCGTAAACCAATAGGCCCGGTTGCGATAACCGCCGCTTTCCATTTTGACCGGAAAAGTTCCGGCCTGAATATAGATGTTGTGTTGAACCGCCAATTCCGAATGCAATTTCAAAAACTCGGGCAACAAACTTTGTAGCGCCTTGAGCTGCTCAGCCAGCGAAGAATAAACGGATTCGGGAAACAGTGAGGCCAACTCCATGCTGGCGTATTCGGGGAACAACAACAGCTCGGCTTTTTCTTCAACCGCCTCGTCTACCCAGCGTTTGACTTTATTTTCGTAGTGTTGCCAGTTTTCCAGAAAACCGACGTCATATTGAGCGGTGGCGATTTTAACCATGATCTTCCTTCAACCAAAAAGTCATCGGTTTAGGCGTAGCTTCACTTTCGTCCAAATCTTTCCAGGTGTAAGTGGTTTTCAATTCGGGATGTTTGAAATAACCGCGTTTGTTCCAAAACGCATCGAGCGGAACATAATCGGCCGGCCTGCGCGGATGATCGACCGGGCGTTCGACGCAGCAAAAACAAATGTGTTTGAAGCCGCCAAGATCCTCTGCATGGGCTTCACGCTCTTCAAAAAAACGAACACCTATTCCCAAACCTCGGTACGCTTTATTCAATACCGATTCTCCGCAATAAAACACGTCATCCGGATGGTAACCGTTTTCGATAAAAGGTTTTTTCACTTCATCGGTTTCATATTTCAACGGAATCGCGGTTGAAGCACCGATGATTTTGTCGCCGTCGAAAGCGAGCACGATGACGCTTTCGGGACAATTGATATAGGTTTGCAGATATTTTTCCTCATACTCATAATCGCCATCGTATAAATAAGGGAAATCTCGAAACACCTCTATCCGCAGTCTAGCCAGTTCCGGAATATATTTGACCAGTTTTTCGCCACTTAAACGTTCAATACGAATATCTTTTGACATGATTTTCTCTGTATCATTTGTGGAACAATCGGTTAGCCTGATTGTGCCGGCATTTGAATCGAAAAATTAACGCCCGTAATTGGCTTCACTAAAATCGCCGATTGACGGAAAAGGCGAGCATAATGCCACAATTTCCATTATTGTTATAGCCTTTATATTTAACTCTCGGACATTCCCGCCACAGGAATCGGGCAGACACCATGCCATTGTCGGCGACAGAAATGCCGCCGATACCTTTCAAAAGAAAATTTAGTGAATCGTCACGGTTTAATGATTTCGGTTTTGACGAAATGACTGAGCTTGCTGCAACGATCGCGACTGGTCGGCTGTTCGCAAGTCGTATCGCTGAATTCAGCTTTTAGTTCGCCTTCGCCATCCGGCACGAAATAGAAACGGAAATTCGGATCGGCGCTGATTGCGATATCGGTTTTAGCCGTCAATACCGGTTTGTCGTTAAAAGTCACTTTCACCTGATCAACAAAATGCGATTTCTTGATAAAACGAGTCACTTGATCCATTTGCATACCGGTAATATTCGGGTGACTGATCAACAACTGCGCCATCGTGGGTTGCCCCGACTTTACGCCCTCATCCAAGCGAAATTTCATTTTACCCAAACGCTTCATTGCCGCATCGAGATCGGCACCAATCGGTGCGGAACACCCCCCACTGGCTTTGACAAACTTTTTACTCATATATAAGGAGCCGTCGTTTAATTCGGCAATGGCACGTACGTAGCTATAGGTGTTAACTCTGACGCGCATGGCCAAATCGGCTTTTCCGCTATACGGCGTAAATTCGAATTCACCAACGAAAGGAAACGGATTTTTGTCGACTAATACCAGAATTTTCTTGATATATTTCTTTTCGGTTTGAGGAATTTTGCTAATGATTTTTAACGGTACCAGAGCCGGGTCTTCAGCTCTATAAGGGGCTTCGATGGCAATTATATCGTCGGTTTCCTGAACGTTTTTACCGGCAAAAAACTGCGGTTTCAATTCGTTAATCCATTTTTTTTCGTCCTGCGCGGCAAAGGTCAAGACGGGAAACATCATTAATAATAAAAACAATTGCTTGAATTTCATTTTCATTCTCTTTTTAACAAATTAACATGAAATAAGGTTTATATCGCCGTTATCGGACAATCAGCGGACGAGTCTAAATCAGACCGATGAGGCAATCGGCTAGTGCCCGAAGCGCGGAAGAGTCGACTGTGATTTTTGAATTCAGTGATCTTTTTCGAGTAAATAACCGACCTCCGAAATTTCAAACCTTACCCTAACCAGAACAGGTCAATCCTCCCACTCCAATTCGGCAAAGGCAGTAGTAACATTTTTCCTGTGAAACTCATCAAACAGTTTCCAATGCTGCCGATCAGGCAGGCCTGCAGTTTTAACCGCTTCTTCTAGGAACTTACCTTGTTTGATCATCTCCCTGATTTCCGTCAGCAACCGCGTCAAATATTCTTTTTGCGGCTGCATCGCCTGAGGCCAATGAGTCACCAGAGGCCCATGGCCCGGAATAACGTACTTGTAATGTTGTTTTTCTAAACGTTCGAGTTCATTTAGCCAGCCTTTGATGCTACCGTCGATAACCGGTAAATGTTCGATAAACAATAAATCGGACAACCATAAGGTATCGGTCTTTTTGTCATAAACCGTTAAATCATTATCGGTATGAGCGGTGGGATGCGCTGTCAGTACCAACTCACGATTGCCCAGATTGATGGTCATGTGCTTTTTAACCGGCATATCGGGTGGAATGATATCGGCTGGTGTTAATGCGATATCCAACTGCTCTCCGGCTTTATCGATATAGTATTGGCCTCGGGTCGACATCGCTCTGGCCAATTTGTGATGGCCGACGAAATGCACCTCTTTACCTTTAAAGGCGGCATTGCCGTAAATATGATCGGGGTGAACATGCGTATTGATGACGTAGCAGACGGGTTTATCGGTCGTTTCGCGAACGGCATTTTTCAAATCAATACCTTGCTGGGGGTTACCGCCCGTATCGATTACAGCCACACATTGATCGCCGACGATGAAACCGATATTAGCGATGGCGCCGTGATTTTTTCGATCGGGCAATTGATGTTCGCCAAAATGCAGAAAAATGCCCGGAGCAACTTCTTCAATTTTTAGCGCCGCCTGCGCTTCGATCAATCCGTTAAAAAGTAATAGCGATACCCAAACTAACAATCTCATACAAACTCTCATTCGGAAAAACATAGCGCCAAAAAAGCCTTGGCCACTCTGGATTGAGCGGGTTTTTTCGGCGCAACAATATTCAAATGCCATGGCAATCCCTCCGGCGGATTGATGCGCCGGGAAACCAGTCCTTTACTCTCATGCCGCAAGGCTTTTGAGGACGCAAAACCGATTCCCATGCCGGCTCTGACTGCTTCTTTCACCCCTGTCACACCGGTTACTTCGATCTTGACCGGCGCAACGATGCCGGCATCACTTAACGCTTTTTGCACCGCCTGGCGCGCGCCCGACCCCGGTTCCCGCCATATCACCTGATGTTCGGCAAAAACCTGAAGCGGAACTGCTTCCGGATATTGTCGGGTCAGCGGATGGTCTTCGGCCAAAATCAACACAATTTCGTCGTCCAACCACGGAATTACTTCATGATGCGCCGGTAACGCGTCAACGGCAACCGGTCCTTCGACAAATCCCAAGTCATAGTCATGCATCTTGCGGACGATTTCGCGCGTATCCACGGTTTCCATAAAAACTTGGATACCGGGATGCTCCGCTTGCAGTTGCACTAAATATTTAGGTAAATAAAAACTTGCCAACGTGCTGGTAGCACCAATCCGCAAACTACCGGCATTAACGCCTTTTAGGCAACGCACATAATCCAGCGCTTGCGTATAATCGCTGTACATCTTCTCAGCAAATTCAAGCAAACCAAGTCCTGCCGGAGTTAACTCGATCTGATGCCCTTTACGTTCGTAAAGCGGTTCTCCCACTTCCGTTTGCAATAATTTAAGTTGTCCAGAAACCGCAGGCTGCCCCAAATGCAAAAACTGAGCAGCTTGAGTAATACTCTTATTTTTCGCAACCACGGCAAACGTAAGCAAATGATTCGGATTCAAATTAAATTCCTGACTTTTTTACTCGGCAATAATATACTGACTATAATTCGGTTAAGCAAAAATATTAGGGAATGATAATATCATTTATCGTGATGAATGGCCTAAAAAATGATTATTTGAAACAAATATTACAGATACGTTAAAGTGCGTTAATTTTGCCATGCGTTTCAACATGGCTGAAAAGAAAACTTCCTGGAAACAGCATGGAAAAACAGCCGTTTCTTTAAGACCTAACCAGTTTGGAGGAATTACGTGTGGCAGTGATAAAAATATCCCCGGAACAGATCAGCAGAAAAAAGCGTAGTGGTCCTAAAGGCCATTCCGTTGACCTGTCCGCTCTGGAAGAAGTCAGATCGCTGTTAGGTAGCGAATCACGTCAGAAAGATTTACTCATCGAGCATCTTCACAAGATTCAGGATCACTATAAACACATTTCGTCTAAACATCTGGTCGCACTGGCGCATGAAATGAATCTGTCTCCGGCCGAAGTTTATGAAGTCGCCTCTTTCTATCACCATTTCGATGTTATCAAAGAGGGTCAAACGCCTCCTCCATCATTAACCGTACGAGTCTGCGAATCGCTCTCTTGCGCAATGGCTGGAGCCGAAAATCTAATTCACGCATTGGAACAAGGGCTTGCCAATAAGGTTAGAGTTCAAAAAGTCCCTTGCGTCGGTCGTTGCCAGCATGCTCCGGTTGCCGTGGTCGGCCAAAATCCGATTGATCAAGCCAGCGTTGCAACGGTCACCGAAGCAGTTGGCAAGAACGATATAGAAGCTAAAGTCGCCGATTATTTAAGTCTGGAACATTACTTAGCCGATGGCGGCTACCGTACGTTGAAAAATCTTCTGGAAGGCAAAATCGAGCCCGAAACCATTATCAAAAAAATGGAGGACTCAGGCCTGCGGGGGTTAGGAGGCGCCGGCTTCCCAGCCGGCAGAAAATGGCGCATCGTAAGTGGCTTCAAGGGCCCGCGTCTGATGGCCGTTAATATCGATGAAGGCGAGCCGGGAACTTTCAAAGACCGCCATTATCTCGAGCGCGACCCGCATCGTTTTTTGGAAGGCATGTTGATTGCGGCGCTAACGGTCGGCTGCGAAGAAATTTATGTCTATCTGCGAGACGAATATGCCGGATGCCGACAAATTCTGACCCGCGAAATAGCGAATCTACAAAATAACCCGCCTTCCGACAAATATAAATTACCGCCTATCCACCTCCGCCGCGGCGCAGGTGCCTACATTTGCGGCGAAGAGTCGGCAATGGTTGAATCGATCGAAGGCAAACGCGGAATGCCGCGTTTACGACCTCCGTTTCTGGCCGAAGTCGGTCTGTTCGGACGACCGACGTTGGAGCACAACATGGAATCGGTTTATTGGGTAAGGGATATTATCGAAAAAGGCCCGGAATGGTTTTCATCCTTCGGCCGCCACGAACGCAAAGGTTTACGCTCATTTTCCGTTTCCGGCCGAGTCAACAAACCAGGTGTACATCTCGCCCCAGCCGGGATTACGGTTAGAGAACTTATCGAAGAATATTGCGGCGGCATGCAGGAAGGCCATCAATTCTACGGCTACTTCCCGGGTGGCGCATCAGGCGGCATTTTACCGGCTTCGATGGGAGACATCCCCTTGGACTTCGATACATTGAACCCTTACGGCTGCTTTATCGGTTCGGCTGCGGTCGTAATCTTCTCAGAGCAAGACAAAGCCAGAGACCTGGCCCTGAATGCCATGAAATTCTTCGAGGAGGAATCCTGCGGCCAATGTACACCGTGTCGTGTGGGCACCGCTAAAGCCGCCACATTGATGGAGCAATCGAACTGGAACACCGATTTACTTGAAGAATTATCGACAGTAATGACCGATGCGTCGATCTGCGGACTCGGACAAGCCGCACCTAACCCTTTACGTTGCGTCATCAAATATTTCCCGGAAGAATTGATCCAAACCACTGAAGTGGAGAGTTAACAATGGCTGCAAATCCAGAATTTATGAACAAGGCAACCGTCGACTTTACACTGGACGGTGAACAAGTATCTGCCTATCAGGACGAGAGTTTATTGCAAACCGCAAAAAGGCTGGGTAAAGAGATTCCGCATCTTTGCTACAAAGAAGGAATGCGTGCGGACGGCAACTGTCGTGCCTGCGTTGTCGAAATCAAGGGTGAAAGAACCCTGGCTCCGTCGTGCTGTCGCATGCCGACGGCCGGCATGGAAGTGCAAACCGGCAGCGAGCGGGCCGTTAAAGCTCAGAAACTGGTTCTTGAACTGCTTAAATCCGACATGCCGGAACAAAGCAAATCGCCTTATAAACTGAATTCTGAATTGGATTACTGGGCCGACAAAATGGAGGTCGGTGCACCGCGCTTCCCTTCGCGCCCACAACCCGAAGCGGACCTTTCTCATCCGGCTATTGCCGTCAATCTCGATGCCTGCATTCAATGCACACGATGCGTCAGAGCGTGCCGCGAAGAACAAATGAACGATGTCATCGGCTATGCCAATCGAGGAGCTCATTCCGAGATTGTCTTCGATATCGCCGATCCAATGGGAGCCAGCAGTTGCGTAGGTTGTGGCGAGTGTGTCCAGGCCTGTCCTACCGGTGCTTTGATGCCGTCCGCTAATGTCGGGCTTGAAGTTGCCGACAAAGTCGTCAATTCAACCTGCCCCTATTGCGGTGTCGGTTGTCTGATCAGCTACCATGTCAAAGACAATAAAATTCTCTACACCGAGGGACGCGACGGTTACACCAATCATTTCCGCCTGTGTGTGAAAGGCCGTTTTGGATTTAATTACATCGACAATCCATTGCGCTTGACCAAACCGTTAATCCGGAAAGATGGCGTTGCCAAAACTACCAAACTGCTGGATCCGAACGATATCGACAAAGTGTTCCGTGAAGCCAGTTGGGAAGAAGCGCTCGATTTTGCCGCCAACGGTTTGAAAAAAATCCGCGAGGAAAAAGGGAAAAAAGCCTTGGCCGGACTTGGCTCCGCCAAAGGAAGTAACGAGGAGGCTTATTTATTTCAGAAGTTGGTGCGTACCGGTTTCGGCTCCAATAATGTCGACCACTGTACTCGTCTTTGCCATGCCTCCTCCGTCGTCGCATTGTTGGAGTGCCTCGGTTCGGGTGCTGTGTCCAATCCGGTTTCCGACGTCAGCCAGGCCGAAGTTGTTATCATTATCGGCTCCAACCCAACAGTCAATCATCCGGTCGGCGCGACCTTCATGAAAAATGCGGCCAACAAAGGCACCAAAATTATTCTGATGGATCCCAACCGCACGGCCATTGCCAAGTATGCTTCGCATGTATTGCAGTTCCGTCCCGACACCGACGTTGCTCTGCTAAATGGCATTATGCACGTCATTCTTGCCGAGAATCTCCAAAATGACGCTTACATTGGTAAATACACCGAAGATTTCGCACAAATGCAAGCACATTTGCGTCATTATAGTCCGGAAAAAGTCGCTCCCATTTGCGGTATCGAGGCCGACACTATTCGCGAGGTTGCCCGTTTGTATGCCACTTCCAGTGCTTCTATGATTCTTTGGGGAATGGGCGTATCGCAACATATTCACGGAACCGACAACGCTCGTTGCTTAATCTCGTTGGCACTAATGACCGGCCAAATTGGCCGACCCGGCACCGGTCTGCACCCGTTACGAGGGCAAAATAACGTGCAAGGCGCATCCGATGTCGGTTTGATTCCGATGGTCTATCCGGACTACGAGTCGGTTGAAAATCCTGAATTCCAAACCAAGTATGAAAAACTTTGGGATGCCACGTTAGACCCCCAACGCGGCTTGACGACGGTAGAAATGATCCACGCTATTCTGGATGGAAGACTTTACGGTATGTACATTGAGGGAGAAAACCCCGCCATGTCCGATCCCAACCAGAATCATGCCAGGGAAGCCTTAGCCTCACTCGAACACTTGGTGGTTCAGGATATATTTCTGACTGAAACCGCCGGTTTCGCGGATGTCATCTTACCGGCTTCGGCGTTCTACGAAAAAACCGGTACTTTCTCCAATACCGACCGTCGCGTCCAAATGGGTCGTCAGGCGGTAAATCCGCCCGGCGAGGCCAAACAGGATTTGTGGATTATCCAGGAAATCGCCAACCGCTTGGGCTGCGGATGGAATTACAGCGGTCCCGAAGATGTATTCAACGAAATGCGCCAGGCGATGACCAGCATTGCCGGGATGACCTGGGAACGGCTGGAAAATGAAGACTCACTGACCTATCCGCTGGAAAAAATTGGCGACCCCGGTCAACCGGTCATTTTTACCGACGGCTTTCCGACCCAATCCGGCAAAGGCAAATTCGTACCGGCGGAATATATTCATGCGGATGAAATGCCGGATGACGAATACCCTTGGATATTTATCACCGGACGTCAGTTGGAGCATTGGCATACCGGCAGTATGACTCGACATTCGACCACGCTGGACGCCATAGAGCCGGATCCGGTCGTCACCATTCATCCGGAAGACTTACAAAAATTAGGGATCCAGCCGGGAGGCCTGATCACGATCGAATCCCGCCGGGGAAAAATTACCGCATACGCACGCGGAGACCTGGGCATCCAGCGTGGTAGTTTCTTCATGGCTTTCTGCTATAACGAAGCCAGTGCCAATCTTATTACCAATGAGGCACTGGACCCCTCGGCCAAAATCCCGGAATTCAAGTTCTGTGCGGTTAAAGCTACTGCCGGCGGTTCAATAGCCGTCCGCATCAATTAAAACCCATTGACGGCGGGACCGGCCAATAACGGTCCCGCTGCTTTACTGAGCTTCAGTTATGTCTTAAACAGTTTCAAATATTCGCTTTCGGCAACGATGTCGCGATTGTTTTCGACGCGGTCCAAATACACCTTTCCGTCTAGGTGGTCGTATTCATGCTGAAAGATTCGTGCGACAAAATCCTGCAATGTCGCTTCGCAAGGCTTTCCCCCGCCGTTAAGATAATTAATCCGGATAGCACGATATCGGGGTACCAATGCTCTGATTCCGGGAATACTCAAGCAGCCTTCCCAATCCTTATCCAATTGCCGATCAATTACTTCATAAACCGGATTGATCATCACTTCCGGGTCCATCAGGGGTGCTTTGGGGTATCTCGCCGAAGGCCTGGAGGCAACAATAACGATACGCCAAGATTCTCCGATCTGCGGTGCAGCCAAACCAACTCCGTTGCTGCCCGCCAGTAGTTCATGCATATCGGAAATCACATGGCGAACGGAATCCAGGTCATCGACGACCCTAGCCGTCTCTCTTAACAACGGATTGCCAAGCTGGATTATCTCCTTTAATTGAGCCATTGTTGCGTCATTATTTATTTTACTTCTGTTCTAAGATATCGACACCGGCAGGTGGTGTAAACTGAAATATCTCATCTTTCAATACCGGATTCGATTGTAAATTAGTGAAATATATCCGTGTTAATTGGCCGAAATTGTCGCTCAGTTCCATTCCGGCCAGCACGCCGTCGCTCAAGCCGATAAGAATGTATTTGAATCCGCTTTCTTCGTTTTTAGGCGACAGTTTTATCCAATCCAAATCTTCATCCTTGCCTTGTTGATCCATAATGAAACTTTCCTCAAGGTCGACCTCGCCACTCAATAACAAGGCAGGTGTCGAGCCAAGGGAATCATCCACCGCTTTAATCGTAACTTGTTCGAGATCGGCGTCGTAAAACCAGACTTTCCCATGGTTGGAAATGATTTCCTGAATAAACGGCTTTTGATATTGCCAACGGAAATTACCGGGCCTGTTCAAATAAAAAATACCGTAACTGGTTTGTGCCGGATTTCCGTCCTGGTCGAAGGAAACTTGCTTAAAATCGGCAATCAGCGAATGAGTCGCGGCCAAAAACGATTTCAATTGCTGTTCGGGTGTTTCAGCAGCATTGGCAATTGCAACTGAACTTAGGAACGCTAACAAAAATGTAAGTGATCGAAAAACCATCATTGGAAATTATCCTGCAGGAAGTCATTGAACCAGTTTTTTGCCTTATCGACGGCAGTTTCTAAACAGGGGGAAAAGGTAGACGGAGCCGATCCCGAAATGAAAGGATATTGATCCGCATTTTCGCAGGATTCATTGGCCAACAATCCGTTCTCGTGATCGATCCATTGCACTTCAATATTATCCGGCGGAATCAAGTTTACCGGCTGCTTGGCAATCTTTTTCATCAAATCGATCCAGACCTGCAATGCACCGCTGGCACCGGTCAGTCCGGAAGGCTTGTTGTCGTCCCTGCCAACCCAAACCACCGACAGATAATCGCCGCTATAGCCAGCAAACCAACTGTCTCTCAGTTCATTGGTCGTCCCAGTTTTACCGATCAACGCCAGATCTCTGGGCATGTAAAGATAAGCGGAACGGCCGGTGCCTTCGGTCATGACTTCTTGCAATATCGTATTGGTTAAATAAGTCGATGCCGAATCGACAGTCTGTCGAACGGTATAAGGGTAACTTTGCAATCTTTCGCCGTCAGAGGCGACAACCGTTCTAATCGAACGTAACGGGGTCGCAAAACCGTCTCCGGCCAAAGTCTGGTAGAGCTGAGTGACTTCCAACGGCGTTAAAGGAGAAGCGCCCAATAGCAAGGAGGGATACAAGTCAACCTCTCTCGTAACCCCCAAATCACGCAGAGTTTTAGCGATTCTGGCTATACCGACATCCATACCGACCCGAACTGTCGCCAAGTTATAGGATTGGCTCAGTGCAGTATGTAATTCTACTTCGCCGTGCTCGGTATTATCGTAATTTTTCGGATTCCAATCCTTGCCTTTCGGCCCCTTAACTTCAATCGAAGTATCACTGATTTTACTGGTAATGGTATATTTTTCGGGATATTCCAGAGCCGTCAAATAAACAACCGGTTTTATCAATGAGCCGATCGGCCTGACCGCATCGAGAGCCCGATTAAACCCAGCCGAAAAAGCATGACGACTGCCAACTAAAGCAACAATTTCGCCACCCTCGCGGCGAGTCACGATAGCAGCGGTTTCTAACTTTTCTGTCTTCGGCTTTGTTTCCAGTTGTTTCAGTTTATTTTTTACCGTCGCTTGTAGTGTATCTTGAACGGTACTATCCAGTGTCGTGAAAATTTTCAAACCTTCGGAGGTTAAATCTTCCTCCCTGTATTCCTGTCTCAATTGTCTTTTCACTAAATCCATGAACGCCGGATAGCGGTTTGCCGAACGATGCGCCCTCGAAATGACAGATAGTTTTTCCTTCTTTGCGTCGATGGCTTGTTTCTTTGTAATAAACCCTTGTCGGTGCATTTCCTCCAACACCAGGTTTCTTCGCTTGATAGCTCTTTCAGTGTAACGTCTCGGATCGTAATATGAAGGTCCTCTGACTAAAGCAACCAAGGTCGCAATTTGATGCAGCGGCAAATTTTCTAAAGGTCTGCCGAAATAAAATTCACTGGCCAAACCGAATCCGTGAACAGCACTGGCGCCATCCTGTCCCAAATAAATTTCATTTAAATAGGCTTCCAGAATATCGTCTTTCTCGAAGCGGTATTCGAGAATCAACGCCATTAACGCTTCGTTGACTTTACGCCACAGACTTCGCTCTGAAGTCAGGTAAAAGTTCTTCACTAATTGTTGAGTAATGGTACTGCCGCCCTGAACGACACCGCCGGCCTTCAAATTTACCCACAGTGCTCTGGCGATGGCTTTGAACGAAATTCCATGATGTTGATAGAAATCTCTGTCTTCGGTAGCTAACAATCCTTTAATTAAGAAATCCGGCGTATTCTCTAACTTGATCAAGATTCTGTCTTCTTTACGGGTCGGATAAAAACTTCCGATTTGCAGCGGTTCCATCCGAAAAATTGGTAACTCGCCGGAATTAGTCAGACTAACGATTTTGCCGATTGAGGAGCCTCTGAAAGCAATTCTTAGCGGTTGGCTTTGCTGAGGAGCGTCCCAAAAGCTAAAGCTTCTGGTCTTAAGGTAAACTTGATTGTCTTTTTTATAATAGGTTCCGGGTGACGATAAATGATAATCATGCCGATAATTGAGTTGTAACAACAAATCTTCAAATTTATTTAGATTGAGTTCGTAGCCGGTATACAACTCGACCGGATTGGCATAGACCCGCGCAGGAATTGACCATCGCTTGCCAGCAAATTGTTTGCGGACGGTATAATCAAGGTAGCCGAGATAAGAAAAAAATATAAATCCGAAAATGAGCATGCTATAAATCAAGGTTTTTTTAAACCATGACATCCGCACCTTTCGTCCATTTTTTCTACTGGTTTTTACTTTGCGTTTCGCTTTTCTCGCCATTAAATCTCAGACAATAAATGATAGATACCGGAATTAAACCAACAAGCTTTTGACACTCCGGTGAAATGAGTGCTTATTATCTAATATTTACGGCTGAATCGCGACTGAATGGCGAAATCGAAGTCAATAAATCCGAGAATTGACTTAAATAAAAGTCCCTTCCATAACTAGGAAGCAAAATGTTTGCTCTAACTTCTCATAAAGCCAGCTTATTTTGCATCCGAAAAAACATCAGCCTAACAACTGCCAATCGAAAATTAAGGAGCCAAACTGGAGTCCTTGAAAGGCTTGTGCATCAACTTTTTGATGGAGACGCTATTACTTTGTAATAAACGGGTATCCGGTTTGCCAAAGATGTAGCCTTGTCCGAGATTAATACCAAGTTCTTTAAGTTTTTTGATCGTATTCGGCGTTTCCACAAATTCGGCAATGGTCTTCTTACCCAGCTGTGTCGCAATCTCGGCCATTGACTTGACCAAAACCTGATCCGTTTCATCGTTGATAAGATTGAGAATAAATTGGCCGTCGATTTTGACGTAATCAACGGGAAAACTTTTAAGGTAATTGAACGAACAAAAACCAGCACCGAAATCATCTAATGCAAATTTGCATCCTAACGCCCTGATTTCATCAATCATTTCCCGCGTTTTTTCAAAATTTTCCACTGCGGCAGTTTCGGTAATTTCAAAAGTCAGGCGTCCGGCATCGACCCAGGTCAATTCAAGTTTCTCCCTCAGAGTCGGCAGTAATGCAGTGTCCTGGAAAGCTAAGCTGGATAAGTTAATCGCTAACGATATATGTGATAATTCAGCCGGCAATCCGGCGAGAAATTCAATCGCCGTCTCGATAACCCACAGGTCGATACTGTGTATCAACCCCATTCTCTCAGCAACCGGGATAAATTGGTGAGGAGGAATGATCACATCATCATCACCTTTCATCCGGATTAAGGCTTCATAGTGAGAGATTTGACCGCTATCCAACTCGACAACAGGTTGATAAACCAGAAACAAGTCCTTATCCAGCAGAGCTTTTTTGATTAACGGCGCCCAATAAATGTCACGCCTTCTTTCTCTTACTGCGATATCATTATCGTTAAACAACCATAGCATGTTCCGACCATTTTCTTTTGCCGTATTGCACGCTTGGCGGGCTCTCAAAACCAATTCGCTGGGATGGTAGACATGGCTGGATGAAGTTAACGTCGTCACGCCAATTGAAATGGTCACGCTATAACAGGCTTCACCGGTAAAAAATCGAAATTCCTCCACGGCTTTTTTGATCTTGGAAGCAAACGACAAAGCTTGAATTTCGCTACATTTCTCAAGAAACAAACAAAATTCGTCTGAACCGATTCGTGAGAACAGATTTTTGGTTGAAACGATTTTTCTGATCAACACAACCAATTCAACCAATAAACGATCACCAACCTCAAATCCTTCCAGTTCGTTGATCATACTGAACCGGTCAATGTCGATGAATAGTAATGCACCGTTCTGGGCGATTTTTTTATCACGATTCAGAATTAACTTGAGCTGCTTTTCAAAGTTATTACGATTGAACAACCCCGTTAATTCATCATGAACAACAAGATATTTTAATTTTGAATCAACAATTTTACGTTCAGCCAACTCATTGATCAGCCTCTCTTCCTGTTTGTGCCGAAGCAAACGCTCATGCTTCATACCAAGTTGGAAATCAACAACAATCAACAGTTCTTGAAAATTTAACGGAAATTGCGTCGAATAAATTAAGCACCCTGTGTGAATATGACAAATGTCTTGATCACAATAGTAGTTTGGCTGCCTAGCCGTCTGGCTTAAGACAATAAAAGGGATAACCGTTCCATCCGGAGAACAGGTTAGGGTCTGAAAAAGCTCTTTAAGCTGACACTGCGGCAAATTTTCATCAATAATAATCAAGCCGATTTGTTCCGGCCTATTATAGAAAGTTCTTAAAATTTCGTAGATTTTACTGCCGTCTTCAGCAATCTGGACGTTTTCGTAACCTTTTTGATTCAATACTGCTTTAATTTGATTTGAGGTATCCTCCTCATGTTCGGCAACAATGATTAACGCTTCTTGTAACGTATTGAAATAAACCATAATAGTGCGACCAAGCAATTATATTTTTGCTTGCAAAATCTCCTTTGCAAGCGGCATCGCGATAATATACCTCAAAATTTTGTATTTTTGCCTCAAATATCAATAATTTTCAGACTATTTCAATGCAATTCTTGTAATTATCGCCAAAACGACTAATTTTAGTAAAAATTCAGTTTGTGCCCAAAACAACTCTCTCACAGTATAGGCTGATTTAAAAAAATTGAAAGATAGGTAGGTTATGTCCATTTCTTTACAAACTGATTTAACTATGTCGGATCTGCTCAAAGGCGACTTGCAACTGACATCGCCGCCCGCCATTTATTTCGAACTAAAAAAAATCATCGAAGATGCCAGTAAAAATGCTAATGAAATAGCTTTTGTCATTGAAAATGATCCGTCTTTAACCGCTAAATTATTGAAGATCGTCAATAGCGCTTTTTATGGTTTTCCGGCCCGCATAACATCCATTAGCCGAGCTATCACCATCATTGGTAGCGTGGACTTACAAAACCTGGTACTGAGTACAATCATTATTGAACGGTTCTCGAAATTACCTGGCAATCTAATCTCCATGCATGATTTTTGGGCCAAAAGCTTAAGGTGTGCCCTAATATCGAAAGAATTAGACGCAATCCTGGGAAAGCAATACCATGATGCCGCATTTGTATGCGGCTTATTGCACAATATTGGTCACCTGGTTTTTTTGAGACGCATTCCAGAACTGGCCCGAGAAGTTTCGCTTCAACTTCAAGCAAAACCGGAAATCAAATGGGATGATGAGGTAACCATGGAAAAAGACGTCATCGGTTTCGATCATTTCCAAATGGGAGCCGAGCTATGTCGTTTTTGGAATCTACCTAAAGTCATCTCAGAAAGTATCCGACTGCACCATTATCCAGACAACACTGAAACATTCTGCAATATTGCGTCCATCACAAGACTAGCAAATTATTACAGCGACCTAGAACTCGACCACGATGGTCTGATTTCGAAAAGCATCGGAATATCCGAACAACAAATCAATCTGATTTTGGATAAGGTTTATGATCAGTTTGATGAAATTTTTTCGGTCTTCTATCCAGCCAAATTGTAACTTATTCCGTTCGTTCATAGTGTCAAATCATCCGCCGATTTATAATGATTAAACATTTTTGCCAGAACTGGATTTAATGATGAAATTAAAAAGTTTTTTAGCCACCTTACTCACTTTTTTACTGCTCTCTGGTTGTTCAACGGTTTACTACAACACGCTGGAAAAAATCGGCATTCCAAAACGTGACGTGATGGTGCATCGTGTAGAAAAAGCGCGTGATACTCAAGAAGAAACCAAAGAACAATTTAAAAATGCATTGGATCAATTTACCGCTGCCACCAATTTTAGCGGTGGTAATTTGGAAGAAATTTACAATAAGTTAAATAGTGAATATCTCGCCAGCGTCGATAAATCGGAAGAAGTCAGAAAACGCATTAAAGATATTGAAGATGTTTCAGAGGCTTTATTCGAAGAGTGGGAAGATGAACTCAACCAATATACGAGCGCTTCGTTAAAAAGAAGCAGCCAACGTAAACTTGATAACACGAGAAACCATTACCAGCAGCTAATCGCTGCTATGAAAAGAGCCGAAAGTAAAATTGAGCCGGTTCTCGCCGTTTTCAAAGATCAAGTGCTTTACTTAAAGCATAACCTAAACGCTCAAGCCATTGCCTCTTTAAAGGGCGAACTCAATTCAGTCAAATCGGATGTATCTACACTGATTACCGCAATGGAAAACTCTATTGACGAAGCCAATTCGTTTATTAAAACCATGGAAAATCAATAACGAGGAATTGGGACTCAAGTAAATGTAATCCACCAAGGGATTGCATTTACTTGAAAATAAGAGAAGAATCAAATGGCTTTCGGTGATGAAACGATAGACACTCCAAGTTTTCTTCAGGCGCACCGCTATTTTGTCGCTCATTCAGGCCCATGACTCCAAATAAGTGGCAAAATCTTGAGGTAACCAAGGCCTTCGTATACTAGTCCTTGCATCCGCGCACTACAGTATCTCAACTGATTCGGAGCAATAGCTCTGTACTCTCTCAAATGATGCTGTATCGTTTGTCACGATACTTTTGAAAGGCAAAAATTCTTCCTTTGACTAACTCTTTCACTTTCCAAGCTTTTCAGCAATTGAAAGGACTGGATTAAGCTTGATCAGGCATCAAATGTGAATATAGTTTATCCACCACACCGTTAAACCAATTAGGTCGAAACAACAGAATATAGATCAGTATAGAATCGG
>JBNLEI010000104.1:0-2252 GCA_050304855.1 Methylococcaceae bacterium
GCATCGGAATTAAAAAAATCCTAACACACGCCAGACTAACATTCAATATGATTCTATAACGTTTAATATAATTCGCCATGATCAATTATTTAGCATTGAAACCAACCCAAGAAATTTGCGCTTTAGCCGGCTAATGCCGGCTAAACTTTTTAACAAAATCCTAGTTATTCGCAGAAAAAATTCTTTTCTTTAGCGCAAAATTTGCGAAATCCGAACTTTTCCACTGCCAACTCACGTGTTCGGCAGCAATACACTTTGACTTATACTTCGAAAGTCCTGTTAGTAACTCAATTTCAAACCGGTGTAAACGAATCTTCCTGCCTGAGGCAAGGCAACGCTTTCCTGATAATCGGTATCCAAGATGTTGTCGGCACCGAAATAAACCTGCGCCATATCTTGATAGATATTGTAATTCAACTTCATATTCAGCAACGTATATGGTTCTAGCATCGCTTTTTCCACCGGTTCGTTTTTAGAATAATAATGCTCATCGGCGACGTGCATAACATTTAGATAACCGGAAAAACCGTAGCCGAACTGATATTCCGTTTCGAACGCCAATTTGTGCTGAGGACGGTATTGCAGCTCATCACGCCCCAATCCGCCAAAGCGTTCCCGACTGTGCAAATAGGTATAGCTGGTACGAATCATCAAATGATCGATAGCATAGGTTTGCGCCATCACCTCCACGCCCTGAAATTCATATTTGGCGAAATTCCGGTAAATACCTTCATTATCCTTTTCGATATAATTCGAGACGTCGGTCAAAAAACCCGCTATCTTGATCTCGCTATTGCCCGGCAACGATTGAACTGCACCCGCCTCATAATGATAAGAATGTTCGAATTCAGATTCGGATCGCCGCTACTGACGTCGTAAAGCTGATTGATTGAAGGAATTTTGACTTTACGGGCCGCAGATACATGTAAACGTGTATCGGTCGGCAAATCGTAGTGGACGCCAGCGACGAAGGAGCTATCGTCAGCGCCGGTTTCTTCATCGTCCCGCAACAGCCAATGATGACCGTAACCCAACACGACGCCCAATCTATCGACGGGCGAAAGCGTTAATTCCGCGGCGGCCGACACGATCCCGATATCGTGATTCTCATCCACGCTGCGCAAAGCAAAAGGCTTTTTATTACCCATATCGCGAATACTGCCTTTTTGCTCCCAACGTTCTTCGCGTGCATCGGCCATGAAACTCAAACTCCCCCCCCAATCATGCTGATAGGCAGCCTGGGTATGAAAACCGGCGATTTGCGTGGAATTATCCAGATCGAATGTGCCTTTGACGTTCGGGTCGCTCATTGACGACAACGTATTATCGTCATAACGGTTGCTCTGTTCGTCCATAACATTCAAATACGCCCAGGATTTGGAAGACCACGGCCCTTCCGGATCGTAGGCGACGGTCAATTGCGACACATAAGTCGCTTCGTAGTCGACACGATCGTATTTTGGCGAACTGGCAAAGATATCGGTTTTATCGTTAATAACACTGCCCGGCACACCATGTGCGCCCCGCGAATGATTAAAACTCAATCCTAAACTCCAAGCGTCATCGGGTCGAAAGCCCGCATTAGCATAAACATTAGTACGTCGCCGATCGCTATTGTTGCGCAAACCACCATCTTCTTCGTCGGTAGGTACGAAATCGTCGGACAACGGAAAGCCGTCTTTGTCCTGATGGCTCAGACTAACCATGAAGTCGGCATTGTCGAAACCGCCGGAGACACTACCCCACATACGTTGATGGCCGCGATCGCCGACTTCGCCGGCGGCGCGGGCATGATAACCGGAAGCCCCTTTCTTGGTGATGATATTGATGACGGCGGCCTCGGCACCTTCGCCGTAAAGTTCGGAGCTGACGCCCGAAGTCAGTTTGATTTTAGCAATCGATTCGGTCGGTATCATAGTCGGGTCGAATTGCGCGTCGAAACTGGAATTGAACGGCACTCCGTTAAGCAGTAATTTAACCTGACGAGTACGGAATCCGCGAACATCGACACGCGGCGTGCCGTCGCCGCCTGTCCTAATATTGACACCGGGCAATAATTCGATCGCTTCGTCCAGTGTCCTGGCCGCTTTTCGCTCGATATCCTGAGAAGTAACCTGATAAACAGTGGCAATGGCTTCGACACCCGGCTGTTCACCCTGAACAACGACCTCGCCTAATTGGTAGACCTGATCGGAATTTTGATCGGCAGCCCACAGGGGAGAACCGCTTAAAGCCGTTACGCCGCTCGAAGC
>JBNLEI010000105.1:0-6729 GCA_050304855.1 Methylococcaceae bacterium
AACGAAGCGCGACCGGCGATTATGACGGTCGGCAGCGTCATTAACGTCAGCACCAAGCAACCGACGATCGGTGTACTGCGCGGCAATCCGAAAAAATTGATGAACATTGCCAGTCCCAGCAATCCGAACACGATGGAAGGCACGGCCGCCAAATTATTAATATTGACTTCAATCAGGTCGGTCCACTTATTGACCGGGGCGAACTCTTCCAAGTAAACCGCCGTAGCCACTCCGATCGGGAACGAGAGGAAGAACGTTCCGATCAGCGTAAACAACGACCCCATCAGTGCGCCGCGAATACCCGCCAACTCCGGCTCCCTAGAATCTCCGGACGTAAAAAATGCCGTGTTGAAATGTTTCTCTATACGTTTGTCCGTCGTCAGTCGGTCAATCCAAGCCAGTTGCCTATCGTTGACGCGGCGGTCGCTCTGGTCGACAGTGCGGTCGATATGGCCTTTGAACAGCATATCGACATCGTCGTTGGCAGGCACCCAGACATCGACGGTTTTTCCGACCAAGTCGGGATCGCTCATCGTCATGCTTCTCAACTGGAATGAAGCGCCGCTGCTGACCAAGGCGTAAAGATCTTTTTTCTCGCGCCGCGACTTGGCTTCGGGAAACATGGTCAAGAGTGTTTTTTCAGCAATCCGTTATAGTCGGCTTTGGACAACGTCTCCACACTTCGGCTGCCGTCGGGATCCACCATGGCGGGATCGAAATGAATTTCCAACTTGATTTGAGTTTGCACAAAAGCCGAGTAGCCTTTTCCGAAAATATCGGCAAACAAAATCAGCAAAAACATCAACCCCAGAACAATACTTGCCATGCCGTAAAACTTGAAACGGCGTTCCGCAGCCCTTCTCTTTGCCAGACTCTTTTGGACGATATCGAAAGTCGAAAGCCCTTCCGAAACGGAAGTGGCATCGGAGTTGGAAGGAGAGTTATTCATATTGTTCACGATATTTCCGGACGATATACAGGGCGAATACGTTGAGAATCAGCGTCGCGACGAACAAGATCAAACCGAGGGCAAATGCCGCCAGTGTCTTAGGACTGTCAAATTCCTGGTCGCCGACCAGTAACGTGACGATTTGCACCGTCACAGTGGTGACCGCTTCGAACGGATTGAACGTCAAGTTAGCCGCCAAACCGGCCGCCATCACCAGAATCATGGTTTCACCGATCGCGCGGGAGACGGCCAATAAAATACTGCCGACAATACCGGGCAGCGCGGCCGGAAAAATCACCTGGTGGATGGTTTCGGCCTGCGTCGCACCCAACGCATAGGCGCCGTCACGGAGCGATTGCGGAACGGCGTTCATCACATCGTCGGACAACGACGATACAAACGGAATAATCATGACGCCCATCACCAGTCCCGCCGCCAAAGCGCTTTCCGAAGAGACCGACAAGCCAAGGCTGGCTCCGGTTTCCCGAATGAAAGGCGCCACCGTCAATGCGGCAAAAAAACCGTAAACCACGGTCGGAATTCCGGCGAGAATTTCCAGTGCCGGCTTGGCCGCCGCTCTCACTTGCGGGCTGGCAAATTCGGATAAATAAATAGCCGACATCAGCCCGATCGGCACTGCGACGATCATAGCGATCAGCGACACGAGCAAAGTACCGGTAAACAGCGGAACCGCGCCAAATGCACCTGAAGAACCCACCTGATCCGAACGCATCGCCGTCTGTGGACTCCATTCCAACCCAAACAGAAAATCGGTTATCGGCACCGCTTTAAAAAAGCGGATGGACTCGAAAAGTACCGAAAAAACGATACCGATGGTCGTGAAAATCGCGATGGTCGAACAAATCACCATCATCACCGTCATCGCTTTTTCCACCGCATTTCGGGCTCTATGTTCCTTGTCGATACGAAGACTGGAAAACCAAATACCGGCAATCGACAATGTAATCGCTATCAAGCTCAGAGCATGATGGCTAAGTCGTTGCAACTGCTGATAGCGTTCGGCCGCATCCAGAATCACCGGATCGCTCTGGGTCGAACGCGTTGTGCCATTGACCACGTTTCTGATGTCGTTGAGTACCAGATACAATCTCGATTCCGGTAACTCTCTGATAGCTTGCGGCAGCTCGGCGATAACCGCATTAGCCACCCACGACGCTTCCAACGAAAGCCAGACGACGGTCACGATCAGGGCGGGAATGATACTCCACAACGCCGTATAAAACCCGTAGAAAGCCGGTAATGAATGCAGATCACGCACCTTTCCTTCCACACAGGCAAGGGAGCGTTTTTTCCCCAGCCGGAAGCCGCAATAGCTTAGCAGTAATAAAATGAGGAGAAGAAGCGAAGGAGACATGAATAAAGACTTGAGCGGAATCTCGTAAGAGGACGGGAAAACAGTTTCGGTTTTCCCGTCTATGCAGCTATTGAATTTATAGCTTCAACAACTTCAGATTTTTTACATCGTCGGCAAATTGCTTGCGTTCTGCATCGGGCATCGGAATCAACCCTTTATCCGACAAGTAACCTTCCTCTCCCCAAGCCTTTTCGCTGCTGAATTCCTGCAGGAACTCGACGATACCCGGAATCACACCCACATGAGCTTTCTTCACATAAAAGTACAACGGCCGGGAGATCGGATACTCGCCGCTTGCGATCGCCTCGAATTCAGGGGCGACTCCCTGAACCTTGATGCCAGCCACTTTATCGCTGTTTTGGTCAAGGAAACTGAAACCGAAAATACCCACAGCAAGCGGATTGGCTTCAAGTTTTTGCACAATCAAATTATCGTTTTCGCCGGCTTCGATATATGCACCGTCTTCGCGTATCGAATGACATATAGCTTTATAGGCGTTTTTATCGCTGTCTTTCAGCGCCTTGATCCAAGGGAATGTTTTACAGCCGCCCTCCATCGCCAATTCGACAAAAGCGTCGCGCGTACCGGAAGTCGGCGGCGGCCCCAACACCTCGATTTTACTATCGGGAAGATTAGGATTGACTTCATTCCAACGCGTATAAGGATTCGGAATTGTTTTCTCGGCACCTTGAGGATCCGGGATTTCTTTCGCCAAAGCGATGAAAATATCTTTCAGCGTCAATTCCATCGGCACTGATTGATTCGAGTGCGCCACGGCAATACCGTCATAGCCGATTTTAACTTCGACGATATCCTTAACGCCGTTCTTTTCGCATATCTCGAATTCAGACGCTTTAATTCTGCGGGAAGCATTACTGATATCGGGATGCTGAACGCCGATACCGCCGCAAAATAACTTAAAGCCGCCGCCGGTGCCGGTGGACTCCACTTTTGGCGCTTTGAATTGCGAGGATTTCCCGAACTGCTCCGCCACCACGGTGGAAAACGGATAGACGGTCGACGAACCAACGATGGTGATATAGTCGCGAGCGCTGTCGGCCAAAGCCATACCACTGATAAAAACCGGCAATAATGCCGCCAATGCTTTCGATTTATTAGTCATGTGAAACCCTTGTCGCTTATGTCGATGAAACGATATTAAGGATAAGTTTGTTTTATTACAGGAACATGACAGTTCTATGACATCTTCAAGCATTGGCTGTTGCCAACGATATCAACCCGAGTGCAATCAATAAACAACAGACAATCTGTCTAGAACTGCGCTCACAAGAAGTGTGCTGGTTAGCGAGAACCAATGAGAATAACACTCGGACTTTAACGAATTGGTGTCTGAAAGCTTACTAACCCTGACAGCTAGCTCGGCTGTGAGCGGCAAAGAAATTAAAAGCTTCCGAAAAAAAATCGTTACGCCGAGAAGCACTCCTATCATCTCTAAAAATATAGGATTTGTAGCCCCTCGGTAAATCGTTATCGTTTTACGACAAACGGCAATATCAAGTTTCTTAAATAGCCGCCAACGCCTAGTATCGCGCCAAGCGATTCGTTCGTATATAAGTGTTTTTAATTCAATGTAATCGACAATGAATTTGCCAGATAGGCGCATAAGAAAATCTTTCCCGAAACAAGAATATTAAATTTATTAATAAAACTATTAAGTTAAACCATTTAACAGATCGCCATCCTTTCGATAATCTTCGCCTCAAGTGAGTTATGAAGTAGTAAATCATCCCCCTCAAGAGGTTGTTTTGTTTTCTTCATAGCTCACGCCTTATATTTATTTAAAGAGGCGGTAATTGTCATGGTAAAAACCAAAATGAGGCCTATCCCGGCACCCGGTTTATCGGAATCGGTTTTTGTCCTCAATCAAGGCGCTTTATTAAGAAAGGGACTGAAAGGGGTCGAAAAGGAAAGTCTGCGACTTTCAAGCGACGGATTGATTGCAAATACAAATCACCCCTCTTATTTAGGTTCGGCACTCACTCATCCTTATATCACCACAGATTATTCTGAAGCGTTACTGGAATTTATTACCCCGCCGTTTTCCGATTTTGCTGAAACACTGACCTTTTTAAACGAAGTTCATCGATTCGTGCACTCGAATCTTAATGGGGAAATACTATTGTCAACCAGTATGCCATGCGGTATTGACGGCGACGAAAGCATCCGTATTGCCGAATACGGTTCGTCCAACATCGGGAGAATGAAACACCTCTACAGAAAAGGTTTATGTCGTCGTTATGGGCGATCGATGCAAGCGATTGCCGGCATTCATTTCAATTATTCGGTACCCGAAACCTTATGGCCGATGTTAAAAGCGCTGAAAAAGTCGCAGTTAAAACTGGTTGACTTTGTTGCCGATGCCTATTTCGGTCTGATTCGAAATTTTTTGTATCAGGGTTGGGTGCTCGTTTACCTGTTCGGCGCATCTCCAGCCGTTAGCAAACAGTATTTTAAAAATCGTCCCGAATTGATGGGCCAGTTCAAGGCCTTTGACGGCGAAACCTTATATGCGTCCCATGCTACTTCGTTACGCATGAGCGACATCGGCTATTACAGTAAAAATCAAGCCGGGCTCGATATCGATTACAACTCTTTGACAGCTTATACTGAGAGTTTGCGCGCCGCAACAGAAACCCCTCTATCTGATTACCAAAACATCGGAGTCAAAAGAGATAACGTTTATTTACAACTCAACGCCAATATTCTGCAAATTGAAAACGAGTTCTACAATAGCATCCGTCCCAAACAGCCCATTCAATCCGGAGAAAAACCCTCTCTGGCATTGAAACAAAGAGGGATTCACTATATTGAAATTCGTTCCCTGGATGTCAACCCGTTTGCGCCAACAGGAATTGACGAGCAACAAGGACTCTTTCTGGAAGCCTTTTTAATCCATTGCTTGTTACAAGAAAGTCCTTTACAGACCGCACATCAGCAACAAATTAACCGGTCGAATCAATTGACCGTCGCCAAGGAAGGCAGGAGACCCGGACTTATTCTGAATGATATGGGTAAAGCTATACGGTTAACGGATTGGGCAAAACAAATCTTGGGCACGATGACACCGGTTTGCGCGGCACTCGATTACGGTTTGTCTGGAAAACCTTATTCTCAAGCGCTGCTAAACCAACTTGCCATCATCGAAGACGCCGACTTAACGCCTTCTGCCAAAATGCTATCGCAGATGAGAGAAAATAGGCAATCGTTTACTCAATTCGCTTTAGCGCAGTCGGCCATTTATCAAAGTTCTTTTGCGCTATCAACGCTCGATACTAAGCGGCAATCGTATTTTAACCAGCTAGCGATACAATCCCATCGGCAACAAAAGAAATTGGAACAAACACAAACGCTCTCGTTCGACGATTTCTTACAACATTACTTCGCCCAACAATAAGCGATAAAAAACTATTGGAGGAGAAATATGATCACACTGTACCAATTCAGGCGGACCTGGGGCATTCCAAATTTAGGTCAATTTAACGTCAAAATTGAAACCTATCTTCGGATGACTCAAATACCTTACAAAGTCATCGAAACCATGCCCTTAAACGCCCCTAAAGGGAAATTGCCCTATATCGAAGACGACGGCATCAAAGTCGCCGACTCCAGTTTTATTATCGAATATTTGAAAAAAAACTACGGCGATTCTCTCGATCAACGCTTAACGAAAGAGCAAAGAGCAACCATGCTGGCCATGCAACGAATGCTCGAAGAACATCTCTACTGGGTCGGAATGTATACCCGCTGGCAATACAGCGAGCAAAACTGGCGCATCAACAAACAGGCCATATTCGGCGATTTGCCGCCTTTCATAAGGGACCTGGTTGCCGGCATCTACCGCCGGCTAATCATTAGAAAGCAGATTTACGGTCACGGAATCGGCAGACATCATGCCGATGAAATTTTTCATTTAGGCAAATTGGATTTGGACGCCTTATCCGACTTTTTGGGATCCAAACCTTTTTTCATGGGCGATCAGCCAACGAGTTTGGATGCGAGCGCCTTCGGCGTGCTAATCAACACAATATTCACACCCATTACTTCACCCTTGCAGGAACACGGCAAAACCAAAGCGAATTTGGTCGACTACTGCAATCGGATGATGGGTACGTTTTATCCCGAATTAACGACTAAGGCAATCCAATGAACGCCCTTTCCATTCACAATGTCAGTAAAACTTACCGTAATGGGTTCGAGGCGCTCAAAGGTATCAGCTTGGATATTCAGCAAGGCGATTTCTTTGCCCTATTAGGTCCCAACGGTGCCGGTAAATCGACTGCCATCAATATTGTCAGCTCGCTGGTTACTAAATCCGGCGGCAGCATTTCTATCTATGGTTACGACCTTGACAAGCAAGCGGCCAATGCGAAAAGTTGCATCGGTC
>JBNLEI010000106.1:0-15864 GCA_050304855.1 Methylococcaceae bacterium
GGTGTACTGTTGGCGACTTATTTACGACATCAGGAAATTTGTCGACTTGCTTCGCTCGGCTACGAATTCGATGAAATCAACCGCTTGCTGAGTCGTCCTGAAGACCAACGGCCGCAAGTCAACTGGTGGATTTTGGGTGGCGGGTTCGGGTTCGCGTTGTTTGCGATCGTCATGGGGTTGGCTGATTTACCGAATAACGAAGAAATCGTTTTTGCCGGTTCGTTGTCGATTGTTCTGTTTTTAATCTGGCGCTTGACGAGAGAATTGGATCGGAAGAGTAGAAACCAGCTTTACGGAACGGCTTTCGTGATATTTGCTTTCCGTGCCGTGCCGACGACCGGCGCGGGCGAAACGTGGTGGATGATTGACGAATTAGGTTTCGATCAGCAATTTTTATCGAAATTGTCGTTGTTAACCAGCACGCTCACTTTATTGGGTATGTTTGTATTCCGCCGTTTTATGGCCGAGCGTCCGATTACTTATATTATTGCCGTCTTGACGATCGCCCTGGGGTTGCTCTACTTGCCCAATCTCGGCATGTATTATGGTATCCATGAATGGACTGCCGCGCACACGGGAGGAGTTGTCGATGCGCGTTTCATTGCCTTATTTGATACGGCATTGGAGTCGCCGCTAGGCCAGATCGCGATGATTCCAATGTTGGCATGGATTGCCAACTCGGCCCCCAGTCGCTTAAAAGCAACTTATTTTGCTGTGATGGCGGCCTTCGTTAATTTGGCTTTGTCGCTTTCCCAATTGATTACCAAACTGCTGAACCAGTGGTTTCTTATTACCCGTGAAGTCAAAGATGCTGTGACCGGCGCAGTTACGATACCGGCCGATTACTCCCAACTTGGTGGGCTGTTGTTTTGTGTCATGTTGATCAGCTTAGTTATGCCGATATTGGCTATTTTTGTCGCCAGAAGTACCTTTTTAGCGGAAACAGCGGAGAAAAATTAAGTGATTGGCCATTCTTTGGTCACCATAAACTGAAAGAATTAATAATAACTAATAAAAAAGGGGGGGACATGGAAATTCTGCTGGTCGGGGCCGTTATTATGATGACTGCCGCATTAGCTGCTGCATGGTTGATGACATTCGCCAGATGGTTTCCGGTGGAGGGGATCGACGGGGCATTTTTAAAAGACTACAACACCATGGTTCGTGCGCATATCGATTATGTCCTGATGGCATTGTTCTGCCTTGGATTTTATGCGATCAGCGTACCAATCGCGATTGGGGCTTGTTGGTTGGTTGTGATCGGCGGTATCGCTAATCCCACAATATTTGTCATTGCCGCTTTCGATCCAGAGTTTTGGGAAAAGAAAGTTTGGAAAGTTTATACGGCTTTGAGTTTTGCTATTGCCACTATCGGCTTCTTATGGGTGGGGTTCGATATTGTTCATTACGTAGTTACTTGAGGGCATGATCGGCGCAACAGAATTTTACTGCCGGTCGGGCTCAAAATTGAGTGTAAAGACTTTGTCGTATCTTTAATAGTTTGAAGGAAGTGATCATGGGGAATGTTAAACCATCTCTTGCCTGGCTTGGGTGCGGCCTGATGGGAACACCGATGGCCGAACGATTATTGCAACACGGTTATTCGGTTCAAGTTTGGAATCGTACGCCCGCTAAAGCGGAAGTGCTCAAGGATAAAGGTGCAGAAATTGCTGTATCAGCGGTCGAGGCCGTGGCTACCGGCGACGTTGTTTTTACCATGCTCAGTGATTTCAATGCTATCGATACCGCATTAGCCGGTATCGATTGGTCGGGCAAACTGCTGGTACAAATGGCGACGATCGGCCCTGGGGAAAACCAGCGTTTAGCTGACAGGATCGTCGGAGAAGGCGGTACATTCCTGGAGGCTCCAGTGCTTGGCAGCATTCCTGAAGCGAGTGCGGGGAAGTTGATCGTTATGGCCGGCGGACCGGAGATAGCGTTTCAGAGGGCGTTGCCGATGCTTCTCTGTTTGGGGCCTGAGCCGCGACGGATCGGTGAGATAGGCGAGGCCTCAGCCTTGAAACTGGCATTGAATCAGTTGATTGCCGGTTTGACCGCTGTATTTTCCACCAGCTTGGCATTTGCTCAGGAACACGGAGTGGGTGTCGATATTTTGATGGATATTTTACGCCAAAGTGCACTTTATGCACCTACGTTCGACAAGAAATTGGGAAAAATGCAGGAGCACAACTACCGTAATCCTAATTTTCCTACCGAGCATCTCATCAAAGATATCGATCTGTTTATCCGGGAAGCTAAAACGATCGATCTGCAGATGTTGGAGGTCTTGAGGTTGTTATATTCCCGTGCTCAACGCGAACATCCGCGGGAAGATTATTCCTGTGTTTTCGATGCGATCCAAAAGCGTTGTTAAGTTGTTAATCCTAATTTCGTATTTTTTTCATAGTTCAGCCGTCAATTGCCAATCGAATAGGAAGAAACGGGATTCGATCGGATAAGGGATGCCAAAGAAATCAGCGTCTTCGGAATAAAAAAAGCTTGCAAAAAATAAAACGGTCAATAAAATCGCCGCGTTGTGGGCTTATTTATTCGTTTATGAAGTTGATTTCCTTCGATGCCTTACGTTCATTAAGTATTCCGAACCAGAGCTATATCAAACCGGAGCAGATGTTTGAAAACCTGGATCACATCGCTGTCGCAGACGGCGTTTTGTTTCCGGAATATTGGCAATTGAATCCTTTGATCTATGCTCTTAGAGCCCGTGTATTTCCCAGTCAGGCCAGTTATTTGATTGGCCACAACAAAATAGAAATGACGCGCTGTTTTCAGGCAGTGGCGCCGTCTCATGTGCCTTATACCCTAATTCAGGCGAATACGCCGTCTAACGCCGAATGGGTATGGGAACACATGCCGTCACCGTTTGTCGGCAAAATTCCCAAGAGCAGCAGAGGACTGGGTGTTTTCCTGATTGAAACACGCGAGCAATGGCGACGTTATCTGGAGCAGACACCGGTGATTTATGCACAGGAATATCTGGACATCGACCGGGATTTTAGGATTGTTTGGATTGGTGATCGAATTGTCTGCGGTTACTGGCGGCTCCAGTCCGAGAGAGGGTTTTATAACAATGTTGCTATGGGTGGGAAAATTGAGGAAGGCATTATCCCTGTTGAAGCGAGGCGTTTGGTGAAGCGGTTGGCGAAAAACTTAGGGATCAATTACGGCGGTTTCGATATCGCGATGATGGGTTCGCACCCTTACGTGTTTGAGTTCAATCGGATATTCGGTAGTCAGGGGCTCGCAAAGCATCAATCCCGTATCAATAAGACGTTGGTTAGATATCTTAGTAAAGAGTGGGGAGATCCGGGCAAGCCAGGAAATCCACCGTTATCAATCGCCAGTTGAAGCAAAGAGGCAATAAGGGGGAAATTCAGGCAAAAAAAAGCGGCGCAAAGGCCGCAAAATATTAGAAGGATATATAAAAACTCTGAATGCTGAACAGGAGGTAAGAAGCATACTCAAGAGTTGTGCGTAGTATAAAGAGCCTCACTCATCTTGAAAATGTGGCATAGTGTCGCGCGACAAATTGTCGCTGACGTTCACGGTAATGCGCTAATGATTAACGTTAGCTGAACAGGGTTGTGTTTTATCAAGGAACACGGCAAAAATTTCCGTGGCTTTGTGATTCGGAATCGGTTGTTGCTAGTGCCAAGACTGCATAGGAAATTTTATGTTAGGGAAGTTTTTCCACTTTGATTAGAAAGTAAGCGGCATGTTGCTGTGTGCTGCGTCGATGATGTAAGTATCCCTGTTCTTGTTCATGCGTGTCGCTGTTGATTGAGCCAATTTCCACCCATTCACCCACTTTGGCGCGAATAGTCGTATGCGCGCTTTGCGTATCCAGCGTTCCTTGCCGAGTCATCTTGTCAGACCAGGGAAATACTTCCAAAATGACTTCGTCTCCGGATAATCTCGGAATGACGGAAAAGCCAGTGAAGGTATCGATGAACTCCGTATTAGTGGTGACCGACGGGTAACCGTATCCGGAACCGTAAAATTGGATGCTGTGTATCGGATAGGTCGTGCCGGTTCTGATATAGGCCGGATTGCCTTCCAATGTCCGAATCACTTGTTTATCTCGGCTATCATTCACGGTTTCGGTATCGGCGGCGAAACCGTGCATTTTTCCTTGCGTTCGGTTGATACGGTCAAGTGGAACGCTTGCAGAAATCGCCGCTTCCGCATTCAGTTCCGCAGCGGTTTTTCGGCTGTTGTGGATAAAGCTAATGCGCAAGCTAGCCAGCGCACTATCCAGTTTTTTCACCAGGGCCTGGATCGCCGGTAGTCGTTCCACGGAAGTTTTTACGATCAGATTGTTGCCGTTCTCGATCACCCTATCCCCATTTTCCAGCAACGGCGCGATTAAGGGTTCCAATTCCGCGGCTGGGCGATGATGTAGCGGAATCACTTCCAATACTGTTTCATCTGCAAACGGCATAGGGCTGAACAAAACGATTATCAGCAAAGCAACAGTTTTATTCAGCCGATTTAGCATGCTAGATTTCGTCGTAGAGAGATAAATACTGGTTCGCGCTATTGGTCCAGGAGAAATCCTTTTTCATGGCGCTTTGCTGAATTTTTCTCCAACAGGGCTTGTTTTCGAACAAGACCAGCGTGCGCTTGATGGCTTCCAGTAAAGCCCCGGCAGTTGCGTCGTTAAAACTGACGCCGGTTGCACTGCCGTCGGCAATGGTGTGAGGCATCGCGTCGACGATTGTATCAGCCAACCCGCCGGTTTTTCTGACGATGGGCACCGTTCCGTAGCGTTGGCTGTACATCTGATTTAGGCCGCAAGGTTCGAATCTCGAAGGCATTAGAAAGATGTCGGCACCAGCTTCAATCTGATGGGCCAGTTGCTCATCGTAGCCGATAGCGACGGCGATTTTATCCGGATACAAATTGGCGAAATTTTGTATTTTCAGCTCGATGCTTTTGTCGCCGCTGCCTAATAGGACAAATTGCAGCGGCAATTTTGTTAAATACGGCAGACACCCGAGTATTAGGTCAATTCCTTTTTGCTCGACCAATCGGCTGATCAGTCCCAATAGAGGGATATTTTCATCGATCGGTAAGGACATTTTTTGTTGCAAGGTGGTTTTGTTCGGCAGTTTTTGTTTGATAGTTTTAGCCGAATAAGTGCTCGGGATGTAAGAGTCGGTCGCGGGGTCCCATTGATCTACATCCATGCCGTTGAGAATGCCGCTTAAGACGGTATGTTTATGACTCAACAGACCTTCGAGGCCGTAGCCGAATTCCGGTGTCTGGATTTCGTTGGCATAGGTTGGGCTGACCGTGGTAATGCGGTCAGCAAAAGCCAATCCCCCTTTGATGAAGGACAACATGCCATGGTATTCCACACCTTCAGGATGCCATAGTTTGCCCGGCAAATTCAGTGAGGAAAACGTGCTGCTTGGGAAAACGCCCTGGTAAGCCATATTATGGATTGTAAAAACCGTTGTCGGATGCCGGTCTTCTAACGACAGTAGGGGCGGCACCAAACCGCACTGCCAGTCGTTGCAATGGACGATATCCGGTTGCCAGTTAAGGTAGGCTCTGTCCATTGCCACTTCGGTTACAATCCGGCAAAACAAAGCGAAACGCTCGGCAATATTGTGCCAAGGGTTACCGTGTTCATCGACATAAGGATTGCCGGGATAATCATAATAGGGGCGGTAATCGACCAACCAGACCGTTACTTCGCTTTCCGGCAAACGCGTTTCGAGAATATTGACATCGCGGTTGTCCACCCGCAGAGTGCAGATATAACGGGGCGTTTCGGCATGGCGGATACCTTGGTAATTAGGCATTATTAGCCGTATGTCCTGTTCCAGTTCCGCAAGTGCTTTGGGTAGACTGCCTGCGACATCGGCCAATCCGCCGGTTTTGATCAGCGGATGGGCTTCGGGAGTAGCAAAGAGAATCTTTTTCATATAGTTTGCGGTACTAGAGTTTCAGAACAATCCCGCCTAGCGGAGGTAGAGTGACGGTGATGGAATGATCAAGGTTCATCCATGGCACCGGTTCGGACAGCGCATGTCCGTTGCCGGTGTTGCTGCCGCCGTAATAACTGGAGTCGGAATTGAAAATTTCAATGTAAGTGCCGGCTTTAGGCACGCCGATTCGGTAAAGATCTCTCGCAACCGGCGTAAAATTTAAGATGACGATCAGTTCTTCTGTTTCGGTTTTCCGACGGTAGCTGATGACCGATTGATTAATATCATGGCAGTCGATCCAGTCGAACCCCTGATGCTCGAAATCATGATAAAACAGCGCAGGGTGGGAGGTGTAGAGTTTGTTGAGATCTTTGACCAACGTCTGAAGGCCTACGTGAAGAGGGTAGTCGAGTACATACCAGTCCAGCACCTGATTGAAATTCCATTCCGTTCCCTGTCCGAATTCACAGCCCATAAATAAAAGTTTCTTGCCAGGATAAGTAAACATCAATGTATACAGAAGACGCAGGTTGGCGAAACGTTGCCACTCGTCGCCGGGCATTTTATTCAGCATCGAGTTTTTACCGTGGACCACTTCGTCATGAGAAAACGGTAGGACAAAGTTCTCCGAAAAGGCATATAGCATTCCGAAGGTCAGTTTGTCATGATGGTATTTGCGGTTTACCGGATCCTCTTGCATGAAGGACAGCATGTCATGCATCCAACCCATGTTCCATTTCATCGAAAAACCCAAGCCGCCGGTCCAGGTGGGACGGGTCACTTGAGGCCATGAGGTTGATTCCTCAGCCATAATGACTGTGCCAGCATGTTGTTCGTGAGTGACCGAATTTAAATGGCGCATGAAGTCGATGGCTTCCAGGTTTTCATTGCCGCCGTACATATTGGGAATCCAGTCGTTGTCATCGCGCGAATAGTCCAGATAAAGCATGGAAGCCACGGCATCGACCCGTAGCCCGTCGAGATGAAATTCCTCCAGCCAGAAAAAAGCGCTGGCGAGCAGAAAGTTTTTCACTTCGTTGCGGCTGTAGTTATAAATCAACGTTCCCCAGTCGCGATGCTCGCCTTTACGCGGGTCTTCGTGTTCGTACAGCGCGGTGCCGTCAAACTGGGCCAGGGCGAAATGGTCCTTGGGAAAATGGGCGGGAACCCAGTCGAGAATGACGCCGATATTGTTCTGGTGGCAATAATCGACGAAATAGCGGAAATCGTCGGGCGTTCCGAACCGGCTGGTCGGAGCGAAATAGCCCGTCGTCTGATAACCCCAGGAGGCATCGAGAGGATGTTCGGTAATTGGGAGTAATTCGATATGCGTGAACCCCATCATTTTGACATACTCGACCAATTGTTTGGCTAGCACTCGATAGTTCAGGAAGTTACCTTGAGCATCTCGCTTCCAGGAGCCTAAATGAACCTCATAGATCGACATGGCCTCATGCAGCCAATCGTGCTGCTGTCGATGGTCCATCCAATTGGTGTCTTGCCATTGGTAATGATTTTCCAGGCAGACGACCGCCGCGGTTTGTGGGCGAAATTCAAACTGCTGGCCGTAAGGATCGGTTTTCACTAATACTTGGCCGCTTTGGCGGTTGAGTATTTCAAACTTGTACAGGCATCCCTGCGCCAGGCTTGGAATGAAAATTTCCCAGATGCCGCTGCCGCCGAGGTTACGCATCGGGTGGCAGCGTCCGTCCCATTGGTTGAAATCTCCTATAACGCTGACCCGTTCCGCATTCGGCGCCCAAACAGCAAAGTGTACGCCAGTGATGCCGTCGACGGTATGCAGGTGGGCTCCCAATTTTTGGTAGATGTGCCAATGGCGACCTTCTGCGAATAAATGTTGATCGAATTCAGGCAACACCGGCCCGAAGTTGTAAGGGTCATAGTTATTATGGCTAAAACCGTTTTTGTCGACCCAATGCAGTCGATAATATTCGTCCAGGCTTTCCGGCGTGGCTTCACAAACAAACACGTCAGTTCCTGGAATCCGTTCGAAATCGGGACCTTTGGGATCAAGTCTGACTTTTTCAGCATAAGGTAAAAAAACTCTGATGATGTCTTTGCCGTTGGCGGTGTGAGGGCCCAGAACGGAAAAAGGGTCATGATGCTTTGCATCAATTATTTTTTTTATATCCGAATCAAGCGTGATATGTGCGATGTGCTTGTCCATTTGGCAATGCCTCAGTATAGTAAGTATGTTTTTAAAAGGAATGTTAACAAATTCAAGGAAGGGAATGAAATAATGTTAAACAGTCCGGAGCGCTTGGTATTGAGCCAGGCCGGTAAACAAAAATACAACTCTCGGTGATTGTATTGAATACCGGATTTTTAACTGGTTGATATGTAAAATAAAAACTAACAGCATAGCCAAAGGGGATGAATATGTCAGACGATAATAAACAACAACCGGAACGTTTTGTCAGTCACTTGACCCGTAATACGATTGCGCTGATTCTAGCCGGCGGACGCGGTTCCCGCTTAAAAGATATGACCGATTGGCGGGCTAAACCTGCGGTCCCTTTTGGTGGAAAATTCAGAATTATCGATTTCCCATTGTCTAATTGCATGAACTCGGGAATCAGAAAAATCGGTATTCTGACTCAGTACAAAGCTGATTCATTAATCAGGCATATTCAACAAGGTTGGGGATTTTTACGCGGCGAATTCGGCGAATATGTCGATTTGATGCCTGCCCAACAAAGGCATTCCGAGCATGACTGGTATTTAGGGACAGCCGATGCAGTTTATCAGAATATCGACATTTTGCGTCACCGCAAACCGGAATTTGTGTTGGTCTTGGCCGGCGATCATATCTATAAAATGGATTACGGCGCAATGTTGGCCGACCATGTGGCTAATAATGCCGATTTAACGATCGGTTGTCTTGAAGTTCCTTTGGAAGACGCCAAAGCCTTCGGTGTCATGCATATCGATGACAATCGAAGAGTCGTCGATTTTGTCGAAAAACCGGAAAAACCTCCGTTGATGCCCGGTAAAACGGATTCTGCATTAGCGTCGATGGGGATTTACGTGTTCAATGCGAGCTTTCTGTTTGAGCAACTGATTAAAGATGCCGATACTAAAAATTCGTCGCGTGATTTCGGTAAAGATATTATTCCTTCCGTCATCCACAAGTACCGAGTTAACGCTTATCCGTTTCTGGACATGCAAAGCGGCGGCCAAAGTTATTGGCGCGATGTGGGAACGATTGACGCTTACTGGGCTGCTAATATGGAGTTGATCGGCGTTAAACCAGATCTGAACTTGTACGACAAAACCTGGCCTATCTGGACCTATCAGGCACAAACCCCGCCGGCCAAATTTGTTTTTGATGATGACGATAGAAGAGGGCAGGCAATCGATTCGATGGTATCAGGCGGTTGCGTCGTATCCGGATCCACGGTCAGACATTCGCTGCTGTTTTCTCAGGTCAGGGTTAATTCTTACAGTTTGGTTCAGGATTCGGTTGTTTTGCCCGAAGTCAATATTGGCAGACATTGCAGGATTACCAAGGCCATTATTGAGAAGGGCTGCGATGTGCCGGAAGGTACCATTATCGGAGAGAATAGGACGGACGATGAAAAGCGTTTTCACGTTAGCCCGGGTGGAGTGGTTTTAGTGACCTCGGAAATGTTGGGCCAAAGACGGCACTATGTCAGATAAAAAGCTGAAGCTGGTGCTGTGCTGGCACATGCATCAGCCTGAGTACAGGGACCGGCTAAACGGCGAGTTTAAACTGCCGTGGACTTATTTACATGTCATTAAAGATTACGTGGATATGGCCGCTCACTTGGAGGCGGTGCCGGAAGCGAAGGCGGTCGTCAATTTTGCACCTATCCTTCTGGAACAGATTGACGACTATGCAACCCAGGTCGGCCGTTTTTTGACGGAACACAGCGAAATTAAAGACCCGCTATTGGCTGCACTGGTAAATTATCCTTCGGCCAACGATGTTACCGAACGTTGGCACTTGATCAAAAGTTGTCGGAAAGCCAACCAGGAAAGACAGATAGATCGCTATCCCGCCTTTGCTCGTCTGATTGAGTTTTCTCTCTGGCTTGAATCACACCAGGAGGTTTTAAATTACGTCGATGAGCAGTTTATCGTCGATATGTTGGTCTGGTATCACTTGGCTTGGCTGGGGGAGACGGTCAAACTAAACGATGGCCGCGTCCAGAAGCTGATAGAGAAAGGCTCTGGTTTTAGCGACAATGACAGAATGGTGCTCATGCAAGTCATATACGAGTTGCTGCGCGATGTGATTGGGCGCTATAAATCTCTGGCCCTAAGAGGGCAGGTGGAGTTGTCGGTCACTCCGTACTCCCATCCTATTATGCCGTTGATGTTGGATATAAAAGCGGCGCATGAAGCGATGCCGGAAGCTCCGTTGCCAAAACTTGAAGTTTATCCAGACGGCGAAAATCGGGTAAAATGGCATCTGCAAAAAGGACTTGAAACATTCCGGCATTTTTTCGGTTTTAGGCCGCAAGGGTGCTGGCCTTCGGAAGGGAGTGTGAGCTCTCGGACTTTGAGTCTTCTCGCGGAATTCAGCTTTAGCTGGGCTGCAACCGGCGGTAGTGTGCTGAATAATAGCATGGCGGCTTCCGGATTGGAGCGCAAAGGCGTGCATCATCCTTTTAAAGTGAATTCGAGCAAGATCGCCTGTTTTTTTCGTGACGACGGTTTATCCGATTTGATAGGTTTCGAATATTCCAAATGGCATGCAGATGATGCTGTGGCTGATCTGATTCATCACCTGGAGAATATCGCCGATCACGAGCTGGAAACCAGTGTGGTTTCGATCGTTATGGATGGTGAGAATGCGTGGGAATATTTTCCGGAAAACGGTTATCATTTTCTTGCCGCGCTCTATCGGCGGTTGGTCGAGCATCCCCGGATTGAGTTGACCACTTTTTCTGAGTGTTTAGCAGATAATGTGGTGGTTAGATCGCTTCCCAAGCTAGTCGCCGGTAGTTGGGTTTATGGGACTTTTTCCACCTGGATTGGTAGTACCGATAAAAACAGAGGCTGGGAGATGTTAGGCGACGTCAAACTGGCCTTTGATAATGCGCTGGCGTCGGGGCGCTTATCCCCTCAGAATATTGAAGAGGCGGAGTTGCAACTGGCGATTTGCGAAGGTTCGGATTGGTTTTGGTGGTTTGGCGATTACAATCCCGGCGAGGCTGTTAGCGATTTCGAAAAACAGTATCGTATGAACCTGACCAATTTATATCATTTGTTGGGAGCAGAGCCCCCGGCTTACCTTGAGCTATCCTTCACCCAAGGTTCTGGTACACCGGCTGTAGGAGGGGCAATGCGGCGCGGCAAAGAAATTTAATTATTTTGTATTAAGTCGATAATGAGTGACCATTTAAACAGACGCCGCGCGGGCATTCTTCTTCACATTACTTCTTTACCGGGCTCCGGACAATACGGCGACCTGGGAAAAGAAGCTTTTAATTTCGTTAGATTTCTACACAGTTGCGGGGTCACAGTTTGGCAAACCTTGCCACTGGGCATGCCTCACGGCGACGGGTCGCCTTACCAATGCATGTCAGCTCATGCCGGCAATCCGGCCTTGATCAGTATCGAATGGCTGGAAGAGAAAGGCTGGCTTCAACAAACCGAGCGTTGCGGCGATTGCTATACAGGGAGTTATGGGGTCGCTAAAAGTTGTCTGTTGACCAAGGCGTTTCAAGGGTTCAAAGAGCTTGCCGACATTACTGAACGGGAAGATTTTATCAATTTTTGCGTGGAGAAAGCCTTCTGGTTGGATGAGTTTGCGTTGTTCTATGCATTACGCAATGAATTCAGCCAGCGTAGTTGGAATCAGTGGCCTGAATATCTGAAGAATAGAGAGCCGAAAGCAATGATGGAAGCCAAGCGGCGCTTGCGTCACATCATTGAGGCCATCAAATTCGAACAATACGTATTTTTCCGCCAGTGGCAGGAATTGAAACTGTTTGCGGAACAGCACGATGTTCTTTTGTTCGGAGATATTCCGATTTTTGTCTCCTACGATAGCGCCGATGTTTGGGCTAACCGGCAGGTGTTTAAGCTGGATAAGAATGGTGAAATGGAAGTGGTTGCCGGGGTTCCGCCGGATTATTTTTCCGCTAACGGTCAGAGATGGGGTAATCCGCATTATGATTGGGAATACTTGCAGCAAACCGATTTCAAGTGGTGGTTGGAGCGGATTAAAACTCAAGATGAGTTATTCGATATTTTGCGTATCGACCATTTCCGCGGATTGGAAGCAGCATGGGAAATTCCGGCAGATGAAGAGACCGCAATCAATGGCCAATGGATTGCCGCTCCGGGACACGCTTTATTGAAAGCAATTAATAGAGAATATCCGTCATTGTCGCTGGTGGCGGAAGATTTGGGTATCATTACCGCTGAGGTGGAAGCGTTAAGGGACGACTTCAATCTACCCGGCATGAAGATACTGCAATTCGCTTTCGGCGGTGGCCCGGATAATCCTTATTTACCGCATAATTGTACGCGAAACAGCGTCATTTACACCGGAACGCATGATAACGATACCACACTGGGCTGGTTTCAGGCGCTCAACGACGGCGACAAATTTCGAGTTTATGAATATCTGGGTTTTACCCGGACCGAGATGCCTTATACATTAATCGGGACCGCATTCGCATCGGTGGCGAATTTAGCCGTCATTCCGATGCAGGATATTCTTTGTCTGGGCTCCAAGTTCCGCATGAACACGCCGGGAACTATCCAGGGAAACTGGTCCTGGCGTTTTGATTGGACCCAATTGACTGATGAGTTCACAGGCCGGTTACGCCATTTAATCGGTTTGTTCGGCCGCTAAGTTTTTCCTGCCCGTTTTATATTTTAACGTCCTCCCTTTAGCAAAGACTCGCAGACTTATGCGGGTCTTTGTTTTTAAAGGGGGATACTTAAAAAGACTTCTGGTCAATCGTCGTCATCGTCTTTAATTTGTTGTTCAGGAATGGGCAACAAGGGAATGTTATAGCTTTTTACGATTTCCTGAATACGATCGAGGTTTTTGTTAATCAGGTTTTCCAGCAACGCTTTTCTCTTATTGTCGCCGTATCGAACCGCCATCGCCATCGAGAAATCAAATTTTAGTCCCGGAGTGGATTGCATCGGGATCATGGTAAAACTCCCAGCAGGGCTTTGGGAAGTGATATAACCGGCCATCGGCCCCCAAAGTATGACCATATCGATAATGCCCGCTTTAAGGTCCTGCTCGATTTGCATCGCAACGTTGTTTTTATTATCTCCGGTCATGCTTTGATAAGGGATGCCTTGGTCCAGCAAACCGTGTTTTTGTAACCACGCCGTACCCGGCCCGCGGTCGAACATGGCTATTTTCAGGCGTTCTTGCCTTTGTAGCGGCAGATGGGTGAGTTGCGAGGGGGAGGTAATGTCATCCCAACCACGGCCTTTCGCAATCAGAAGGGCGTAAGTGGAATGGAAATAGGGTTTGGTCGTATTGGCCATGTCGAAGCCCGCAGGCACTCCCATGACGATGTCGCACTGATACTGGTCAGTATTTTCGATTTCGGCTTTAAGAGTATTGCGGATAAATCCGATGCGTTGGGGAAACCAGTAATATTCGAGATCCTGGCCTAGTTGATCGGAAAATAACTGTGCAATTTTATTTTCGTACCCGGTTTGTTCTTTGGTCGAATAGGGGGGATTGAGAGGGTCGGCGCAGACTTTGAATTTCTCTTGGGAATAAACGGATGTGGATGCCATCATTAGGCAGCAATAGGCAATTGCTTTGATATAAGCAAAAGTTTTTCTCATGATTTTCCTCTTTAAAAGCTAATTGGGATTTAATCTGAGCGTTTCATCAGCTTCGCTGAAAACGCATTACGGCGATACTTATTTTGGCTCATATTACAGAGCTCTTCCGTATTTGTCATCGGGTAACAAGGCCAGTTGAGCAAGCTGATATCGAGAAATGATTATTTCTGTAAGAGCTAAATCAGCTGCGTCTGAGATGATCGGCAAAAAAAAACCCCGGCCGAAACCGACCGGGGTTTTTCAAGGTTTTGCTAAGAAAACCAGACTGTTATATTGCCTATGGCAAAGCGAACACAGTTAAAGTACCGCCCAGTTTGGTGTATGAGCTTAAGCTTCTGTATGCGCCCACTGCACCGAGACCTTCAGAGTTGGAGGACTCGTCGCCAGTGTCCAGGCCTGCCGCGATACCGATACCGGCCCAGCCGCCGATACCTGAGAGAACACCAACGTATTGTTTACCGTTGTATTCCCAAGTATTGACGTTACCGATGATGCCTGAAGGCGTTTTAAATCTGTAAAGTTCTTTACCGGTTTTTGCATCAACCGCTTTTAAGTAACCTTCCAGAGTACCGTAGAACACCACGCCGCCGGCAGTTGCAACAGAGCCGGACCAAACAGAGAATGGCTCTTTATTAGACCAAACGATTTTACCGGTTGTCGCATCCCAAGCAGTGAACTGACCCAGGTTGTGCGAACCATCAGGTTTGCCGGTTTTGACATCGCCTTCAGCCGGTCTCATAGTCAAAGTCGCGCCTACATAAGGTTGACCAGCAGTGTAGGAAACTTCGAATGGCTCGTAGTTCATGCACAGGTGGTTGCCTGAAATGTAGAAGTAACCGGTTTGCGGTGAGTAAGATACTGGTTGTTGGTTTTTAGAACCTAACGCAGCTGGACAAATGTCCGTTGTATTTTCGTCTTCACCGTGGTACTCAGTACTGAAGTCATTGACTACTTGAGGACGACCGGACTTCATGTCAACGTGAGATGCCCAGTTAACAGTTTTGTCGAATTTTTCAGCAACCAATAATTCACCTGAGACACGGTCCAGGGTGTAGCCGAAACCGTTACGGTCGAAGTGGACGATGGTTTTGCGCATTTGGCCGTTGATTTTTTGGTCGACCAAAGGTGCTTCATTGATACCGTAATAATCCCACTCGTCGTGTGGAGTCATTTGGTAAACCCATTTTCCAGCACCGGTGTCAGCGTCACGAGCCCACAAAGACATGGACCATTTGTTGTCGCCTGGACGTTGTACCGGGTTCCAAGTAGATGGGTTGCCTGAACCGTAATAAACCAGGTTCAGATCAGGATCGTAGCTGTACCAACCCCAGGTTGTACCGCCGCCGATTTTCCATTGGTCGCCTTCCCAAGTGCTCAGGCTAGAATTTTGACCGACTTTTTGTACTTTACCGTCTTTCCAAGTAGTGGTTTTGTTTGGATCGATCAGTGTATCTTCATCCGGGCCCATGCTGTAGCCTTTCCATACCAGTTGTCCGGTACGGATATCGTAGGCAGCCAGGAAGCCGCGAACACCGAATTCACCACCGGAAATACCGGTCATGACTTTGTCTTTAACAACCAAAGGCGCGTTGGTGTTGGTCATACCCAGTTTAGGGTCGCCGTTTTGAACGCTCCATACACGTTTACCGGTTTTGGCGTCCAAAGCGGTTAATACAGTATCAGATTGTTGCAGGAAAATTTTGCCGTCGCCGTAAGCTAAACCACGGTTAACAGTGTCACAACACATTACAGGGATAGTAACATCTGCGTCCATTGTTGGAGTGTATTCCCAGATGACGGATTGAGTTTTTTGATCAATCGCATAAACCGTATTAGGGAAAGGAGTGTGGACGTACAGAATATCGTTAACAGCTAAAGGACCACCTTCATGACCACGCAGTACACCAGTTGAAAAAGACCACGCTGGTTGCAGGTTTTTTACGTTATTAGTATTGATTTGATTCAGTTTACTGTAACGGGTACCGGCATAGTCGCCGCCCCAAGTAGCCCAGTTAGCTGGGTTTTGTGTCAGTTTTTCAACGCCGCTGTTAGCAGTAGATACAGTTGGTGCAGCAAGTAAAGCAGCTACAGT
>JBNLEI010000107.1:0-2844 GCA_050304855.1 Methylococcaceae bacterium
AATCCATTGCACCAACGTATTGGTATTGTGCAATAACGGGACCAGCATGAAGGCGGAATTCACGAAAAAGACGGGTACAGATACGGCTACCACCCCTCCGATCTCGGCGTGACTTTCCGCCGCAAGTTTTAACGCCAGTGCGCCGCCGGTGGAAAAGCCGATCACGAACAGTTTGGAGCAATGGGCCTTCAGGACATTGAATCCTCTTTTGACGCTGCCATACCAGTCCTCAAAGCATTGCTCACGTAAGGCGTAGGGTGAGGTGCCGTGACCCTTGAGGCGAACGCCCAAGACGATGAATTCCTGAGCGGCCAGATAATGCCCGTAGTCGCGCAGTTCGGCCGGGCTGCCTAAGAGTCCATGCACCAATAGAACTCCTATGCCGTGTGATTTTTTAGGACGAATGAAAAAAGGGGAGGGGTCTGCGATGGCTGTTTCTTGGTTTTTGAAATCGCCATTGTGGGGATTGCTGAACATCAACAGTTCGTAGGCCAATTCTAATTGCTCGTCTTCAAAATGCCAAGCAGCCAGTTGCAGAGGGTCGATGTGTGGGTAAAGGCTGTCTGCCGCCATCAGAGTGTCGCGAACAACGCTTAGCGGCGCCGCTTCGTTGTTGTAAACCGCGATCGGGTTTTCCAGACGGATCTGGTCGAAATCGAAATCCGCGCATAACTTCGGTAGGAAATGGTAGCAGGTGTCATGTTCGGTGATCAGTTCAGTATGTTTGGCGATACAGACGAATTGATCGAACCGGCTGCTGATACCTTGCACTAGCTCGCCGTATTCGTCCGGGTTTAAAAGGCTGTGATGCAGGTGAATATCGGGGTTGTTTTGCAGAGTCTTGATAGCAATATACAACACGGTATAAAAACGACTTTTTTCAATAAATCTGCGCTTATGACCGATATAACTCATGATCAGTGTCGAGGCCAGATGGCTGAGGTTTATCGTGACATCGGCATAAATTGCCTCCATGTAAAGATTACGGGAGCATTCGGCATTTTTTTTGAACAAGTGTCCCAATAGGCGTTCATTCCAATTCTTGGGTGCGGTATTGAGCTTGAAAACATCGTCGGGTTCGGAAATACCCGGGGCCACTTTGTTCATGATCCAATGAGTAAACCAGCCCCAGACACAACAAGGATTGACAGGTGACCCCATGCGTATATCCATGTCAGTGTCCCTGAGCAAGATGTTACCCTCAATCAGCAATTCCTCCGATTGGCGCAGGCTCAAATCATTGTGGAACAGTTCCACGCTTTTAAATAATATATTTTCCGACGAGCGAATCGGATAAAAAGTGATGTTTGCTGGCACGATCAGCGTTGGTTTGAGCGAACTGGCCATTAATTCATCGAGGCTTTCGAATTGCAGCAACTCCTTCCACTTTTGTAGGTGGTCTTGGTCCTCATGTTTGAACGCATGACGGATCGCCGCTTTTAAGGCTTCCACGCCTTGGCCAAGTATCGCCGGGCCGGTATGTTGTTTACGTCGGTTACCGGTCAGTCGTGAATAGATACTGTATTCTCCTTTCCTGTCAATGACGCGTCGGTCCTTGACCATACCGCCTTCCGGAAAAATGATGACCTTGCGGCCACGCAGAATCTGAGCAGCCAACATTGCGAATAAGCGAGGATGGTCATGCGGAAAGACGCCGACCTGTTTCAGGTATTTCGCTAGGATATTATCTTCTTGGAAGAATTCACCGGAGGCGATAGCGCAGCTGTAGGCGCCGGTTTGTTCAAAAATCAGATATTGCGGAATAAAGGTCTCGAAGCGGGAAAAATGATTGAACAAAAAAATATCGCCTTGCAAAACCTGGTTGTCAGCATACAGTTCTAGTTTGACGCTAAGCAGGTTTTTTACGGCCCGAAATAACTTCACCGAGCGGTGATAAAGTCCTGTATCTATATCGGGCCAAGATTCGGGATAAAATGAATTTTTCATGTCAACCCTATGTTTATCGTTATAAAAGTAGACAAAATTTAATGCAATAGATTCACCGCATTTCTGTGGAGTTCGATTCTTAACAAGGCGACAGTCTCCAAATTCCATTACTCGATTACGTCGATCGAACGTATAAAAGACACATAGTTTTTGGACGGGTTAGGTAATATGGACGCTCCGAATCAGCAATAACACACAAAACGGGTTATTGGGTGATGGCAACGATTGCAGTCTTGCGGCAACAATTGTGTCGACAAAGATTTTCATTATTTAACATAATATACATTATGCGAAGTTAATTGATTGAAAAATTTATACCTTATTGAGAAACTCCAATATCTTTTGGCAATCAAACTCATCACTCTATCCTTTGAGTAGCTTATACAATTATTATCGGTAAGATCGTTTCATTGAATACCATTCTTTAGAGGGCTATATTAAGGGTTCTGTGGCTCACGGATTTTTCCCCATACCATTTAATCTCAAGTCGCAACGTTAAATGAAAATTGTCATTTTAGGCGCCGGAGTGACCGGTTCTTCCGTTGCCGAGGCTTTGGCAAGTGAAGAAAACGATATTGTTGTCATCGACATCAAAAACTATTTGCTTGCCAAACTAAAGGAACGTCTGGATATCGCGACAGTGTCAGGTAATGCGGGCCATCCTAAAGTACTCGAACAAGCCGGGGTTCAAAGTGCCGATATCGTCATCGCGGTAACGGACATGGACGAAACGAATATGCTGGCTTGCCAAATTATCAATACCCTTTATAGCAAACCGAAAACCATCGCGAGGATTCGGGCAATCGATTACCTGAAGTGTCCCGAGCTGTTCCGCCCCGGCGGCATACCGATCGATATCGTGATCAGTCCGGAACAGATCGTGATGGAAGCCATCCA
>JBNLEI010000108.1:0-1746 GCA_050304855.1 Methylococcaceae bacterium
ATTAAAGTAATTGCCGGAACAACCGAAATCGCCGGCGGAACCGTCGCCGGCCCGATCCGGGGTGGTACTACCGAACCTTTGTTCATGGATATCCACCTACCGGCCGACAAACAGTTCAGACATTCGATTTTCCCGGGGCACAACGTCTTCATTTATTCTTACGAAGGCCGCCTTGAAATGGGTGAGAACGATAATGCCCGGCAATTGGAAGCACACTCCGCCGGAGTTTTGTCTTCCGGCGCCGGTATCGAAATAAGGTCTCGCGAACTACCCGCAAAATTTCTGTTGTTTGCCGGACTCCCGTTGGGGGAACCGGTGGCTCAGTACGGTCCTTTCGTGATGAATACTCGCGAAGAAATTGAGCAGGCCATAAACGACTTTAAAAATGGCCGCCTGGTTTGATCGGTATATACAATCACTCTGAAAGCTGGGAATAAGTTCAACGGATTTTATATAGGATAAAAACTACCGACATGAATCTGATGTATTTATACCGTCAGTACATTAAATCCTCGTCCAATCGTTTGGACTGCACCAAACCGTAAAGGGTAAGCAACAGTGCCGTTATGATGGCGACACTGCACAGTAGAAGAATAACGGTAACAATCGGGTTGTCGGTTCCGTTCGGCGAAGGAAATTTCTCATTGATTGTCGGCATGAGCGGCGACGAAACACCCAGGAAGCCCCCTACTACCCCAGCCGTTCCGTTTAACCATGTACCGAATTGCAATGCCGCGAACCATACCTTGAGCGCCATCGCAGGAAGATGAAGTTCCCTGATCAGAAATCCGAAAACGATCATCAATATGCCATTGATAGTGAACTCGATGTGCGCCATCACAATTCCGCGAAACCATTGCACGGCTTCGGGCGGGATAAAGCCGACTAGGCAACCGACCGTGATTTGAAAAACCCCTAGAATCAAGGTCCACTGCCTCAGTGTTGACTTCAGTTTATCGATATCGGTTGCCATAATGTTTCCTTTCTTGCTTTAGAATTGCCGGTCCGATCAGTGTTCACCCAATGAACATTCCATGCCATCCGCAAAGGATTAACTGAGATCATGTTTTTAACGAGCCTGCGGAGATATGCAATCAAAAAACCGTTAACCTTACGGCATTAACCGCCAGAATCCACAAACAAAAAGTCGATAACAAAAACAGCGAAAAACGTACGGAAACGATATTGACAAGGCATTGCCAAAGACTGTGCGCTATCCGTATTCCGACGTAAGCCCAGGCAGCCGCCAAATTAATGCTGCTGGTATCTCCCGCAAGGGCCAGAACGGCAATAACCGCATAAAAAATGGTCGGCTGCTCCATCAGATGGGTGTAATTATGGGAAACCCAATTCACCCTGGGAGGCATTTTATTTTCAACCTCGCCATAGCGTACGCCAACCGGAACTTCCCTTAGTTTTATGCCGGCTTTAGCGAACGCAGGTAACCGGGTGAGGGCCACCCAAGCCAACATAATCAGAGACCACAAGACCAGGACCGCTGCCGGACCTAAAATCGGTGAAGCTGCCATTGTTATTCCCCTTTTTTTCGATTTAATTTTGCTGGTGCAGTCGCAAAGCATTTTGCGAAAAGATTTTCCATCCAACGAGCTACCGGCTTTTCCGTTTAACTCTTCATCACCTTGCCGACCTCCGATTTGGAAGGTTTAACGCAGCACATTTCGATCAATGCATCGTCGGCGGCATGTATACTCAACACCAAGTGAAAACGGTCGAATACATCATAAT
>JBNLEI010000109.1:0-5884 GCA_050304855.1 Methylococcaceae bacterium
TTGCCGTTTTCATCTTTAAGCCGCAGCAATACTTCGTAGTGCTCTTCTTCGCCGTCCCCCGTCAACGAAAGAATTTTTTGCCGGTAAAGGATAAAACGCTGATCTTCCAGAGCCTGGTTGATCCGGCTGACCCATTGCATCTGAGTTTCATGAATCATTAAGTCCTGATCGGAGCTATGGAAGACATGAACCCTGTTTCCGCCTTTTTCCTTGGCCATGCCGCAAGCCATATCGGCGGCGCTCAATATCTGCGAAATATTTTCGATCTCCGGTGAAATCCATACGACGCCGATACTGAGCGTGACGCCATAAATTTTGTTCTCATACACAAAACGAAACTGGCTGATTGCCTGGCGAATGGATTCGGCCTTTTTGTGGGCGGCATCGAGCGAATAATCCTCCAGCAATACGACAAACTCATCGGCTCCCAGCCGGGCCATAATGGCTTTTTCGCCCAGATGTTTTTTGATTAATCCGCTGAATTGAACCAATAATTTATCGCCCGCCTCTTGACCGGATACATCGTTAATAATTTTAAACTGGTCGATATCGAGGAACAGCAACGAGGACTCTTGAGCCGAGGTTTTTGCACGATCGATGATCGGCCCGATTTTTTCGTAAAGGCCGTCTCGATTGAACAAGTCAGTTAACGCATCTCGCCGGGCGCGGATAAGCTTTGCCCCTTCGACCGCGAGAACTTCGGATAACTTGCGATCGCTATTGCTGAAATCTCTGGCATCCACCGAATTAGCCAACAGCAGTATTCCGGCCAGATGGCCGTTTGCCTTGAGCAAAGGAGTCGCAACGATTTTGAATGGCATTTTGAGATCGGCATCCGTCCAATCGGTATCCAGATCGCGATTGATCACCAGGGTTTCCCGATTGGCTTTCATCCAATGCAATAAGGGTCCCCTTAGATTGTTGAGTATCAACTCCAGATCGATTTTTTCCTTATTGATCCCAAAATGATGAATGATGGTGTCATGGTCAACCACAAACAATGCGATTAAACATACGTTCAAATAGTCGGTACAGTTATATATTAATTGACTTAATGCATCGTATTCGTTGGAATCCCTAAAATAAGCCTGCGCATCATCTATTCCGTATAAAAGATTCAATTCTTCGTAACGTACCGCCAACTCATCGGCCATACCTTGCAGCGTCTGGTTTAAAAGATAATCCTCTGCAATATGGTTGGAAATGCGATGCAGCACATCTACCAGACGATTCTGTTGGTTTTCGTCGAGTTGGAGTGCCGGAAAATCGAGCAACGCGCCTAACCAAAATTGCTGTTGATCGGCGCCCAATTTAAGCCCGACAAGTATGATGAGGTTATTCTGTTGCAAGGTTATCAAATGCGAATCTGCGGAACTATCGTCCCAATCGACCGGGAAAGCGGGTAACTGTGTGAGCAACATTTTTATGTTATCCTGCCGCTCGTTCGCTTTAAACAAGGCCCCTGCCTGATCGAACATCAATATGGAGCATTCGCAACCCGATACCGCTTGCATCAACGGCTCAAATTTAGTCAGGTTAATGGATTCTCCCGACAGATTCATGATTCGTCACCAAGACCGGCAAAGTAATCGTTAATCCGGTTGACTAAGTGCCTCATGCTAAGAGGCTTTTCCAGCATGACGATATTGGCTTGAGCATCTACCCAGGTCCGTATATCCCTATCGGTTCTTGAGGTCATGAGTAAAATCAAACCGGGCCCCCCCTTAGACTGCTCCGTCAGGGATTCGCAAAGAGATATACCGTTCATGGTCGGCATTTGAACATCGGTTACCAACACTTCGGGTTGTTCCTTGGCGATTAATTCAAGCGCAAGTTGACCGTTTAACGCGGTGAAAACTTCAAATCCGGAACGTTCCAGGAATTGTTTTACAACAAATAAAACGTGCGGTTCGTCGTCAACAAGCAGAATTTTTTTCATATTTCTTGTGGCTAATTCAAATGACGCTATCTGTTTTGTTGAGCTGAACTATAAAAATACTTCCGCTACCCACGCTGCTTTCCACCTTGATTTTACCGTGATGCAACTCGATAATTTCCTGGGTTAAAGCCAAACCCAGTCCATGCCCGCTTTTTTCCCTGACCATATTATCCGAGGAGCGATAAAATTTATCGAAAATATGTGCCTGATCCTCTTCCGAAATCCCGATTCCATTATCGCTGACTCGAATAATCACCTTGTCGTCCGAATCTTCGGCGGATAATCCAACCGTACCTCCCCGCTTGCTATATTTAACCGCATTCGTCAGCAAATTATTTAACGCTATTCTGAGTAAATCCTTATCTACGTGGATATTCGGCAAATCCCTGGGAAGCTGAATATCAAAATGGATATCGTTTTCTCCGCCGCTACGTGCGACACTATTGAAGGTGTCTTTTAGAAAATCAATCAACTTAACCCGCTGAAGATCAAGAGCAATATTTCCGGCTTCGATTTTTGTAATATTCAACAAGTTGGATATTAGTAAATTCAAGCGTTCAACCTGATCGTTAATGGTATTGATGGCATCAATCCCTTGTTTATCTGAAAAATCTTTTTGGTCCAATAAAGATTCCGCATAAAGGTGGATAATATTAAGCGGAGATTTTAGTTCATGCGATACATGACTGATAAACTCGTCGCGGGCCTGATTTGCCAGGACTTCTCGTGTCTTATCATGAAATAACACTAAAGTTCCGCACGATTTGTCGGAATCTTTTGGCCCTACCAGCGGATAAGCGCTAACTTTTATCGTTTTAGAAGGGTTATTTTCAGGTATGTATTCAATGGATTCGGGACGTTGCAAAGGGCGGCTATTATTATAATATTTCGCCAATAGACCAATAATTTTGTCATTATTACACCAGTGATCGGGCTTTGCTCCTAATACTTTATCGAAAGAACCGGCAATCAGAGTAATAAGTTTTGAATTGGCGAAAGTCCCTACCCCCGACTCGTCCATAACCAAAATGGCATCAGGCATGGTTTGCAGGGCCAACTCTAATCTACGGCGTTGATAGGAAAGCGCTAACGTTGCCGATTGCGCCTTGATATTCTGATCGTTCAGCTGCTCAAAGCGCTGATTGATCATGTTCATAAACATTTTAAAACCGTGGAGAAAATCCTGGGAGTTATCGGATAAACCCGCCATGGCCTCCATTTGTTGGGTTTGCAAGGCTTCGTTTATTTTAACGCTCGCCTGACGCAACGGTTTTAGTTCTCGTCTGAGAAGGAAATAGGTTAAGGGTACCAACAAAAATATCGGCAACGCTATTTGGGCAAAAAAAGGTAATTTATGTAAATCTATTTCATATCCGGGTTCAAAATATCCAACCCGGATATAACCGGCTAATTCGTTTTTTGATAAAAGAGGAGCCCGAAACTCTATTACATTACCCAATTCCGTCGCCAATACTTCTTCCGTAGCCCATAGTATTTTATTATTATTTAAGGATAAATTCGGAATGGGTATTTTCTTTGAAGAAGTCACCGCCAGCGGATGACTCTCTAGATTAACTACGGTGGCGTAGGCAAAATCAGGACTCACTTTACTATTATTCAACAATTCCAGTATGGCATTTCGCCCCTGTTCCGGAACCAATTGTTCCATGGGTATATTGGACAACAACCGAACCAGATTTCTACCTTCGACTTTGAGTGTCTCTATTCGAAGCGTATTATTTTGTACAAGCATTTGGGCTACAATAAGGATAATTACAACTAACGCTGCAATAATCATTACGATACCAAATCTTTCGCTCGCTATTGGTTTCATTTTACACAGAGTTCTATTTTGAAAGAGCCAAATAAATTTTATCGGTTCATTTAATTACACAATAGCGTTCATGAAGGTTTTGTAAATAGCATTCGTAAAACTTCCAACATATTCCTTTGCGCTTCTCGTTTAATGGGCTCTAAATCGTCTTCCGTCAAATTTGTAACCTGCCATGCAAGAGGATCGAATTGCGGAATACCGTATCCTTTTTTATTGCATTCCTCCTGTTGCACAAGAACGCTGGCGATATGAATAATTGCGGCATCCAATAAAAAATCATCGGCAGTTTTTAAATTCGTGTGGCATGCAATAGCTTCTATATAACCCTGGGGCATATGCCAATTTTTTAATAACTCGCCGCCGACATCGGCATAATCGAAACCTAACACCTGTCTTTCTAATTGAACAACGGGCCATTGATGCATTTTGGAATTGGCCAATATTTCCGTGGCCTCAGTCGGCAATTTTATATAGATAATTAAATGGCCGACATCGTGGAGCAATCCTGAAACGAATAATCTTTCACTGTCCAGAACATTGCATCTGACCGCCAGAAGGCGCGCGATAACCGCGCAAAAAACACTGTTTTTCCAGTAGTCTTTCATGTCTATCAATTGACTGGACACCCCTTTGAACGACCTGACTATGGAAGTGGCCAATACCAGATCGTGCAGATCGGCCAATCCCATAAAAGTGATTGCGCGGCTGATGGAAGTGATTTCCGTGGCAAACCCGAAAAAAGAGCTATTCGCTATTCTGAGTATTCGCGACGCAAAATTGGGATCCTGGCTGACAATATCCGCCAAATCGGCAATAGACGATTTCGGATCATTGATCGTATCGCGAATGCGGATATAGATTTCCGGAAGAGTCACGAGACCTGTAACGTCCTTAGCTAATTCCCGCGGTGTCGTCATATGCTTTCAATTCGTAATTTAAATGATTCAAGTATAGACCAGGTCACTTATTTAAAGAGACCGTCTCGGATCGAAGGCGACTAATTCTTACGATAAGGGAACTCCGAAAGCTTCCACTTACATCGAACGACCCAAAGTTTCGGCGTCCGTACGTATGCCGCAAGCCATGAAGAACAATTCGCAACGCCTCATTATCCCCTCGAGTGAGGTTCGCCATTGCCGAAAACGATTGTTAAATAGTTCTGGAGATACACTATCCTCATCCCGGTGTGGGCATAAATTGCAATAACTGCTCAATCACAATCAATTCTTAGTGAAGCAAAAAATCACACGAGAACTTACGATTCCGGCCGTTTCGTCATTATCGTCTTATAAGGCTACCGCCCATTAAGGATTTCGCGTTATCGTATGGACTGAACAGATACAGCAGTTTTTAACCCGAAGGTTTTGTGGATGAATGATGAATACGTTATTTCAGGTTAGCGCAAAGTCACTCGATTATATGAAGGTTTGCAATGACGATGGGACGTGCGGATGATGGAGTTTTACCATTTGGTTCCTCCTCTGTTGACGCAGTTCCTGATGACTGCCGCGTTTGCTTTTGTCGTGGGGCTCGAGTTTCGCCGTTATAAACAAATTAATCATTATATTCACGATTTCGGCAGTACCCGCACCTTCGTTCTGATCGGCATACTCGGTTTTGTTTTATTTGTCCTTGATAGCACGAGACTATTGTATTTAGGCGGTTTCGTAGCGTTGGCCAGTCTGTTGACTATGTATTACTGGCGTATTTCCGGCGAAGGTATATTTTCGCTGTTTAGTATCCTGGTCGCGTTTCTAATTTATTTACTCGGCCCGATCAGTTTGTCGCAGCCTCTGTGGTTCTTGGTACTGTTCGTCGTAGTCTTGGTATTGATTCTTGGCGAAAAGCTGTTGATCCATAAGATTTCCGATCGCCTGGACAACGAGGAAATATTGACTTTAGCCAAGTTTCTGATTCTTTCCGGCGTCATTTTGCCGCTGCTGCCGGATCGAGTCATTGCTCCGATGTTGCCGGTCAGTTATTACAGCGTTTGGCTGGCAGTCATCATCGTTTCCGGTTTTTCTTATTTAAGCTACTTGATCAATGCATATTTTTACCGAAGCCGGAGCCTGTTGATTACCGGTATTCTGGGGGGCCTCTATTCCAGCACC
>JBNLEI010000110.1:0-31803 GCA_050304855.1 Methylococcaceae bacterium
GGGCCGTTCGGCGATATTAAAGATCCGGAAGGTTACAAACAAGCGGCTAGACGTGCAGCGGCGTTGGGTTGTGAAGGGAAATGGGCGATTCATCCGTCGCAGATCGAACTGGCCAATGAGGTTTTTACACCGCCGGCTGAGGAAATCGAGAAAGCCAAACGCATCCTGGCTGCGTTGAAAGAGGCTGCCGCGCAAGGTAAAGGGGCTGCGGCGTTGGACGGGCGGTTGATCGACGCGGCTTCCGAAAAGATGGCAAGCAATATTGTCAGAACTGCTGAAGCTATCGCAGTCAAAAGCAAATAAACCGGATTCAAGAAAAAGGACCGCAGCGTCAAGTTGCGGTCCTTTTTCGGCAAATGTGTCGGTTTTATAACCTGCCCTTCGCGTTGCATCGTTCATCGCTTTGGATCTCCGGTCGCTTGACAGAGCAATCATTAAGAATTTTTTAAAATAGTACAGAGGATGCTATGGATATTCATGAATATCAGGCAAAACAACTTTTAGCTGAATACGGTATTAAAATTGCCGAAGGCGGTCTCGCCTACAGTCCTGAGGATGCCGTGCAAAGAGCCAGAGAAATTGGCGGTGATGTATGGGTGGTTAAGGCCCAAATTCATTCCGGCGCGCGCGGTAAGGCCGGCGGGATCAAAATCTGCAGAACACATGATGAAGTCAGCGAAGCGGCCGAGGAATTGCTGGGTAAAAGACTGGTAACGCATCAAACCGGGCCGGGCGGTAAAGTTTGTTTGAGACTTTATGTTGAAGCGGGAACCGATATCGCTAAGGAACTCTACTTTAGCTTTTTGGTGGATCGCGCTCATGAGCGTATTGTCATGGTCGGTTCCGCCGAGGGTGGGATGGAGATCGAAGAATTGGCAGAAAGCAATCCTGACGCCATTAAAAAAATCCATATCGAGCCAGCGGTCGGTTTGCGTGATTTCCAGGCTCGCGAAATGGCGTTTGCCTTAGGATTGGAAGCTACTCAAATCAGCCAAGCTGTGAAATTGATTCAAGGATGCTATCGCGCAATGCGCGATTTGGATGCCAACATGCTGGAAATCAATCCGCTGGTCATTACGGGTAGTGGCGAATTGATTACCCTCGACGCCAAAATGGGCTTAGACGACAATGCCTTGTTCAGGCAGCAGAAAGTCTCCGAACTGCGTGATAAAACTCAGGAAGATCCGCGCGAAATGGCGGCGGCCGACCGTGGTTTGAGCTATGTTGGGCTGGACGGCGATATCTGCTGTATGATCAACGGTGCCGGTTTGGCAATGGCCACTATGGACATGATCAAGCTGGCCGGCGGCGAACCGGCCAATTTTCTCGATGTCGGCGGCGGTGCTTCGCCGGAAAGGACGGAAAAAGCTTTCCGTATGGTACTGCAGGATGACAATGTCAAAGCCATGCTGGTCAATATTTTTGCCGGCATCAACCGTTGCGACTGGATTGCCGAAGGCGTTGTGCATGCAGTGAAGAAAATCGACATGAAAGTACCTTTGATTGTGCGTTTGTCCGGGACCAATGTGGAGGAAGGGCGCAGAATCATTGCCGAAAGCGGTTTGCCGATCATTACAGCGGATACTCTGGCTGAAGCGGCCGAGAAAGCAGTGCAGGCCCGAAATGAAGTGGTGGCGAGAGAAGGTTGAGAGGAAAAATAAATGGCGATTTTAATAAATGAAAACACTCGTATGATCGTGCAGGGTTTTACCGGTAAGATAGGTACCTTCCACGCCCAGGACATGATCAACTATGGTTCCAATGTGGTCGGTGGTGTGACGCCCGGCAAAGGCGGTCAGACTCATCTGGATCGTCCGGTTTTCAATACGGTCAAAGAAGCCGTCGAACAGGCTGGCGCCGAAGCCAGTATCATATTCGTTCCGCCTGCATTCGCAGCCGATTCGATTATGGAAGCGGCCGATGCCGGCATTAAATACTGTGTTGCGATTACCGACGGTATTCCGACTCAGGATATGATGACGGTGAAAAACTTCCTACGCCGCTTTCCGAAAGAGGAACGCATGGTACTAACCGGTCCTAACTGTGCCGGGACCATCAGCCCAGGCCGTTCGATGCTGGGGATTATGCCGGGCCATATTTACATGCAAGGTAACGTCGGTATTGTCGGGCGTTCCGGAACACTGGGTTATGAAGCGGCCGACCAGATGAAACGTCTGGGGATCGGAGTTTCGACTTCGGTCGGTATCGGCGGCGACCCGATCAATGGCAGTTCGCACCGTGACATTCTGGAGAAGTTCGAACAGGATCCCGAAACCAAAGTTGTTGTCATGATTGGTGAAATCGGTGGTCCTCAGGAGGTCGAAGCCGGTATTTTCGCCAAAGAAAACATGAGTAAACCGCTGGTAGCTTATATTGCCGGCCTGACCGCTCCGAAAGGACGCCGGATGGGGCATGCTGGGGCGATTATCTCGTCTTCGGGCGAATCTGCGGCGGAAAAAGTCGAAATGTTGAAAGAGTTGGGCGTAACGATTGCACCGACGCCATCGGCGATGGGCGAGACAGTTGCGCAGGTTTTAGCCAGACTGTAAGGCTGCTCGAGAACGCTAATTGCCGCAAAAAGCCGTATTCCGACCCCGCGGAATACGGCTTTTTTATAACATCTTTTCCAGCAGGGTAATAATAATCTCCACGGCAATCAGCCAAATAATGATCCATTCCAGTGTCGACGAATGTTGGTGGTTTTGTTCGTCGGCCAGCATTTCCAACAAGCCATGAATGGTTTCCAGTTTCTTGGATAAAACTTCGGTTCGTTGAGTCAGTTCCAGATAGTTGGCTGCCATGGTGTATAACGCTTGGTATTCGGGATGTTCCCAAAAAAAGTCCGGCGTGTCGAGAAGATCATAGTTCAGATAAATGTCGCTTTGGGTCAGGAACAGTTGCCCGCGTATTTTAGCCAGTGCTTTTTTTGACAAGCGGATCGCGCCGTTAAGGGCGAGAGATTTCGGTAAATGTCGAGTGGTATTGATGGTCTCGAGAGCCTGCTGTTCGAATACGGCGAGTTTGATCGATTGCGCCATCGCGTGAGAAATTGCCAGTAGGGTTTTCTCGTCGTTGTTTTGCAACTCGATCAGGTCGTGGCGAATACGATCCTGCTCGCTGTTCAATTGATATATAAAATTGTCTTCCGGTATTTCATCCAGCGGATTAATTGCAAATTCTAGCAATTCTTCATGCAGCATTCGGCGCGTATCGAAATCGGTATTCCAATGAACAACGACGCCATAGGCGAAAACCGCAGATATGGCGTCTTTATGGTCAACTAGCAGCACATCTTTGAACAACAAGGCTCGCTTGCTGCTGAGCAAATGTTGGGAAAGTGCGGGGAAATCAAAATTCTGCGCCAGACAAAGCGTCTGGCATTGTTTGCTGGTTTCGTTCATGAATGTTCGAGTTGAAAGCGACGGAAAACGGCATAGTGCCGATCAAACGGCTACACGATAACATATCTTGATTGAGAGAAAGAACAGGAAAAATATTTCACTGTTTTTGAAAATATGAAGTGCAAGTCGCTCGGTTTTACTTTGGCCGTAGCGCTATTTTGGCTATTGGTTTAACAACTTGGTGCCGTCTTGCGCGCTAGCGTTTGGAAAGACAAAATAACCATCATCTCGCCATCAAGATGTTGGAGCCATCATATAGCAAGCCTTGAAAAAATAACTTTCGCCGATTAGGATTCAGAAGCTGAAAAAGTACTCCGTTGCGCTATTCATTTTTCGCCGCGACTTGCGGCTTCATGACAATACCGGGCTGAACGAAGCATTAAAAAATGCCGATCGGGTAGTACCTTGCTTTATTTTCGATCCGCGCCAGATCGAATCGCATCCCTATCAAAGCAAACCCGGATTGCAATTTCTGCTCCAAAGTCTTGATGATCTTCAGCACGAACTGCATGCGGAAGGCACGGAGTTGGCGTTTCTTCACGGGAATCCTGAGGAGGCTATCAGCGATTTGGTGTCCTGTTTCAAGTTTGATGCGGTTTTCATCAATCGCGATTACACGCCGTTTAGCCGTAATCGAGATGCCGGTATTGAGAGGCTTTGCCGCTCGCTGGGGATCGATTTTCATTATCTGTCCGATGCGCTGTTGACCGAGCCGGAACAAGTATTCAAAGCAGACCAAACGCCGTATCAGGTGTTTACCGCTTTTTATAATAATGCCTGCAAAATAACCGTTCCTCCACCTCAACCTTTAGCCTCGGGGCAACTGATAAAATCTCCGGATCAAGTTGAGCGTTATGATTATCAGAAGTTGCGCAATGCCAGCGACAGACCGCCACTGGCAGGAGGTCGCCAGCAGGCTTTGGCGCTGTTAGAGCGTTTGAGCGAGTTGGCGCACTATGACGACATTCGCGACTATCCGGCCATTTCAGGGACCAGCCAGTTGTCGCCGCATTTGAAGTTTGGCACCTGCTCGGTCCGGGAAGTTTTCGATGCTGTGAAGGCCCGATTGGGTAGTTTTCATCCGTTGATCAGGCAATTGTATTGGCGAGATTTTTTCACTCATATCGGTTATCACTTTCCGCATATTTTCGGTCACGCTTTCCATCGCAAATATGATGAGCTTGTCTGGGACAACGAGCATGATCGATTTCGGGCCTGGGCTGCAGGCGAAACCGGTTTTCCGATTGTCGATGCCGGAATGAGGGAGTTGAACGCCACCGGTTTTATGCATAATCGGGTGCGCATGATTGCCGCCTCTTTTCTGGTGAAAGATTTACATATCAGTTGGCGTTGGGGCGAACGTTACTTCGCTCAGAGATTGGTGGACTACGATCCGTGTGTTAACAATGGCAACTGGCAATGGGCGGCTTCGACCGGTTGCGATGCACAACCTTATTTCAGAATCTTCAATCCTTGGCGGCAGCAACAGAAGTTCGACCGAGATTGCGTTTATATCTACCGCTGGATTCCCGAATTAAGGGAATATCCGCCGGCGCTGATTCATCAATGGGACAAAAAATACTGTCGGTGCGGCTATCCTCAGCCCATAGTCGAGCACCGTGTTGAAGCCGAACGGGCGAAGTCTGCTTATCGTCTCGATAAGCAGACCCCCGATAACCACAAATAATAATTGAGTTTTTCGCTTGATTTTTTGAGGTTTGATGTCTTAATTGAAAGCTATGAAAGAGAAAAATGATAAACCCATCAAGACCTGGGTTTGGGTTATGTTATTGGGGATAGGCTGCATTTTTGCCGCTTTGATAGTCGTATTGCTAGTGGAAATGTTGGATTTATCGTTTTTGAAAGAAGCCGAATCCGGTCCGGAGATGAAGAGTCTAGCAAGCGACGAATCGGTGATCGATGAAAGTGCCGATTCGCGGCCGCCGATATCGGTAACGAAAGCGCCGGCGATAGTTCAAACTGAAAATTCGGTTCTTAGGGAGGCTAGGAATCTTGTGAATAACCCGTCGTTTGAACGTGATCCGTTGATGACTCCGCCGAATTGGCAAACTACTGGATTGGGTCCCGGTCATATTGCGCAGTGGACAGACGAGCAGTCCGCGACCGGTCGTCATGCGCTGAAAATCAGCGCCGATCAACCTTCCGGCCAGGGCTGGCCGGGATGGACGTTGTTGTTGACGCATCGGCCCGGCAGCGGTTACCGATTGGAGGCGAAATATTATACGCCGGACGGCGCTAATGCTTGGCTGGAACTCGCTTTTTTGGACGGCAACCGGCGCCTGCTCAAAGGTTTTTCGACCGGTTGCCCTCGTCAGTCGGTCATAGCAAAATGGACAGCTGTGCAACACCGGGTCAATCCTGAATGGATTCCGCCGGAAAGCCGGTCGCTTCGCATCGGATTGCGCCAGTGTTTGAATCACAGCAAAGGTCGGCGCACCGTATTGTATTTTGACGATGTCGTTTTACAGACTCTAGCGGGAGACGATTAACATTGTTACCGAGCCGTCAAGTTTAATTTCGATGCGATCAGGTTGTCGTTTTTCTCCGGGTCTATAGCGGCATCCAACACAAACAACCTTTCCACGGCAACCCCTTTGTCGACTAGATGCTTGGCAATCGCCTGAGCGCGATCGATTGCGAGTTTTTGTAAACGTTCGGGGTTCGGCGGTATAGCAGCGGCCAGCTTTACCTTAGCGACTGCATAAAAATCGCCGGTTTGAGGTTCAATCAACTGCGGCGTACCGAAAAAAGACCGTTCCGCCAATTGAGGGAATTCCCGTATGAATAAATCCGCCAGCAGGCGGCGATACTCGTCGTCTGATAACTGGATAGTTTCGGGCGAGATTTTTTTGCCGTTGTCGCGGTTTAATTCATCCGCTCTGATTTCTACCAGCCAGTAGTTCAATGCTTCGGTTTGCAAAGCCGGCCAATCCTGCTCGGTAAACGCGGTTCCTTTGATTTCCAGATTCAGCCCCGGTCGGTTGTTCAAGGCATCGGCCAATCCGTTCAGTTTCTCCTGTTGCTCTTCGGTGAGCTTTGTCGCACCGGCGGGGAAGGTGATTGCGCTGATGTCCTCTTCGCTGCCTATCAATGATGCGATCGCGTTGAATGGCGATGAAACAACCTTGGTAATCACGTTGACCAGCGCGTCGACGATAACTCCTGCTACGCTGAACTCGGGATCTTCGAGACTGCCGGTGATCGGCACGTCAAGGGCAATTTTACCGTTTCCGTCCTCCAATAGCGCGATGGCCAGATCCAACGGTAACGAAACCGCTTTCGGATTTTCCACTTTGTCACCCAAGACCAGGTGCTCGATTAATAGATTGTTGGAAGCCGTTAACTGACTGCCTCGGATGTTGTATTTCAAACCCAAAGACATGTTGCCTTTTTCGATTTTACGGCCGGCGAACTCCGCCATGTAGGGTGTCACTAGAGGTAGTGACATGCTGCGGAAGTCTAGAGCCACCTCCGAATCCCCTCGATAAGGGTTGATTTTTCCCTGAATGTTGACCGGAGCCAGGCCGTCGACTTTGCCGGCCAGATCGATGTGGGCAAAAGCATTTTGATCGGATGCAATACTCGTGATCGAGCCGCTCAGATGATCGATATGGGCGGCGAACGGTAGAATCAACGAAAGATCGGCAAAGTCCGATTCGCCGTCGGTCAATTCTATTCGAGCAATCTTGAATGTTGGTGGTGTTGGTTCGGATTTTTCCGTGGCTTCCGTTTTCGGTTCGGCAACAGCTGCAGTAGGTTCTTCGGAGGATTTCTCTAGGGCGATATCGCTGACGTTAACGCTTTTATCTTTTCTGATCAGCACGCGTGCGTAAGGTTTCTCAAACGAGACTTTATTGATATTGTAACGGTTTTCAGACGGCGACAGATCGATTCCGTTAAGACTCAGCCGTTTCCATTTTACGAAATCCTTATTCGATATGCGGTCACGAGTGACGAAATCGGTTATATCACTATCGCCATGTAACGTTATCGCCAATGGTTTGTTTTCTTCATCCTGCCGTAAAGAGATCTCCGTGTTCACGTTAAACAATCCGGAAATGATATCGAGCCTGACAGCTTGGTCGATATACGGTTGGAAATCCTTAATGGCGATATCGGCGGCTTCGACCTTTAGCGCTCCGCTGAAAGGTTCCAGTACGGTATCGCCCTTGACATTCAGTTTGCCGCTATCGTTGACGGCCAAACCCAGTTGAAAGGGTAGGTGGCTACCGGGTCGACTGTCGAGATTCAGAAGTTCGAGATTTAACGCGCTCAGTTTGACGGGAGCCGGATTTTGCAGGGTGCGATCGGTGAAATTCACAGCGAAATTATTCAGTGCCAAATGGTCGATTTTGACTCGCCAGGCGTTTTCCCCGTTATCAGCGGTTTTTTGCTTTTTGGATTGAGCGGGTTCATCCTCGCTTTCGGGAACGAACAGCGACTGATAATTGATCGATCCGTCCGAGGTGAGCCAGGTTTTGAAAGAAGCGTTTTGCGCCGAGATTTTTGCAATTCTCACCTTTTTTTTCAGTAAATCGACGGAGATGCCGGAGAGATTGAATGCGGGCACTTCAATCAACGCTTCATTGCTTCCTTTTTCCGCAATTTCGATGTCGTAAAGACGGACTCGGGTATTATCCACAATAAGCTGCAACCCTTCCGCCGAATCGTTGAGACGATAATCCGCTTCGATCGCTTCGCTGCCTTTCAATATCTCGAAGTTTACTGCGTCTTTTAGGAAAAGCTCCCACACTTTAGGAAAATTGACTTGTTCGAGTGTGATCTTGCCCTCGGAAAATAACGGATTCAGGCCGATGCTACCACGCCATTCGAATGTTCCTCCTGAGGCGAACTTCAATGAAAAGCCAAGCTGCGACTGTTTGTCTGCCAATGTCGTAAAGTCGCTCAGATTCAGATTGAGGGGGTAAATTTCTTCCTGCCGGAGGGGGCCATAATATCCATCTTCCCAGCTTAGTTTGCCTTCCGTGACTGCGATCTGACTGACGACGACAGGAAAAATGTCGGTGTCGGTTGTCTCGCTTGGTTCTTCTGGCGATTCGTTTTCCAGTAAATCCGAAAAGTTGAAATCGCCCTGACGGTTTCGCTTGATCGTTGCAATAGGTTGTGACAGGTCCACGCGTTCGATACTCAGCGTTAGGTCGCCGATACTGCGAAACAGGGCCAGGTCGATATAAAAACGTTCGAAGCCGATAAAAGTATTGTCGTCGTTGCGGTTTTTCAGATCGAATCCGTCGATAGCCAGTTCCATGGAAAAGGGGTTGAAATGGATGTCACGGATTTGCGTCGTCCGATTCAGCTTCTCCTTGGTCAGTTCGGGAATTTGCCTCAACATCAAGGCCGGTAAGAGCCAAAAGCCTACCAGTGTATAAATCAGCAGTACTCCGGCAACGGAAATCAGGACGGTTTTGACTTTTGCAGATATGATCAATCCCTTCATGTTTCATTCTCTAAATAAACGGGTATTCTGGCTGTTCGGTGAAAACGGGCGGAGCGTTTCTTCTGGGCCGTTGACAAGATAACATATTTCAGCGACGCGAGAGAATCAGCGCCGTTTGCAGTTGGCTTCGGCCAAACCGCGCCATCGATGCGAATTCGTTTTTCGGTACAGGGACGTAGATATTGTCCGTCATGCTGGCGTGCTGCTCTTCATCCACTTCGGGGTCGTGAATATAAATAAAATGAGAGTCATGTGCGGTAATCACCACCCAATGCGGCGCTTTGTTGCGGTTGATACGATAAGTGCTGATCAAAATCATCGGTATTTTTCCGGCATCCAAGTAGTCGATTAAGCTGTCCAGCGTGATTTTTTGATAATGGATTTTGACCGATGTGTCTTTTAATTGTCGCATAAAGTCTTCCTGGACCAATGAAATGACCTGACGCTTTTCCGGGCTGCGGACGCTGTCGATAAACAGTACGTCCTGTTCGCTTAAGTACATTTCGACGTTGAAACCGCGTCGGTAAGCCGCTAGCGCTAAGCCATGCGGACCACAGCCACCGTGTCCTGACGTCATGAAAATGGTGGTTGATTCGCGCCACAGTTGCAATTCCTGGGCTTGGCTTTGATCCAATTCAGGACGTAGTGCCGCCATTGCCATCAGCAGCGAGGAGGGCCCGCAGGTGAAGTCGGTGGTTTGTTGGTAGTACGGCACGTCGATACGGGTAACAGGGAGCGGATAAATAATGCGTTTTTCAAAGCACAATGCTTCGCTGTGGTCTTCGTAATAATCGAGTTTGCGGTCGAACTGGCGGTAACCGAGCCGCTGGTACAACGCGATGGCGCGTTCGTTGTCCGGTCTGACTTCAAGTCTTAGGTAGACGCAATCGTGCCGGCGCGCATATTGTTCCAACTCGGCCATCAGCGCAGTCGCCAATCCGCTTCCGCGAAAATCGGTCAGAATTGCTAACGAATACAGCCGTGCCAAAGAGGTGCCGCGCCGGTATAACAAGAGACCGTATCCCACCGTCTGGCCGTCGATTTCGACAAGGATGATGTCGGCATGCGCTTTCTCCAACATCCATAGGAAATTGCGTTTGGTTAGTTTGTCTTCGGTGAAACAGCGATTTTCGATGCTGACAAGCGTTGAGATATCTTTTTTTCGTGCTTGACGAAATACGGTTTCACTCATTCGGCTAATCCTTTAAGGGCTTGCGAAATAGTCTGTGCACAACGAAACAGAACCATCTCCTGCCAATCTCGTTTAGCCGGATAAAAGTATTCTCGCATGCGTTGTTGCGCGGCGGATTTTTCGGTGTCCGATGCAGGCTTGTTCCAATAGTAGTTTTCTTCCCGTAATACGGCGAACATTTCGTCGACGCTATAAGTGCCGAATTCCAGCGTCACATAACAGCCCCGGTCGCCGATGATAGGATACCAGGCGTAATCCAGCAGTCCGTATTTGGGGACTGAAGTCGAGGTGCCGCGAGCCGGCTCGGTAACGCTGTCGCCGAACCAACGCTTGGTCAGGCGGGTACTGGGCGAAGCAGGAGGATGGTCGCAAATGATTTCTCCGTAACCGTATGGGCCTAGACCTGAATGGATATCGATGACAGCCAGACTGTTGCGTTCGGCCAGACGATAGTCGGCAATGACGGTTTCAATAAGCCTCTGAGACCAGCTTGGGCGAGTGCCACCGTAAAACAAACCGTCGCTAAATTGATATTGTCCGCCGCTGATGGCCTGTTCGAAAGCGCTTTGGCCGTATTGCTTGCGGTAGTTTTCCAGAACCGGTTCTGCGTTAGCGAATTCCTGAGGAGTGTTCGGCAATAGCACATGCGCAAGTTCTCGGTAGCCGGGGTTGTCGGGTAGATTGTCGAAGTCGATAAAGTTACGATTAAGGTCGACATTATCCTCGTTGACGCGGCGACAATGGGCAAAACCGAAAGGGTTCAATGCGTGGAGCAATAATACGGCGGTGTCGTTTTGGGAGAGTTCTTCATGGCGCAGCCATTGAATTTGGCCTGCCGAGCCGCAGAAGCCTTCCACGCCATGCGTGGCGCTGATCAATACTAGGACATGTTCGGCTTGTTTGGGCCCTATCCAGCATACATCGCAAGATAGCGCTTGCGAAGGGGAATCTAGCGGATGGGTAAAAATCCGCAGTTGCCCCGAGCGATCACGACACGCCTCGCGGTATTTTTCCCGTGCGATTGAATAATGTTCGGAAAAACAGTTAAGATCGTAAGCAAACGGCATGGCGGCTATTAACGGTAATCGTTGTGAAGGCGCTCCAAACGGCGCAGAAACTCGGCCATTACGGTGCGGTACAAATCCTCGCCCAGCCAAGCGTCTTCGATACCGCTGTCTATGCTGGGATTGTCGTTGATTTCAATAATCACGTTGCGGTCTTCCAGTTGTTTCATGTCGACCCCGTAGAGACCGTCGCCGATCAATTTGACGGCGCGGCTCGCGGTTTTGATCACTTCTTTGGGGACGCGGTGAATCGGCAGGGTTTCGTAGCCGCCGCTTTTTGTTTTGCCGTCACTGCCGTGGTTGTATATTTGCCAGTGGCCTCGAGCCATAAAGTATTGGCAAGCATAAATCGGTTTGTTGTTTAGAAAACCGATTCGCCAGTCGAAGTCGGTCGCGACATATTCTTGGCATAGTAAAATGGCTGATTCCTTGAATAGCGTTTGACATTGTTTTTCCATTTCGGCTCGGTTTTGTACCTTTACGACTCCCCGCGAGAAGGAACCGTCCGGAATTTTCAATACTGCAGGATAGCCGAATTGTTGTTCCAATTCCGCGTAGTCCAGCGCTTTGTCGCGCATTAGCAGGCGGGTTTTCGGGGTCGGGATTTTATGCGCCGCCATCAGATCGGCCAGGAATACCTTATTGGTGCATTTGAGAATCGAATCGGGATCGTCCAGTACCACCATGCCTTCGCTCTCGGCCCGTTTGGCAAAGCGATACGTGTGGTGATCGATGGCTGTGGTTTCGCGAATAAACAACGCGTCGTATTCGAGCAATCGGGCATAATCGTGGGGTCCGATGACATCAACGTCCAGGCCGAGCTCATTGCCGGCGCGAATGAAGTTCTTGATGGCTTTGGAATCGCTGGGCGGCATGTCTTCTTTCGGGTTGCACAGAATGGCCAGATCGAAACGAAAGCGTTTGCGCGAACGCGGTTTGCGCCAGATTTTTCGACTATACCCTTCGATAGCATTGGCGAACAGCGTTTGCTCTTCTTCGCTCAGGCCGGTTAATTTGCCGGGACTGATTGAGTCGATTTCCCAACGGTTTCGCAGGCTGAAATCGACCACCAGGATCGGACAGGGATATAATTCGAACAAGCGTCGGCCTAATTTTTCCAGATCACTCAATGAGGAATGGCCGAAAAAGAATTTAACTTGCAGTTTATTGGCTTCGGGAACGTTGCATTTTTCCAGATAGCGGTTGAGGTCGTTGTCGTATAACCGGTAATAGCGGTGGTTGGCCAAGTCATTAATGCTACGTATCGAAGGGATGACGCGTTGGCCGCGCGCTTCCGCCAGTAAAGAGCAATAATAGCCGGTGCCGAGGTAATCGTAATCACTGCATAAATTGATTACGCGGGTTTTGCTGTCAGGGCCTGTAACGGGAGACGATAGGTAATTTTCGGCACTAACCAGCTCACTGCTGGGGTAATAAGGCCGCCAATCGTCCAACTGATCGACAACGATATGAAGTGTTTGCATGCTGCTACCTGAGTAAAAAGGAGGAATAACTTTAATTTGCCGGAAACAGCAAAGTTACGCCGATAATAAGCTTTAATAACGAAAAAACAAGAGACTGTAAGAAATAATGTAAAGCCGGCTTGCTTCAACGCTAATAGCTTGTCGAATCGTTAGTAAAATTACCAACAGACAACAACCATGAAGGCTGATCGCATTAAGATAATTAGATTAATTTTAAGACGAGGAGTTGCCATTAATTTCAGAAAAAAAGATTGTTCGACGCTCGAACGAGAGTGAGCTTTCTATAGCATAGAACCGGAGTGGTGTGATGAAACGTTTGTTTTTTGCATTGTGGCCCGATGACGAAACCCGAGATAAGGTCGCAGCTTTGAGCAAAGCGATAAAAACGGGAGGACTGAAAAAGGTCAACACGGGTAATATCCATGTTACATTGGTGTTCCTCGGAAATATTGATGAGGCTCAGGAAACGGCGATTAGACTCGGCGCCGATGAAATCACGTCGCCGCCATTTCAAATCGATTTCGATCGATTGACGGTTTGGCGTAGGGCCGGCATTTTGTGCTTAACGGCATCGGAGCAGATCCAATCGTTGATGGATTTAGTCGAAGCGTTAAAAGTTGTGGCGAGAACTAATGACGTTGAAGTCGAAACCCGATCTTACCGGGCTCATGTAACCCTGGCGCGGAAAGCGTGGCGCAAGCCTGAAATTGAGACCGAAACGTTAAGTTGGCGCGCTGACAGCTTTGCTCTGGTAGAGTCGGTTAGCGGTAACGAGGGTATTCAATACCGGGTATTGCAAAGTTGGCCTTTAACTACCGAAAAAGCGGTTTCAGGGTCGTCCTATAGCGTTTGAAGACATCGCTAATTAGTTGTTCTGCTTTCCGTTTAAAACCGGTTACTTTTTATTACGCGCATCCAGTCGGGCAATATCTTGGGAAATGAATAAAGCCGGATCTACCGGGACTTTATTCAGATAAACGATCCAGTGTAAATGCGGACCTGTGACTCTTCCTGTTTCGCCGACCGTACCCAGTTGATCGCCTTGTTGGACGACATCGCCGGGCTTGACTTCGATTGAGTTCATGTGCAGATAAGCGCTTAACAGTCCCTGGCCGTGGTCTAGGAAAACGGTGTTGCCGTTGAAATAATAATTACCGGTGTCAATCACCTTGCCTGAGGCGGGAGCTACGATAGGGGTTCCGGTGGGCGCGGCGATGTCCAAACCGTTATGCGGATTTTTTGGAATATCGTTGAAATACCTTTTCAGTCCGAACAGGCTGCTTAGCCGCCCGTCCACCGGGGCGGTAAATTCGGCGTCGATCGCTTGTTCGGTCCATACCGCTTTGGCCTTGTCCATGGCGATCTTGTCGGCGTTGATACGTTTCAGGTCTTCTTCTGTAAAACCGGTTACCATGCGTTTTTTGGTAATGGTTAAATATTGGGCGGGATATTCTTTGTTCGTGACTTCGAAGGTTTTATTGTGTTCGCCGCTTTGTTCGACGACTTTAATGCTGTGCTGGGCCGGTTCGGCCGATAATGGAATGCCCACCAGAGCCAGCCACTCATCCCCGTTCGGAGTGACTAATACTCGATTGTCGTAGAAAAAAACTTTAGGAGCCGGGTTTGCGGTTCTACCAACAGCGATTTTGACAATTCCGCCGGGCACGGTAAGCTGATCCGGCAGTTTTGCTGCCCAAAGGGAAAATGGGAGGCAGAATAAGCACAGTATTTTGTTAATCATGGTTGATTTCTTTGACCTCGCTGATGAATCGGCCTTTGCCTAGACGGGTTTCGACTATCTCGCCTTTGTTTAATTGAGTGCTTGATTTAATGATCGCGCCGCTTTTCGGATCGCTGACAATGGCGTAACCGCGTTCCAGAGTCGCCAACGGACTGACGGCATGAAGCGTTTGGCTGATGGCTCCCTGTTTGCGATTTAATAGATCAATTTTGTGGCGTATGGCCTTCTCGAGCCGCTGTTCGAAATATATCAATTTTTGTTGATGCTGTGCGATTTTTTCCGCCGGGTTATGACGAAACAACACATTGTTCTTGATTTCTAGTTGCGATCGGTATCGGTTAAGTCGATTTTGCAAGCTTTGCAGTATGCGGTTTTCCAATTCGTCCAGGCGTTGCGCGTTGCGCTGAAGCTGTTGTCCAGGGTGTTGATTGTTGAGAGATCTCAGTAACCAGTCCAGCGTTTGCCGATGTTGCTGGACTTTGCGTTTGATGAGCTGTTGCAAATGATTGTCGTAGCTCAAGAAACTATTCAACCACTCGTTCTGATCCGGAACTGCCGATTCCGCTGCGGCGGAAGGCGTCGGTGCACGAAAGTCGGCGACGAAGTCGGCAATGGTGAAATCGACCTCGTGGCCGATACCGGTAATGATCGGAATCGAGCTTTCTGCGATTGCCCGGGCGACGATTTCCTCGTTAAATGCCCATAAATCCTCCAGCGAACCGCCTCCGCGGGCGACAATTAATATGTCGACTTCCTTGCGCTCGTTGGCCGTTCGTAACGCTTTGACGATTTCGGTTTTAGCACTTTCGCCTTGGACCGACACTGGGTAAAGCACGACCGGGACCGCTGGAAAGCGACGTTTCAATACCGTCATGATGTCGTGGATGGCGGCGCCGGTCGGCGAGGTGACGATACCGATTTGCTCGGGTAATAAAGGGATTTTCTTTTTGCGCGAGGGTTCGAATAAACCTTCCGTCAACAATTGTTGCTTCAGCTTTTCGAAGGCCAAACGCAACGCGCCGGCGCCGGCTTCCTCCATTGCTTCGACAATCAATTGATAGTCTCCGCGTGGTTCGTACAGCCCCACTTGAGCCGTCACCACCACTTGCTTGCCGTTTTCAGGTTTAAAACCTAGTCGTCGTTGATTCATGCGAAACATCGCGCAACGTACTTGAGCGTTAGCGTCTTTCAATGAAAAGTATAAATGGCCGGAAGACGGTGTACTGAGATTGGAAATTTCGCCTTCCACGCGAACGGTTGAAAAATGCTCGGCCAGCAGACGCCGCGTTTCCTTATTTAACTGAGTAACGCTGTAAACGGTTTCCTGATCTGCGGAAGGTGAGGTGAACATCGTTTTATTAAGGATGCATTGCTTACGGGTTACTTTTTGGCGAAGAAGCGTTCTGCAAAAAATCCTGCATAAATCGCTACGACCATGACGAATGCTTCCGGTGCTCCGAAACCAAGGCTGGCGACGGCGGGTCCAGGGCAGTAGCCGGTCATACCCCAACCGATGCCGAATAGCGCGGCGCCCAGTATCAACGGTTTGTCGATGGCGGTTTTATGCGAAACATGAAAACCGTCCTCCAGAAACGGTTTGTGTCGTTTCTGAATCAATTGGTAAGCCGGCATGGCAACAGCCAACGCCCCCATCATGACAAATGCCAAGCTGGGATCCCAATTGCCGGCCAGATCCAGAAAAGAAAGCACTTTGTTCGGATTGAGCATTTGTGAAAGCGACAGGCCGAGGCCGAAAATAACGCCGCAAAGTAAAGCGATAACGATTTTATTCATGTGAGAGCCAAAACGTGTTTGAGCAGATAGACCGTCATAAAGCCGCTGGTCATAAAGGTTAGTGTGGCGACTATCGAGCGACGCGATAAATTGGCAATGCCGCAGATGCCGTGGCCGCTGGTGCAACCGCTACCTAAACGAGTCCCCACACCAACTAGAAAACCGCCAATAGCCACCAACCACAAAGGGTAACCCTGGCGTAACGGAATCGAGCCGGGCGCGAGAAGCTGAAACAGTATAGCTCCAATGACCAGTCCAATCAGGAATGCAGAGCGCCAGCTGATTTCGTGACGGGGCGATTTGAAAACGCCGTTCATGATACTACTGACGCCGGCAATGCGTCCGTTAAACAGTAACAGAATGATAGCGCTGATACCGATCAGCGCGCCGCCCGCTAAGGCGGAATAGGGAGTAAAGCTTTCCAATGATAAGGCCCGATAATTTATGACTAAATTATCATATTTTACTGATGTTTCGGCTTTGTTGCAGGATTAATAAAAATGAATGTATTGATGATCAGGCAATGCCGTTTCGATAGTAGTAACGAAGTTAATAGGAAGTTCTGGGGTCGGGGAAAGAGGAATGACCTCCGTTCATATTGTAATAAATTTCATTTTTTATTCCCCTTTATCAGAGAGTTCCCGGGCCGGAGGGAATGCTTGTATTAATTCCAAGCGTTGAGTCAAGACAGTGAGGTTGAGGTCGCTGTTTAATAGCGCGATTTCCGCTTCAATCGTTGCATGTAAAAAAATCCGATCAGTGCGCCCCAGATCACCATAAATGTATCTTGTATCACCATTTCAAATCGAAGATTGTTGATGTTACGGACGTAATCGATGATGTCGTCCAGGAGCAGTAAAGCCAGAATGCAATACAGGGCGGCTTTTAATTTTAGTTTGCGTTTATACCAGACCCAAATCCCTAAAAAGACAAAGCCTGCGACGAATCTGACCGTGTTATGGACGATCATTTCCAGTTTGAAATAATCGACATGAAATGCGGCGCTCATAAAATACAGAGCGATCACACCGATAAGGATGGTCGAAAGAAGTATTTTCATAGTCGATTTTTAAATTAAAAAGCATAGCACAATTAGTGTGGAATTCCCGGTATCGGCATAGTTCCGTTTTCTTGTTGTTCATGAATTTAAGATCGTTAACTGCCGATACGGCCGGCTTAGGTGTGGCATTAATATTGCACTATTTAATGGAGTGGTCAATGGCGAATGAATCGAGCCACATATACCGTTTCCATTATCGACAGGTAGCAAAACATGGCGCAATCCAATCTAAAACTCACCACCGAAGAGGTTAAGCGAAGCTTCTTTCGCAATCTGGCCAATGTGCAAGGGAAGTTTCCGGCGTTGGCGACCACTTACGATTACTATATGGCGCTGGCCTACACCGTACGTGATATGTTGATGGCCAGATGGGTAGGTACGGCATCGGAATATACGGAGAAGCATTCGAGGACGGTGGCTTATTTGTCGGCAGAATTCTTGATGGGGCCGCATTTGGCGCTGAACTTACTTAATCTCGGCGTCACCGATATCGTGCATCGGGCTATGTCGGAACTGGGCTTGAATCTGGACGAACTGATCAAGGAGGAACCGGAGCCTGGGCTCGGCAATGGGGGCTTGGGACGGCTTGCCGCTTGTTTCCTGGACTCCTTGGCGGCACTGGAAATTCCCTCAGTCGGTTACGGTATACGTTATGAGTTTGGTATTTTCGAGCAGATGATTGCTGACGGATGGCAAGTGGAGAAGACCGACAAATGGTTGATTAAGGGTAATCCTTGGGAAATCGTACGTCCTGAATGGGGCGTTGATGTCAAATTTGGTGGTCATACCGAAAGGCTTGAGTCGGAAAACGGCGAGTGTAGAGTGCGTTGGGTTCCTGGATGGCAAGTTAAAGGGATTCCATACGATACTCCGATTCTTGGCTATAAAAACAATACCGCCAATACGCTCCGGTTATGGCAGGCGGTTGCGCCGGAGTCTTTCAATTTCGGACGCTTCAACGAAGGCGACTATTACGGTGCGGTCGAAGAGAAAGTGGCTTCGGAAAACCTGACCAAAGTGCTGTATCCGAACGACGGACCGTTGCAAGGCAAACAGTTGCGTTTGCAACAACAGTACTTTTTCGTGTCCTGTTCCCTACAGGACATGCTGCGGATTATGAAAATCCAAAAAGTCCGCTTGGAAAATTTCCATGAAAAATTCGCCGTACAGCTGAATGACACGCATCCGGCAGTGGCTATCGCCGAATTGATGCGATTGTTGGTGGACGAGCATGAAATGCCTTGGGATACCGCATGGCACGTGACCCAGCACACATTCGGCTATACCAATCATACGTTGTTGCCGGAAGCGTTGGAGTGTTGGCCGGTCGAATTATTTCAGGGGCTGTTGCCTAGGCTGATGGAAGTTATTTATGAAATCAACGACCGTTTTCTTGAGCAGGTACGCCCCGGTTGTTTGCAGGATAGGGATCAGGTCGCGCGGATGTCTTTAATTGGCGAGACGAGTGGTCGTCAAGTCCGCATGGCGCATCTCGCCTGTGTCGGCAGCCATGCTATCAATGGCGTGGCTGCATTGCATACGGAACTGCTGAAAAGTGATGTGTTAGCTGATTTTTACCGCTTTTGGCCGGAGAAATTCGGTAATAAGACCAACGGTGTGACGCCGCGCCGCTGGATGGCGTTATGTAACCCCAGAATGAGCCGCGTAATTAGCGAAGCCATCGGCAATAAATGGTTGAGCGATTTAAACCAGTTGACCAAACTGGAAAGTAAAATCGACGATGGCGATTTTCTGGAATACTGGCGCGATGCGAAGCGACTTAATAAACACGATTTTGCACTATTTTTGCGCGAGCGCACCGGAGTGGGTGTCGATCCGGACTCGATGTTCGATGTTCAGGTGAAACGGATACACGAATACAAACGCCAGCATTTGAATATTTTGTTTATTGTTGCGCTGTATCAACGCCTCAAATCCGATCCGCATTTCGACTTTCATCCGCGTACGTTCATTTTTGCCGGCAAGGCCGCTCCCGGCTATCATTTGGCAAAACTGATCATTAAACTGATCAATTCGGTCGGTCACATGGTTAATCGCGACCCGGCAACGCGGGACCGGCTAAAAGTCGTCTTTCTGCCCAATTTCAACGTTAGCAACGGCCAGCATATTTACCCGGCGGCTGACCTGTCCGAGCAGATTTCTACCGCCGGGAAAGAGGCGTCCGGCACTGGCAACATGAAATTCGCGATGAACGGGGCTTTAACGATCGGTACATTGGATGGCGCCAACATCGAAATACGGGAAGAGGTCGGCGCCGAAAATTTCTTTTTGTTCGGCCATACCGCCGAGCAGGTTCGCCATTTGAAAAATTCGGGCTACTCGCCGCAGGAATACTATCAGAACGATGTGGTGCTGAAAGACGCCGTGGATTTGATTCGGAGCGGATTCTTCTCGCGGGGCGATAGCGGCTTATTCAGAGACTTGACCGATAACCTGATTTATAGCGATCCGTTTCAAGTATTCGCCGATTTCAACGCTTATTTTCAGTGCCAGGAAGAAGTCGATGCTGTTTATCGGGATACCGATCGTTGGACACGGATGTCGGTTTTGAACACGGCGCGCTCCGGAAAATTTTCTTCCGACCGAACTATTCGCGAATATTGCCGGGATATTTGGAAGGTCGAGCCGGTTTCGATCCAAATGCCGGACATCGACCCGTTTAAATTACGTTGATAGTCGGTTTGAAAGTTTATTGGATTTTAGTTTTGTCGCAACGGGCGTTGCGCGGTTCGGGTTCTACAGGCCAAAAAAAGGCCGATAGGCCGAAGAAAGCCAATAATGCCAGCATGAATCCGAAAAATTCGTTACTTTCCGACATGTTGAATGAACCGCCCGTGGTGGCCGCAATCAGCAACAGAATAAGAGCTACGCTAACGAGCACACCGGATATCCGCGAAATATAAACGGCAGTCGTATGAAGGATCCTGAAAAAAACAGAAAGTGCGACGACTAACGCAATACCTAGAAACAGCAATGACCACAGGCCCGGACCGAAAATGTCGATTGAGAAAAGGCTGGTCGCTGTGGCGCTGATCGAAAATAGCAGTTTGAATAGTTGAGTCAACATTATTTACTCCAAAAATCGCCGCATTGAATTGGCTATTCGAGTCGAAGAATCACGACATCCTTATGCAGAAACTCCTCAGTGCATCGGTATTTTTCCGCCAGCCATCGAAATGTCAAGCGCGAGAAAAAACTGATGTGGGTCGGGTCGTTTTTGTAATGCCAACGAGCGAACGCTTCGGCATCGATGACTAGTTTGGTCATAATACCGAGAAAGCCTTTAGGTTTGAGCATAGCAAACAAACGGTCAAAATCCTGTCGGGGGTGGCGAAAATGTTCTATCACTTCGGTGCAGGTAATGAAATCGTATTGCCGGGTTAGCGGTTCCGGCCGGTCGAGAAAGAGGGGGTCGTAAAGTTGCATGGTAAAACCCCGTTCCTGCAGCAAAGAAGGCAATGCCGGGCCGGGGCCGCACCCGTAATCGAGACCTTCGGCTCCGAGCGCTAGCCGGTCACTCAAAGGGTCGGCCAGACGCGACAGGAAACGTCGGTAACCAGGTTCGTCGGGGCTGTTTTCGTGAAGATCGTAAACAGCTTTTTCTGCCGTGACGGATAAATGCTGTTCCGCCGGAACGAAAACCAGATGGCATTCTGCGCAGCGAAGATATTGACGTCGTGGGTCGGCGAAAAAGAATACCGTCCGCTGGTTTAGGCAGAGAGGACAGTTACTGATGCTGTTTGATCCACTCGGCACTTTTTTCAATCAGTTCCTGGTAAACGGCTTCTTCGCTACGATTGAGTCTTTTCAGCATCTTGAAAGAGTGGTCGCCACCTTCGATGACATGCAATTCCGGGTGGGTCGGAAGTCGCTCCAGAATCGGCTTGAAAACGTTCAGTTCGCAAAGCGAATCGCGACTGCCTTGGAAAAACAGCATCGGTGAATGCACGGAATTTAAGTCTTCACTGCGGGGTTTGTTCGGCCTCCCCGGGGCATGTAACGGATAACCGTAAAGAATGATGCCGGCAAAACCATCAATTTTAGCCGCTAACAAAGTTGCGTAACGGCCGCCCAAGCTTTTTCCCGCCAGAAATATTTTTTCCTTCGGCAAACCGGTTTGTGCCATTACTGCATTGATCATTGCCAACCACGTGTCTTCCAGAACTGAGGGCGTGTTGGGTGCGGGACGTCCTTGTTCCAAATAAGGGAAATTAAACTTAACGGTCATGATGTTGTGTTCGGCGATGCCCTGATGCAGTCGGCTGATGAATTCCGAGTGCATGTCCTTGCCGGCGCCGGGAGCGATTAGTAAGGCACAGTCGTATTGCTCGGGCATCAGCCAGACGGAAGACACATAAGCTTTGGGGTTGACGGTGATTTTATGGGTTTCTGTTTTCATGTCAGGAATAAGCTTGACCAATGCAAAAAGTCCTATATAATACGCGCTTCCAAAACGGAGCGGTAGTTCAGTTGGTTAGAATACCGGCCTGTCACGCCGGGGGTCGCGGGTTCGAGTCCCGTCCGCTCCGCCATCGGTTTCTAACCGTTAAGCTGGATTGTCACTGCCGATATAAAAGCAGTCAGTATTCAGCTTTTCTTGCGTTTCCTCCATTAAAGCCTTTATACCGAACTGTTCGGTTGCATGGTGGCCTCCTGCCAGCATATGGATACCATGTTCTTGACTGTCATGCCAGTCATGTTCGCTGATTTCTCCCGTGATGAAGGCGTCCAGGTTTTCTTTGGCCGCCGAGCGCCATTCGCCATTGGCTCCCCCTGTGATAATGCCGACTGTCTCGATTAAAGCGGCTGTGTTGGGGGAAGCCAGGATGACTGGATGACTCAATATCCGTTCCAGACTGTCGGACAGTTCCGTTGCCGAAACCGGCGTTTGCAGGCGCCCTTTGATACCGGTCGGATTGCCTTTAAAATCGCCGAACGGTTTTTGGTCGATGCAATCCAGAAGTTTGCCCAATGTTGCCGCGTTTCCGATTTCGGGGTGTCCGTCTAAGGGTAAATGATAGCCGAATAAATTTATTTCGTTTTTGATTAGTGTAATGACGCGTTTGCCGAACGGGCCGGTCACCGGTTTCGCTCCGTGAAACGACCAAAACAGGCCGTGGTGCACTACTAGTGCATCCGCTTGTTTCGCAGCCGCTTGAGTAATGGAATCGCGAGTCGCGGAAACGGCAAATGCGATTTTGCTGATTTGTTCTTTGCCTTCGATTTGCAGGCCGTTGGGACCGTAATCTTGATAGGCTTCGGGGTTCAATAGCGTGGCGAAAAAGTCGCTCAAAGCTTGACGGGAAATCATAGATATTGTTGGTAATGATGCCAGATGATTTTAAACGTGTCGGTAAGAGTCGGGTCGTTTTCGTTGGCTCGTCGGGTAATTTCTTCCACCGAAAACCAGTGTCCTTCGTCGATTTCTTCCGGTGCCAGAACAAAAGGGCCATTGTGTCGACATTGAAATACCTGAACAAACTCCATGCCTAGCTGCGGCGTTGCCGATAGTTTGAATAAGGAAGTTAGCGTTTCCCCGACATCAATTCCGAGCTCTTCCTCTGCCTCTCTTAAAGCGCAAGGATAATAATCCTCCCCGTTATCGACATGCCCCGCGGCCGAGCTATCCCACAAGCCTTTGTTGAGGTCTTTCAGCATGGATCGTTTTTGCAAAAACAATTGTCCGTCGTCATTGAATACCAAGATGTGGACGGCTCGGTGCCTTAACCCCCGGGAGTGGACTTCATGGCGGGGGCTGTGGCCGATAATTCGATCGTTTTCATCGACGACCGGTAGTAATTCGTGATGCATTTGTCTATTTAGTCTCGATTCCTGGGCTCAGGTCGTGTAAGGTAGCTTCTTTTTGAGATTTTAGCAAAGCAGGACTATGGCCAGAAGAAGTGAACACAGCCAGGAAGAAATCAAAGAAATGGTGTTGAAAGCCGCGGAAACCATTGTGGAAGAAGAAGGTTTTCCGGCACTTAAAGTGAGAAAAATAGCGTTGGAAATCGGGTATACAGTGGGCAGTATATATATGGTTTTCGATAATATGGCGGATTTGATTATGCATGTCAAAGGCCGAACGCTGGACGATCTGGCGGCGGATCTGGACAAGGTCCCTGCTGACGGAAATGTCGGGGATTGCATTGTAGAACTGGCGAAAACTTATCTGCTGTACGCCAGCCGAAATTACAATCGTTGGAGCATGATTTTCGAGCAATGCCAGAATGAGGTTAGAGATATTCCGGATTGGTACAAAGAAAAAGCCAATCAAATGTTTGTCCGTGTTGAAAACCAGTTTCGGAGATTGATCCGGGGACAGTCTGAGGAGCAAACGCGGCTGGCGGCGCGAGCCTTGTGGAGCGGTGTTCACGGCGTTTGTATGTTGTCGTTGACGGGTAAGTTGGACTTGGTCGGCGTCGATAATATCGAAAGCGTCGTAGTGTTGTTGGTGGAGAATTTTCTGAGCGGATGGACTAATACCGCTGTTAACTGAGTTGTTGTCCGAACAGATGGCCGCCAATACGAATCGTCAAAACCCATCATGGCCGGCGGCCGGGCGTAGGGAGTTATTGGCGTGGGCTTTTTACGACTTCGCCAATTCGGGTTATACCACGGTCGTGTTGACCACCATCTACAGCGCTTATTTTGTCGGAGTCGTTGCGGCGAACATGGAAAGCCAAAGCGGAGGCATGGCGACCTTGTTATGGTCGTTGGCTGTTGGTATGGCTAATTTTGTGGTCATGATTGGCGGCCCAGTGGTTGGTGCGATGGCTGACTATCGAGCCAGTAAAAAAATGTTTCTGCTGATTTCCAGTGTCGGTTGTGTGCTATCGACGGCTTTGCTCTCTCTGGCTGGTAGCGACCAGGTCTGGCTGGCGATGCTGTTGGTGACAGTCTCCGCCATTATGTTTGCCGCCGGAGAAAATCTGATTGCCGCTTTTTTGCCCGAGCTAGTGCCTAAAGAAAATATGGGACGCATGTCCGGTTATGGCTGGAGCATTGGTTACTTTGGCGGTTTACTCACATTGGGAATTTGTTTATGGTTCATCAGTTGGGGACGAAACCAGGGTTTCAGCGATACCCAAATTATTCCTGTGACGCTGCTGATCACCGCGGCCATTTTTGCCTTGACGGCGCTACCCACTTTTCTGTGGTTGCGGGAACGCGCCTTTGCCCAGCCCAAACCTGCCGATCTCTCGTATTTTCGGATTGGATTTCAGCGTTTGCAGCATACTTTCAGACATGCTTTGCATTTTCGCGATTTATTTCGTTTTTTGCTGACGTTGGCGGTTTATCAGTCCGGTGTCAGTACGGTTGTCGTACTTGCCGCTATTTACGCCCAAGAAGTCATGGGATTCGGGCGGGAAGAACTGATCGTGCTGATCATGGTGGTCAACGTGACGGCAGCGGTCGGCGCATTCATTTGCGGACATTTGCAGGATAAAATCGGATCGGTGCCGACGTTGGCGATGACGCTGGTATTATGGATCATCGCGATTCTGGCCGCTTTTGCGGCGACCGAGTCCTCTCAGATGTGGGTTGCCGGAAACATTATTGGTATCGCGATGGGCGCCAGCCAGGCGGTCGGTAGGGCGCTGGTCAGCCAGTTTACACCGGTGGAACGTTCCGGCGAATTTTTAGGTTTGTGGGGTGTTGTCAATCGATTATCGGCAATTGTCGGACCGGTTAGTTACGGGTTGGTAAATTTTTTAACCCACGGCGATCACCGGATGGCGTTATTGTCGACGCTGATGTTTTTTATTTTGGGTTTACTGTTGCTAGCGCGTGTTAACGAAAAACGGGGAAAGGCAGCTGCATTTTAAGCGGCTTAATTCGGGTCGTTTAATTGGTAAGGCTGGTTATTCTCAGGTAAATGCCAGGAGACCAGAAACGTTGCCAATATAACCAAGGCTCCCAAAGTCAGCAAAGCTAGAATAGGGTCGGCGTGTTGCGAGGACGCGTAGGTATAGGAACCGACCGCAATCAACATGGTCAGGTTTTGGAAGAACCCTTGCAATGCTACGGCACCCCCGCTGCCGATGCTGTGTTGTCCTAAATCCTGCAGGGCCGCGTTGATCGGCACGATAAACATGCCACCGCTCAAGCCGATCGTAAACAACACCATGCGCGCCGGCCAAATCGAGTCGGTAAAGCTCAGCGCTATGATGAACAATCCCATCAGATAAGCCGGAAGCCGGGCTCGGCGCAACCGGTCCAGCGGGATAAGCCGGGGCACAAGCGCCGAACCGGCGATGATGCCAATTGCTAGAAACAAGGTTAGCTCGGCGATTTCTGTCGCATTTTTTGTCATTAGTACCAAGGGAGCCCAGGCGATGATGATGACGCGGATAGTGGCTGCGGCTGCCCAAAACAGTGATGCCCCCAGCATTGAAAAGCGCGAGCGCGGAGTATCGAAGAAACGGCCAATCTGGCGAAAAAAAAGCGGCAGAGTGGCTCCTTCCGGTTTTTGCCGGCTGATAGTGACCGGCAATATTAATGTGACCAGCGCCGATATTAAAAACAGCACGATGGTGCCGATCAAAGCCCAGTCGATTGAATAATCGGCCACTTTCGCGCCGATCACCATGCCCAGCAAAATAGCCAGAATTGTCGATCCCTCGATCCAACTATTTGCTTTGACCAACAAATCTTGTCCTGCCAATTCCGGCAGAATGCCGTATTTTGCAGGGCTGTAAATCGCTGCGCCAATGCCGACCAAACCGTAGGCCAGTAGTGGTTCCACATTGAATAGAAGCAAGCCGGCGCCGGCCGCCTTAACCAAATTGGCGACTATCAACACTCTGGATTTAGCGTGATGATCGGCAAATCCTCCGACCCACGGCGCCAGTATCACAAACGCGACTAGAAACGCACTTTGCAAGGCAGGGACATACCAGGGCGCCAGCTGTTCGGACTGCATCACCATCGCGATGACGGTAAACAGGATGGCGTTATCGGCGAATGCGGATAGGAACTGGGCGATTAACAGAGGGTAGATGTTTTTGTTCATAAGTATCCCCGCATAGTAATTATCATTAAGTAATTACTGACGCTTTCTTTATGTCACGATCGCCAAATGGGCGTTTGACGATTGTGTAGCCGTATTTTGCCAACTCGGTCATGATGGCTTCAAAAGCCGATAATTGGGTGTTTTCGGCATCTATTAGCACTGCTAGTTTTTTCTCGGTATGAAGCATAAAGTTCTAACTCCATTATTTATCCAACCAGTTTTTGGGCTAATTCCGTTGCGGCGAAGTAATCCGTTTTCCCTGTAGCCAAGACGGGGATGGTGTCGACCACGAAGATTTTTCGCGGCAGATTGATGACCGCGACGCCTTCGGAGGATTCCGACAATTGTTTGACAGTCGCGCCTTTTTGCGTCGTCAGTAAAATCAGCTGCTCGCCTTTTTTCGGATCGGGCAGGGCGACGACGGCGTGATGGGTTTCCGGCCACGCTTGGGAGGCCAATTGTTCGACCGCAGTTAAAGACACCATCTCTCCGCTGATCTTGGCGAAGCGTTTGCTGCGCCCTTTAATCGTGATGAAACCGTCGATATCGACTTCGACGATATCGCCGGTATCGTACCATCCCTTACCGTAAACCGACTCCGGAGGAACCAGCTTGCCGGGGTTTGCGGACAGTAGATAGCCTTGCATGATGTTCGGGCCTGATACATGGAGCTTGCCGCCGTTTTCGATGCCGGGAACCGGCTCCAATTTATAGTGCATGTCCGGCATAAAGCGGCCGACCGTACCGACTTTATAATCCATCGGGGTATTTACCGAAGTGACCGGGGCAGTTTCGGTGGCGCCGTAACCTTCCAGTACGCGGATGCCGAATTTGTCCATCCAGGTCTGGCGTGTGCTTTCCTGTAATTTTTCCGCGCCGGCGACCACATACCGCATGTTGTAAAAATCGTAGGCATGCGCCTTTTTGGCATAAGCGGCGAGGAATGTATTGGTGCCGAACATAATCGTGGCGCCGATTTCATAGGCGATTTCAGGAACGACACTGTAATGGAGCGGCGACGGGTAAAAAAACACGTTCATGCCGTTCAAAACCGGCAGCATGGTACCGACGGTGAATCCGAAGGAATGGAACATCGGCAGAAAGTTCAATACCACGTCCTGGGCGTTGAAATTGATGCGGGCTTTCAACTGCTTGTGATTACCCAGAATATTGGCGTGCGACAAGACTACGCCTTTCGGTTCGCCTTCCGAACCGGAAGTAAATAACACCACTGCCGGGCTGTCTGGGCTGAATCGGCGATGTTTGTACCAATAATTGGCGGTTTTGCTTTGTAATGCCGCTTTCAGTTTATCCAATGCCGATAAGGACTGGGCCAAATCCTCCAAATAGATGAGATTGATCTGTTTGCCCAAGGCTTCGGCATCGGCGGTCAATTTTCCGAGTTCGATAAAACGCCGGGATGTCAGTACCGTTTTGACTTCTGCGGTACGGCAGGCGGAGGCCATGCCGGCGAAGCCGGTGGAAAAATTCAGCATGGCCGGTATGCGGCCGTGCAGTTGCAGTCCCAAGACCACATTCAAGGTTTTTGTCGAATTAGGCAGCAGTACACCGACGTGCTCGGACTGAACGGTAATTTTTTTGAGCAGATTTCCGATCGCGATGGTGCGGGTGATTAAAGTATCGTAGTTTAACGGTTTTCGTTCCAGGTCTTCGGCGACGAGATGTTTACCGCCGTGAATGGTGCGCGCTTCCAACAGGGCGGAGAAAACGGTCTGCCGGTAATGGCTGGTCTCAAACATCATATCGGTCATGATATCGGCTAGAATGTGACCGCTGTGCTTGCGGCGCGATTTACCGGTTAACGATTCGTCGGAGTGAATTTGCGTCGGAGGCAGAATCTGAATGGTGATTTTCGGAAACCAGCGTAAGCGCACGATATTGCGGAGTTTGGAAAAATGTGTGTACTGGGCGCCATCAATGCGGACCGGCAAAATCGTCGCGCCGGATTTGTCGGCTACCATGCCGGTGCCATCGTATATCTTCATCAGCGATCCGGTGACGGTGATGCGGCCTTCTGGAAAGATGACGGTTTTGGTGTCTTGCTGCAAGTGATGGATCAGCGCTTTCAGCGATAGCGGGTGGGTCGGATCCATCGGAAAAACGTGCGATAGGCCCAGAAACGGTCTCAACCACCAACGTTGCGATATTTGAGTGTTGATAGCGAAAGTGATTTTGTCCGGTAAAAAAACGCCTAACAGCAGTGGATCCAGAAACGAGGTATGGTTTGAGATAATTAGCACCCGCGGTCCGGCTTTAGCGTAATTATCCAGGCCCTTAACCTCCACCTTGTAAATCAGGGTTAGTAGCCAGCGTAAAAAACTTTTTAATAATTTAAACATATTGCGTCATCCTCCGGATGTCATCATAGCAGATAGTGTGGAATCGGTTGGAAGCACTATAAACAATAATTAAACAATGTTCAATTAATTTTGTGTTTTTCCGAGAAGTATTCCAAATAGTTAAAAAAAATTGTCGGCGTTATAATGAAGCTATTTTTCTTTTAGCATGAAAAAGGCGGCTGGTTTTTCGCTGATGGCATTGCAAATGATCGGGAAGATAAACAATGTTTCCGCAGGACCGTTAACAGATGAAAATACTTAATATTTATTTCAAAAATATCAATTCATTGGAAGGAGAGAACCGTATCGATTTCGATCGGGCGCCGATTTCCGATGCCGGTGTTTTCGCCATTACGGGACCAAACGGTTCGGGTAAGACTACTGTTCTCGATGCTATTACCTTGGGGTTGTACGGAGAGACTTATCGTTTCGACAGACCTGCCGAACATGTGATGACTAAACAAACGGCGGAAAGTTTCGCCCAAATTGAATTTGCACTCGGTGACGAAATTTTCCGTTCCAGCTGGCGAGTAAAACGCGCTGGCGATTCGCCACAAGGCGAATTGTTGCCTCCGGAAATGACCTTGGTTCGTCTAAACGGCGAACAACAAACAATTGAACAAACGCCGGTCCAAGTGAGAAATCGAATTGCCGAATTGACCGGAATGGACTTTCACAAATTCACCAAATCCATGGTATTGGCGCAAGGCGACTTTGCCGCATTTTTGAATGCCTTGGATAGCGAGCGGATGGATATTCTGGAAAAAATCACCGGTGAGGATATTTACCAGGAATTTCGTCAGCGAATTGAGCAAAGATTTGAGCAGGTTAAGACCCAATTGGCTCAGATTGAGCAGGATTTGGAAGCGACTCCGGTTATGGATGACTCTGCGATTGAAGCGGCTCAAAGCGACTTGGACGATTTTAGCCAGCAAGTTGAGGAATATAAAGAGGGACTGGGCGAGCTGGAAAAACAATTGAATTGGGCCGGTAACATTGCTTCTTTACAAGACCAATTGGCGGCAATAACGGATAACCGGCAGAAATTGACTGAGGAACGTGACGACAATCAGCGTATTTTGCGGCAGATTGAAGAGGAGAGGCCGGCTTTGGCGTTTAAGGATGATGTCGCCTCACTGGATAACAAAACCGGCTTGGCGAAGCAAAGCGAGCAGACTCTGGACGGTTACCGTAACGAAGTGGTTATGCTTCAGCAACAATTGGAAACTCGTCAATTCGATCAGAAGATTCTCGATACGGAGAAATCGGTTAGCGAACAAAAGCAGATTGTCGATGACCTAAAGCTGAAAATTGCTGAGCTGAAGCAGGAGTTACCGCAGGAAAACTCGCTTTTGCGTTCTATCAGTCAACAATTGGAGGAAAAAAAATCCGCGTTGTCATTTGTAGAAACATGGCTAAAAGACAATGATTCCGAAAAAGTGCTGCTGGAAAGCTTTCCTGAAACCGGCAAGTTAAGAAGCTTGCGGGAAGAATTGGCTGAGTTGAAAAATAAGCAGAAAACTCATGCCAAGTGGAGTAAAAACACGACCTCGGCATTGAAAAAGAATAAGGCCGCAATCAAAGACACTAGCAAGGACATAAAGTTATTGCAGAAAAAGCTGGCGGCTGACCAACAAACGATCAAAGATCGCACGCACGGAAGAAGTTTTGAACAGTTGGAAGAGCTCAAAGCCGAGCAGCAGGAAAGGGTCAATGACTTTCTGGAATGGTATGAATTGGCCCAGGTCAATGCCCGAATCGGTAAAAGGAATCTGTTTAGCTTTTTCAGCCGCAGCAAGCAGGAAATCGAGCTGGAAGAACACGAACTGGTTAAACGGCAGCATGCCATGCAGCTGGAAATAGCCAAAGAAGATAATATTCGTAAAACTCTGGAAAAAGCGGTTGCAAATGAGACTCTGCTGAAAAAAATGCAGGCCGAAAGGGGAAAACTGGAGGAAGGAAAGCCTTGCCCTTTATGCGGCTCGTTGAAACATCCTTATGTGACCAGACCGCCGCTTGTCAGTGATTCGAAAAAGGCATTGGCCGATCAGCGCGGCAAATTACAGGCAATGCGTTCAAGTTTGGATAGCTTGAATTTGAAGATTAAGGAAGCGCGAGAACAAGAGAAGGAGCAGGCCGATAAAGACAATCGTTTGCAGCGGGTGCGTTCGCAATGGAATTCATTGAGAAATCGGTTGAATATCGCCAACGCTCGGATGGATATCGATAATCTGGCGTTGATGAAAAAATTGTTCAAAGCTGAAAAGCAACAGTTGAACGATATCAACAAGTTGATTAAGAAATGCAGTAAATTGCATGTTGCAGTTGAAAGAGCCGAAGCCAATATTAAAAGTAACGAAGCGCTATTGATTGAGTTAAAAACCGAAAATGAACAACTGAATTCGGAATGGGATAACCGGCCGCGTGAATTGGTGGAATTGGAAAAAGCCTATGAAAAATGCAAGGATGACGAAAAGGCGTTGGCCGCTGTCGTGGAAAAGCAGTTGAAGACACTTGGCGAAAGCATGCCGGCAAAAGGACAGGAAGATGCCTTGTTTGATCGTCTCAATACGCGCAGGAAAGAATATCAATCCCGTTTGATGCGGCAAAAAGTATTGGTGGAGGAAATTGGGGCATTGGAGGAGAAAGTCGCGATTTGTCAGGAAGATGTCGATGAAATTAACCACGCCCTACAGGAACAATCCGTGCAGTTGCAAAGCGAGGAAGTGGTCGGTTTGCATTTGGCGTTGCTTGAAAAACAGAAGTTGATAGTCGAAAAAGAACGGTTGCTGGTCGAGCAACTGGCGGACGCGGAAAGTGTAGCGAAAATTTTGCGAGATAAATTAACGGGCAGCCCATTTGCCGATATTGATGAGTTGAAGGAAAGTCTGGACTTGATTGCGAGGCGGGACGAAATCGAACGGCAATTGGAGAGGCTAAGTGCGCAGTTAGAAACCCTGGAGACCGACTTTTCCCGCTTGAGTAATCAGTTGGAAGAGGAGAGTGCGCTAGCCTATACGCAACTTAGCGTAGAGGAAATCCAAGCCCAACAGCAACAACTACAAGAAAAATCGACTATTGCCGAGATGGAAGTCAAAACGTTGCAGGATCGATTGACAAAGCAACAAAACTTGCAGGAAAAATCAGCGAGACTTCGGCAGCAATTGGCCGATCAACAAGCGATTTTGGAGGAA
>JBNLEI010000111.1:0-2777 GCA_050304855.1 Methylococcaceae bacterium
CTTCAAGAAAATTCCCATTTGATCTCATCGAAAAGACATGCCTTGAATACGGCATACGCCATGCCGACCACATCATTGCTCAAACCGACACCCAAGCCGACCTGTTAAAAAATAACTACGGCAGAAGCGCAGACCAAATCATCAGGAATTTTCACCCGATTCCCGATGAGAACCAATCGATTTCCAAAAGTGAGCGTATAAAAATAGTCTGGATAGCCAATTTCAAGCCCATCAAGCAACCGGAATTGTTTGTCCGCCTGGCTAAAGATCTGGAAAACATTATTGATGCTCAATTCGTTATGATCGGAAAAATCAGCAACCATAAACAATATGGGCAGCTTCTTGACGATATTCGTTCTCTTAAATCTTTGGATTACATCGGGGAACAACCTCAGGAAAAAGTTAACCAGATCCTTTCGGAATCCCACTTACTGGTCAATACCAGTAAACTCGAAGGTTTTTCCAATACGTTTATCCAGGCGTGGATGCGCGAGGTTCCTGTCATTACTCTTGCGGTAGACCCCGATAATCTTATAAAGAATAACGGCATGGGGGTATGTACAAGGCATTATGAAAAACTTAAAGACACGATTATCGATCTTGTGCGATCACCCGAACAACGCATTCAGATGGGCCAGAAAGGCAAAGAATATGCCTGTCAAAATCATTCAATGAAAAATATCGATAAAATTCATGAAACTTTAGCGCAAATGCTGTTAAACACCCAACGTTGATAGATATATTTACCGAATAAATAAAGCAGTGGCTTTAGGTTAGGGTCTTATAAACTCACTGTATTAAAATCCATTCAATATCATAGTCTTAGGAATTACTTCCGTTTATAATTTTCTGGCATAAAATGATTTCATAAGAAATATTGTTGGCAAATATTCTTATGTAGTCGTCCCTGAAAAAATTATAAGTCATTGATATAGTGTCAGGAAAGATCAAAATAGAGCGGAATAATTTGCAAGAAATTAGTAAAATCGGCTTTATTTTCTTGCAACTAGTTGACGAAAATTGAAACCGAAATCTCAGGAATCGAGCGGTCAAACCGATCTATTTGCTATCCGCCTGACCGACTTATTGGATCATCGACATGAGCTGTATCGACTAGCTGAGCTGATTGACTGGTCGAGATTAGATCAAGAATTTGGCGAATTCTTTGCGTCCGAAACCGGCGCTCCGGCCTTGCCTACCCGCTTAATTGCTGGCCTTCATTATTTGAAACATGCCTTTGCCTTATCCGATGATCAGGTGGTCGCCCGTTGGGTTGAGAATCCTTATTGGCAGTGTTTTTGTGGCGAAGAATACTTCCGGCATGAACTGCCGTGTCATCCGACCTCACTGACGAAATGGCGGCAGCGGATCGGTGAAGTCGGCTGCGAGTGGATGTTATCAGTGACCATTCAGGCGGGCGTGGACAGCAAAACCGTCAAGCCCAGTCATTTCAAATCGGTCACCGTGGACAGCACCGTGCAGGAAAAAGCGATCACCTATCCGACCGATGGCAAACTGTATGAACGCTGCCGCCAGCATCTGGTCCGCCTCGCCGATCAGCATCAGATTCCGTTACGTCAGAATTACAACCGCAAAGCTCCGTATTGTCTGCTAATGGCGAACCGGTACAGCCATGCCAAGCAAATGAAGCGAAAGCGCAAGGCCCTGAAGCACTTAAAAACCCTGGTGGGCCGGGTTTATCGGGATATCGAACGGCAATTGCCCAAGCAGCCCTTAGTGGTTCGCACGGCTTTCCAAGACACCCTGGAAAAAACCCAACGGATTCTGACGCAGCAAACTCATGATAAAAATAAACTCTACAGCTTCCATGCGCCGGAGGTCGAATGCATCAGCAAGGGTAAAGTCCACAAAAAATACGAATTCGGCGTCAAGGTCGGTATTACCGTCACCAACAAAAGTAATTTCGTGCTCGGTGCCCGCAGCTTCCCCGGCAATCCTTATGACGGCCATACCCTATACTCTTGCCTGGAACAAGCTGAAATCCTGAGCGGTACCCGCGTTAAAGAAGCTTTTGTCGACTTGGGTTATCGGGGTGTCGAAATACCAGGTATCACGATCTACAAAGCTAGACAAAAGCGCGGCGTAGACACGCGACGACTCAAACAAGCCCTCAAACGTCGCAATGCCATCGAGCCGATCATCGGTCACCTGAAGAACGACGGATTATTGCGACGCAACTATCTCAAAGGCGAGTTGGGCGATGCCTTGCATGCCATCCTCTGCGGCGCTGGCCACAATATCCGCTTGATCCTCAGGCAGTTGAGGATTTTTTGGCCTCATGTTTGGCAAGCGCTGTCTGGACTTTGGCGGGCTTCATTAATCGAGCAATTCTTATGGATTGCATGAAGGCGGACGTCTACGAAATTTTCGGCTTTTTCAGGGACGACTAGGTCAGTCCGATGTTGATATAGTCGCACTGGCCCTACTTCAACAAGCAGCCGAAGCCGGACAGTTATCGGGACTGATGAGCACGTACATTCAGTGGCTGGCACCGCGTTTGGATCAGTTGAAAAAGGACTTCCCTCCTCTGATCGTCAGCTTGTGTAACGCAGCCAATCGTGATGGTATCGCCCAATCCCATAGCCGCGCCTCAGGTATTTACGCCAGTTTGGTAGCGTCATCGGAAATTTTTATAGAATTCTTAACGGATGCTGCCGGTATCACCAATCAGGAAGCCGGAAACCTTATGGCTGCCATTGAATCTGGTCTGAGACAAGCTTTCAGCGAGCAAGGCCAGTATCAGCGAGAACAAGATG
>JBNLEI010000112.1:0-17537 GCA_050304855.1 Methylococcaceae bacterium
CCAGATAATTTTTTACCCGCATCATAGCCTTTGTGCTCGGCAGTATCCGTATTGCTGACACTTTGTGCATCCACAATGAGAAACGAGGTCTCTTCCTCTCGACCTTCATCCTGCCGTTCCGCACTAACTTGATTTTTTTAATGCCTGCTCCAGTATGCTCGACTGATCAGGTGAAGGTTTCCGGCTCCATATTAAAAAGTATTCATGAACCGTTCGCCATTTTGGGTATTCCGATGGTAGATGGCGCCATTGACAGCCAGTCTTCAGAACATACAGTAACCCACAAAATACATCATAAAGGTCGAAGGTCGACGGTTCTCGGTTTAGTCCGTTTGCGAGCCGATTCTAAAATGGGCCGAATCTTTTCAAATTGTTCTCGACTAATATCACTCGGGTATCTTTTATCTTCCATTTTTCAAATGGTTAAATGATACTCTTAATGTTAGATCTTGAACAAGTTCTAAGACACAAATCCGCCAGCCAGTACCAGGAAAACATACATTCGACGCAGATGCCCAAGTCATCGATATAAGGTTGAATGGCCTTCAGAAAAGGTTCCGGTTGGGCTGGAATGTTATAATGTAGAACAATCTCGCCCGACTGATTTAGAATGCATAGATACATGGTTTTAGTATGCAAATCAATTCCACTGACATGCTGATGAGTTTGGGTGTAAAATCGCATAAGATCGCCTCCTAAGTAATGATGCTAGACATCGATATTTGACTGATGCGTGGGATGGTGGTTTTTTCCACTAAGCCCGAACACTTTGGGAGGCGGTCATAAGCAAGTATCAATGCAAATACACTCGGACGCCGAAAAGTGCCGCTCCTACGTCCGCTGAAATTCTTGGAAGCGGAGCATCAGCGAAGCGAAGATTTTTAGTCCCCGATAGCCGTAGGGGCGATTGTTTTGTCGGAATCAGAGCGAGAGCGAAGGTGGAGACAAAATAAAAGCCTTCCCGACACGGCGTAGAGTCATTTGTGGGAGTGCTACGGAGCCCGCATCGAGGATGTGGCGGAGTGGCACGGACGCAGGACAAATCGAGGCCGCCGAAGGCAATGGTTGCCGCGTAATTTCTGCCGCTTGATTGGGCTGGGATGCCCAAAACAAGCTTTCGCAGAAATAGTGGCGCGCTTGTATAAGAATTTTACTGAATAGATCTTGAACAGGTTCTAAGCAATGGATGTTACGCGGTCTTAATCGGTCTGCTCATTGTGTGAGTCATCCGTACCTGCTTCTTTCATTTGTCCCATTCGGTTACCATAAACACGTTGAGATTGGTTGATCGACGGATTAATCGTTTCTTGTTGCCGCAACGACAACAAAAGCGCATTGGCCGTATCCAGGGCGCAAGGGTTCAATCTCTATAGTTTCAGATAAGGGGTGAGCCAGATAATGTTGACCTATCGAACTGTTTCTGTCGATGAATCCGATCACCAGACGACCGCCGGATTTTAGTACTCGGTGCGCCTCGCTTAGCATTCTATTGGGTGAATCGACGAAGCAAATTGTCGTCACGATCAGGGTGTAATCGAAAGAGTGGGCAGCGAAGGGAAGATTTTCGGCTGTTCCATGGACAACTTTGATCCCTTTGGCGCTAGCATGCTCGAGCATGGCCGTTGAAGGATCAATGCCTATCTTAACTCCTAACGGCGCGGCGAAACGGGCACTACCGACGCCGATCTCGATTCCCAACCCCTGCCACGGAACAAAAGGTCGTAATGCGAGCAATTCCGATATATAGGCGGCTTGATGCTTGTTAAACCACGCCTCATAACGCAGATGGTGGTCTTCGAACGGCCGGATTATTGGCATGGAAACTTTACCTCAGAAGCGTCTATGAGTTCATCTAAATTTATGTGGCAAAATAACGTTTAGTCAAATCGTAATGAAAATACCGGCATGTCCGGTGATCGTTGATCGGAGTAATTTGCGCCAATAGATTCACGATACAGAAGTAAGAACTCCAGGGATTCATTTTCCGCACAAAGATTTTTCACTCAAACTTTTGTAAATTCTTAACCTCGCCGAAATCAACCGCTAACGATTGAGCGGGTAGCTTTAAATCCAAGACCCGCCGCCCTCTTAGTAATGAAAGATAAATCTTAATTCAATAACTTGAGTGCATAACTAAACAAAGCTTTTTTCGAGCGCAACGCTAAGAAAATCACCTAACCGCAGTTTACAGGATTATCGAAAAGACGCATGAAATCAAGAAACATTCCCGCGTTGCATAAAGTGATTATAGGTATAAAAATTGATCAGGGATTACCGTTTGGAAACATGTGCTGTCACCGTCTGCATACTTGTTATACCTTGGTTTAATGTAAGTTCATAATATGATTTTACTTGGTAATAAACGAATCCTTAAGGACCTCAAGGGCTGAGCAGCTGTTTTTGTTGATACGATTCTAATAATGTCATTAGCTACAAATAACTTCGTCAAAATCAAGATAACAAAGGAGCGCTTTAACGTTCTTTCAGAAACTTTTTATCGTCTTTCTTAATGTTATGTTGTAACATATTAATTGTGTATTATGGAATATCGGGTTGGATACTGTTGCTATGTTGCGTTTAAACGCTTTTATTTTTTTGTCATGCTTAGTTAGTCAATTGGTCTATGCGGATTCCGGGCATGTTCAGGAACTTGATAATCTAATTATCAGTACGCCGATGAACGAATCGACGGCCAATACCGCGTTGCCGGTTTCAATATTGAACGGTGATGAATTACGCATGAAAGCGAGCGCCACGGTGGGTGAAACCTTAAAAAACGAACCGGGGATAACCAGCCAATCTTTCGGGCCCGGTGTCGGTCAGCCGGTCATTCGAGGCCAGAGCGGCTCTCGGGTTCATGTATTGCAAAATGGTTTGGGTAGTCTGGATGTATCGTCGTTGAGCCCCGATCATGCTAACAGCACCGAAGCTTTATGGGCTGAACGTATCGAGGTGTTACGTGGACCCGCGACGTTACTTTATGGAAGCGGGGCAATCGGCGGTGTCGTCAATGTACTGGATAACCGAATTCCTGATCAAATGCCGGAAAAGCCGGTCGGAGGCGCCGTCGAGCAGCGCTACAATACGATTAACGAAGGTAAATCGACAGCTTTTAAATTGGACGGCGGTGTAGGCATGTTGGCATGGCACTTGGATGGGTTTTACCGCGACAGCGTTAATCTGCAAATTCCGGGCGATGCAATCGACGAAGATGCCGAAGCGCAATCCCACGCTGACGAACACGACAGTGGCCGATTGCTCAATTCCAATACGCGCGCTCGTAGCGGCACGGCCGGTCTCTCATTGATCGGAGAAAAAGGATTCGTCGGTTTTTCCATTAATCGGTTGGATAACAACTACGGCGTCCCCCCCGGCGCTCACGCCCACGAAGACGGGGAAGCGGAATCATCGGTTCGCATCGACTTGAAACAGAACCGTTATGATATGAAAGCGGAAGTTTTCGATCCGTTGCCGTTTGCCGAGAGTTTACGAATGCGTTTAGGGTATAACGATTATCAGCATATCGAGCTTGAAAACGGCGAAACCGGGACGGTTTATAGTAATGAAGGCTTTGAAAGCCGGTTGGAGTTGATTCAGAAACCGTGGGCATTTTTCGATCACGGGGTTGTCGGTGTTCAGACAAAGAACAGTGAGTTTTCGGCCATTGGCGAAGAAGCGGTCGTGCCTAAATCGAACATCGATTCTTTCGGTTTGTTTACCGTTCAGGATATCCATACCGACTATATCACTTATGAAGTCGGCATGCGTGTTGAGCAACAATGGATTGATCCGATCGATAGAGCGGTTACATCCCATACGCCAGTTAGTTTTTCGGTTTCCAGCCTTTGGAGCGTGACCGATCAAGATTCCCTTAAACTAACATTTTCCCGTTCGCAGCGGGCGCCGGATATTCAGGAATTGTTTTCTCGCGGCCCTCATTTGGCGACAAGCAGTTATGAGATAGGCGAAGCGGGTTTGACCGTGGAAACCTCGCACAACATTGAATTGGGATTGCATATCGACCGGGATTGGCTGCAGGCGGATTTCAATTTGTATCAGAACTGGGTGCAAGATTACATTACTCAAAATAACATCGGCCTTTTTTTCGATCATGATAGTGAAACGGTTGTCGCCGTTTGCGGAGGAGATGATTGTTTGCCGGTTTATCAAACGCAACAACGCGATGCGGAATTTCAGGGGTTTGAAGCCCAGGTAACGGTTCCATTGTTGACGACCGAGTACGGACATCTCGATAGTCGACTGTTCGGAGATTACGTGCGAGGCCGCTTTAGCGATGGCGGCGACATCCCGCGAATGCCGCCATTGCGTTACGGTATGCAATTATCCTGGGAGCATAGCGATTGGTCGGCTAATATACGAATGACTCGAGCCGAAAGGCAGGATAATCCTGGTGTTAACGAAACGGAAACGGATGGCTATTGGCTGCTGGATATTGGCGTCCGCTATCGTCTAACGCTTGGCGAAGATACTGCACTGTTGATGTTTGCTAAAGCCAACAATTTGTTGGATGACGAAATCCGCAATTCAGTGTCTTTTTTACGTAATGTGGCGCCGGAAGGGGGTAGGGGAGTTGAGTTCGGCGTGCGTGTCGAGTTTTAATGGTGGTTATCGACATAACGGATAGGATCAATGAATCATATCGAACAAGCTTTACAAAAAGCTCGCGACGAATGCAGTCGCAATGGTTTGCGGTTGACCGATAAGCGTGGCAACGTGTTAAAAATCCTGCTACAGTCCTTCGAACCTTTATCTGCGTACGATATCGCCGATCGCTACCGGACTGAAGTCGGGGAATCCTTATCCGCGATGTCGGCCTATCGTATGTTGGATTTTCTGCAGCAGGCCGGGTTGGTGCATAAATTGGAAACCACCAATCAATACGTCGCGTGTTCGCACATTACTTGTGAACATGAACATCAGGTGCCGCAATTTTTAATTTGCGATCGGTGTCATGCGGTCAAGGAAGTCGGTTTGCGTCGACAATTACTGAACGAACTTAAAGCCAGTATCGAAAATACCGGTTTTGCGTTGTCCAGCCAACAATTGGAGTTGCATGGGATTTGTCGGCAGTGCCGGAACAACGCTGAGCAATGATGAACTGTCCTAGTATTGCGGTGTCCTAGATTTGAATAGTGATAGGAGAACAGAAGATGAAAGTTTTAATTAAGACTGTTATCGTTTTTGCTTTGACAATGATGCTGCAAACGGCGCTTGCCGATAACAGGCCTGGGCATGGCAGGGACAGCTTTAGCAAACCGCAAAAATTTCAAAAAGCGCCTTCACGGCCGGCGCAAATTCGTAAACCCACCTCTCGGCCTGTAAAATCTCGCCCGGCTCCTCCGAGTCGGCAGTCTCGATTTGGTCACGATCATTATCGCCAGCACGATTATTACCGTCCGGGGTACGGTATCCGCTATTTACCGCATGGTTTCTTTAACCTGTTTGTCGGGAATACGAAGTTTTTCTATTACGACGGCTATTTTTATCAGCCGTACCGTAATGAATACAGGATTGTGGAAGCGCCGATCGGCGCAATTGTTTTGTCGTTGCCCAGATTGCACTTCTCTTTACAGTGGAACGGCATTGAATTTTTTGTTGCCGGCAATACTTACTATCGCCGTCATCCAAGAGGTTATATCGTTGTGCCAAATCCCGGCTTCAGAGACGACTGGAGATAACGGATTGGGCAAAGTGTCGGTAAATTGATACCATACGCACTTTATGTTTTTAGGACGCAATCGGTCAATGGAAAATCGGCAAATTCGTTTACAGGCAAATCACTTGTCTTGTATCCGCGACGATAGGATTTTGTTTTCCGGCCTCAGCTTCTCACTCGAGCCGGGTCAAGTGTTGTTATTGGAAGGAAAAAACGGATGTGGCAAGACGTCGTTGCTACGAATTTTATGCGGCTTTCGGGAAGCTGATGAAGGAGAGATTCTGTGGTGCGAGCGCGCTGTCAATGACAGTCGTTATCACGCTGATATGGCCTATATCGGACATTTAGACGGCATAAAAAAGGAACTTTCGGTTCTGGAGAACCTGAAAATGTCGTTGGCAATCAGTCGGCCCGGAAAATTCGACATAGAGCGGGCTTTGGATAAGGTGCATTTGTCGGGTTACGAGGATACACTGGTGCAAGCTTTGTCAGCCGGCCAAAAGCGTCGATTATCGTTGGCCAGATTGCTGGTCACGCACAACGTACTTTGGATTCTCGACGAACCCTTTACTTCTTTGGACAGGCAAGGGATTAAACTGATTGAATCGTTGATGCTCGAACATGTCGGCGACGGCGGTATGATCGTTCTGACTTCCCATCACGATTTGACTTTGCATGCTGCGGATATCCAACGTATCGATCTAACGACATGTCACTGACAGCCGCATTTATCGCCATTATTCGGCGAGACTTGATTTTGGCGTTTCGCCGCCGTGCCGAAATTGCCAATCCGTTGTTTTTTTTCGTTTTGGTGGTTACTCTTTTCCCCCTTGGTATCGGCGCTCAACCAAAATTACTTCAAGCAATGGCCCCTGGCATTATCTGGGTTTCCGCTTTGTTGGCTGCGATGCTCTCGCTCGACGGTCTGTTTCGTTCGGATTTCGATGATGGCTCGTTGGAGCAATTGTTGTTAAGTTCGCATCCGGTACCGGTTTTGGTGCTCGGCAAAATATTGGCTCACTGGCTTGTGACGGGACTGCCTTTGCTTTTGGTTGCCCCGTTGTTGGCGATGTTTTTGGGAATGCAGGAACAAGCTTTGGGAACGTTAATGCTGACGCTGTTGCTTGGGACCCCGGTACTGAGTTTGGTCGGTGCGATTGGCGTGGCACTGACTGTCGGTTTGCGGCGAGGGGGTATGATTTTATCACTGTTGGTTTTGCCGCTTTATGTTCCGGTTCTGATTTTCGCCAGTAATGCCGTGGATATGGCGGCGACGGGGCTCCCGGTTTCCGCTCAAATTAATATCTTGGCGGCCATTTTGTGTTTGTCCGCGGTGTTGGCGCCATTTCCGGCGGCTTCGGCCTTAAAAATGAGCGTCAGTTAATCGTAAACGGGAGAATCTGATAGTTTTAAAGGATTGTAAGGTTCTGATTAGTTGGGATAATTGATTGTTCATTCTTTGTTTAGTAAAAGAGTGCATTAATAATTAAGCGGTATACTTCAACTTAATTTGACGATCCATTTTCGTTTATCGTTTTTTATTAACACTTTTTAATTTTGATAAGGAGCCCCAATGATGGGAACGGGTAAATATTTATCGGTTTTTACGCCGGCCACAATTGAACAAAGAACGAAGAATTTTGAGGATTATTGGGAATTCACTCAGCAACACGGGGGAGCGTTATACGAAGACGACAAGGATTTAGAGAAAAAACGCGAAAAGCTGAAATTTTTTCAGGATAATCCGGTCAAATTGCGTCGACCATTGGCCGATCCAGAAGCTTTTTACAGAAATTATGTCGAGCTTAAGGACGATCCAAAGACTTTGGATAGAATGACCTTGATGTTGACGTGCATCTACAAATTCGCTCGCCATGAATGGGTCGGTATAAAAGGCGCGTGGGATGCGGTCCCCGACTTGGCTAATTCGCATACCGTTGAGGACAAAATCAGTCGGGTTCATTTGGCGGAGGAATTTTGCCATGTTCGTTTGTTTGATGAAATGTTGCGGACTTGCGGTCTAGATCGTGTTGAATGGGTGCCGCTGACCCCGATTAAAGAAAAAGTTTACGAACAGTTTCCCAAATTACCGGGTTTTTTAATGGATACGCCGGCTTTTGTGACCGAATTGATGGGCGTGACTTTTTATTTGCATTTGTATGAATTGTTTGATGATGTGCTGAAGGACGAGCCTGAAGTCCGAGAACGTTTAAAATTGTTATTGGATGAAATCACCATCGACGAGGTGGCGCATGTCGGGCAAAGAAGAAATTTTATCGGGCCGATCGGCATGAAAGTTTCAAAGGCTTTGGTAAAACCTTTTTACACGTTGTTTTTTAACGATATTCCTGAGACTGCTGAACTGTTTAATGTGAAGCGGATGATCGAAGACGGTTTGGCATTCGATTTCAACGGGCTTCCCGAATACATGATCGAACGGAGCTGGATTCCTTCATATTGCAAAGTTCAAGCGTAACGGGGTTTATTTATTGTCCTTGCAGACTCGTTAAAACGAATTCGATTTTTAGTACATTAGTCATTGGTTATATAATCTTTTTCATGTCTTTCATCCCTGCACCTATTAGTCGTTTTTTTCACAGGATGGCGTCGCCACCGCACTTTTATGCGTTTGCTGATAAATTAATGCCGTGGCTGACGGTTCTTTTCGTTCTGCTTGTTGGTAGCGGTCTTTACGGCGGTTTGTTCTTGGCGCCTCCAGATTATCAACAGGGCGAAAGTTATCGAATTATTTACATTCATGTCCCCGCTGCCTGGATGTCTTTGTTCATTTATGTATTGATGGCGACTTGCGGAGCTATTGCGTTGATTTGGCGAATGAAACTCGCTGAAGTGGTATTGGTGAGCAGTGCGCCGATAGGTGCCAGTTTTACCTTCATCGCTTTGGTAACCGGTTCGTTATGGGGTAAGCCGATGTGGGGAACTTGGTGGGTCTGGGATGCTCGCCTGACATCCGAATTGATCCTGTTATTTTTGTATCTCGGTGTGATTAGTCTATACGGAGCTATCGAAGACAGAAGAACGGCCTCAAGAGCCGTTGCTATCTTAGCGTTGGTTGGGGTGGTGAATATTCCGATTATTCATTATTCGGTAGAATGGTGGAATACATTGCATCAAGGGCCAACCGTCAGCAAAATGGATAAACCATCGATTCATGTCAGTATGCTGATTCCATTGTTATTAATGGCTCTCGCTTTTAAAGTTTACTATGTCGTTGCCATGCTGCAGGCAGCGAAATTGGAATTACTAAAGCGCGAACAGAATGCCCAATGGGTTAAAAAAATATTGGAGATTTAAAATGAATTGGCAGGAGTTTTTTGCCATGGGCGGCTACGCTTTTTATGTTTGGACTTCTTACGGAATTTGTTTGTTGGTTTTATTGGTGAATGTCGTTTTGCCGGTTTTCCAGCGTAAACAACTCGTGCGACAATTAGCACTAAAACAAAAACGGTCACGATCATGAAACCGATCAGAAAACAACGTTTGACACTTATTCTAATAATGTTGATCGGTATCGGTGCGGCGGCGACCTTTGCCTTGAATGCTTTCAACGAAAACCTGATGTACTTTTTTTCGACAACCGATGTTGTCGAAGGTAAGGTGCCGACAAATACACTGTTTCGGTTGGGCGGGATGGTGGTTGACAAGAGCGTTGAGCGCCCAGGCGACGGTTTGACGGTGCGCTTCAAACTGACCGATTTCAGTAAAGAAGTGGCAGTCGAATATACCGGCATTTTACCTGATTTGTTTAGGGAAGGGCAGGGTATCGTCGCTAAAGGCCGATTGAATCGCGAAGGTATATTTATCGCCGAGGAAGTGTTGGCTAAGCACGACGAAAATTACATGCCTCCGGAAGTTGCAGATACGCTAAAGAAACCGGTCAACGCGGAGTAAGGTATGGTCGCAGAAATAGGACATTTTGCGCTGATATTGGCGCTGTGTATGGCTGCGGTTCAAGCAATTTTGCCGATCGTAGGCGCTGCTCGATTTATTTCGGGGTGGATTCATGTGGCAAGACCCGCCGCATACGGACAATTGCTGTTTATGGCGTTTTCCTACGCTTGTTTGACGTACTCGTTTTTAGTCCATGACTTTTCCGTCGCTTATGTCGCGCAAAACTCGAATACCGCGTTGCCGACACTCTATCTAATCTCCGGCGTTTGGGGCGCGCATGAAGGTTCGTTATTGCTATGGGCTCTTACGCTGTCGATTTGGACCGGACTGGTTGCCTTATTCAGTAAAAACATACCCGAGTTGACCATGGCGCGCGTTTTAGGTGTGATGGGATTGATCAGTATCGGATTCATCCTGTTTTTACTGTTAACGTCCAATCCGTTCGACCGTCTGTTTCCGTCGCCCGTCGAAGGTCGCGATCTGAATCCATTATTGCAGGACCCCGGTTTAGCGATCCATCCGCCGATGCTTTATATGGGCTATGTGGGATTCTCCGTCGCTTTTGCCTTTTCGATAGCTGCTCTGCTGGAAGGGCGGTTGGATTCGGCTTGGGCGCGATGGTCCCGTCCGTGGACCAATGTCGCCTGGATGTTTTTAACCTTGGGGATTACGCTCGGAAGTTGGTGGGCTTATTATGAATTAGGCTGGGGTGGCTGGTGGTTTTGGGACCCGGTCGAAAACGCGTCTTTCATGCCTTGGTTGGTCGGCACGGCATTAATCCATTCGTTGGCGGCCAGTGAAAAACGCGGCGTCTTTAAAACATGGACAGTGTTGCTGGCCATTTTCGCTTTCTCTCTCAGTTTGTTGGGTACCTTTCTGGTTCGCTCTGGCGTTTTGACTTCGGTTCATGCATTCGCCAGCGATCCGGCTCGTGGGCTTTTTATTCTCCTTTTTCTGGCCGTGGTTGTCGGCGGGTCGTTGCTGCTATATGCAATTCGCGCACCCCACGTCAAAAGTAGCGGCAGTTTCGAACTGGTCTCACGAGAGTCGGTTTTGTTGATCAATAACGTGTTACTCGTGGTGACGGCTGCCAGCATTTTGCTGGGGACTTTGTATCCGTTGTTTATCGATGCGTTGGGGTTGGGAAAAATTTCGGTGGGTCCGCCCTATTTCAATGCGGTTTTCATACCGTTGATGGCGCCGTTGGCGGTCGCGGTTGGTCTTGGAATCATGCTGCGCTGGAAACGTGATTCGTTAGGTGCCTTGTTCAATCGACTGCAATGGTTTTTGGCAATCTGTGTGACAGGAGGCCTACTGGTGCCGTTACTGATGCCGTTTTATTCCTGGGCTGCGGTGACGGCCGTGATATTGGCGTTGTGGACGGTTGTCGTATCGTTGTTGGCGATCAAGGATCGGTTCGGCAATAAAGGATTTAGTTGGCAGCGCATGACTGAGATTCCGGCTGGTTTCTATGGGATGACGCTAGCTCATCTTGGCATTGCGGTTTTTGTCATCGGTATCGCATTTACATCGATTTATAGTATCGAACGCGATGTTCGTATGATGCCTGGCGATACCTTGGATATGTCCGGATATATTTTTACTTTCCATGGTGTTAAGGAGACTGCAGGGCCGAATTATATGGCCGAACAGGGTTTTTTGACGGTTAGCTACCGAGGTGAAGAAGTTGCGAGGCTGGAACCGCAAAAGCGTGTCTATCGGGTGCAGAAAATGCCGATGACGGAGGCGGCGATCGACGCTGGTTTATTCAGGGATTTGTTTGTTGCGATCGGCGAACCATTGGGTAATGAAGGAGCTTGGAGCCTGAGGGTCTACTTCAAATCATTTATCCGCTGGATTTGGTTGGGTGCGTTGATGATGGCGGCTGGTGGATTGCTTGCCACCATGGACAGACGTTATCGAATCGGCAATAAACACTTGGCGCAGACGCATGCTTAAATATATTGTTCCCTTTCTCTTATTCGTAATTTTAGCGGTTTTTCTTGCGTTGGGCTTGAGGCTGAATCCGCGTGATATTCCTTCTCCACTGATCGGCAAACCGGCGCCGGTTTTTTCATTGCCGTTGCTTTCCGATCCCGGTCGGCAATTGACGGCTGCGGATATGAAAGGCAAAGTCTGGTTGTTGAATGTCTGGGCTTCCTGGTGTGTGTCTTGCCGTTCGGAGCATCCGGTGTTAAATCAATTGGTGAAAATGAATCCAACCCCGCTGGTAGGCCTTAACTATAAGGATGAACCTCAAGCTGCCGTTCAGTGGCTGGCGCAATTGGGTAACCCCTATCACGCCAGTGTCATGGATGTTGAGGGCAGGACCGGTATCGATTACGGCGTTTACGGCGTCCCGGAAACATTCGTGATCGATAAGCAAGGGATCATCCGCTACAAACATACGGGTCCGGTGACGATGGAAGATGTCGAACAACGGTTGCTGCCGATGATCGCTCAATTACAGGCGGAAAATCGATGAAATGTTTTTATAGTTTATGTTTTCTGTGTTTCACCGCTACGGCTTTGGCGGCGGTCGAATACCGGCAATTTGATACTCCCGAGCAAGAAAGTGCTTATCAAAACCTGATCTCGGAATTGCGTTGTCTGGTTTGTCAGAATCAGACTATTGCCGATTCCAATGCCGATTTAGCCAAGGATTTGCGACGTCAGGTTTATGAAATGCTGCACCAGGGCAAAAATCAGCAAGAAATCGTTGATTTTATGACTCAACGTTATGGTGATTTTGTCATGTATCGGCCTCCGCTTAAAACCAAAACCCTGATTTTATGGGCGGGCCCTTTTGTTTTTGTCGCCATCGGATTGATAGTACTGCTCGTCATTAGCCGTCGAAAAAAAGCGGAAGCCGTTAACGCTCAATTAACTGCCGATGAACAGGCCCGAATTAAAGCCTTGCTGGAAGAAGGTGACCAATCTTGAATATCTTGTTTTGGATTGTCGTAACGATATTGGTATTGATCGCATTGTTGATGATCGTCGTGCCGCTTTGGCGCAATCGTGAATGGATTGAGGAAGACACTGCAGAACGCAATATCACTATTGCCAGACAACGATTGACCGAATTGAAACAAATGTTGCAGAGCGGCGGCTTGAGCCAAGCGCAGTTTGACGAACAGTATCAGGAATTGCAGCAGACATTAAGTAACGACCTCGATAACCGTTTGTCGGAAGCGCCATTAAAAAAACAGGGGCGGTGGATTATTTTACCGATCATTGTTTTATTGCCGTTAGTGAGTTTGGGGCTGTATTTTGCTTTGGGCGATAGCCAGGCGCTTTATAAAGCCGAACAGCAGCAACAAGCTCGTAAACAGGAAGAAAACATCCAGCAAAATATTTATAAAATGGTAGCTGGTTTGGCCGAACGTTTGAAACAACAGCCTGACGATGCGGAGGGCTGGCTGATGCTTGGTCGTTCTTACAAATATCTGCAACAATACCAAGGTGCTGCACAAGCCTATGCTGAAGCCTATCGATTAGTGGGCGACGAGGTCGGGGTCATGTTGTCTTACGCCGACGCGCTAGCTATGGCTAACGGCGGGCGTTTGTCCGGTCAGCCCGCAGAACTTATCTTCAAGGCATTGACAATATCGCCGAATGACGTTACCGGTTTGTGGTTGGGCGGGATGGCCAAAGCGGAGGCGGGTGAGCTTGGTTCGGCGCTGCAATATTGGCAGAAACTGGAAACGTTGCTGCCGGCCGACTCGAAATCGCATCAGGAATTGTTGGGCTTGATGTCGGCGTTGAAATCCAGGCTTCAGCAAGAATCTGGCAAAGACGATACCGTTGCCTCTGTCAATTTGACCGTTGATGTTACTCTAGCCGATGCGATTCGATCAAAAGTGAAGCCGGAAGACACGGTGTTCGTTTATGCCCAGGCTCTGGAAGGACCGAAAATGCCGTTGGCGATCGTTCGCCAACAAGTTTCCGATTTACCCTTATCGGTACAATTGAATGATTCAATGGCAATGACTCCAGCAATGAAGCTGTCGGGATTTGATCGGGTCAAGGTTATCGCCAGAATCTCAAAAACCGGCACTGCGATGCAACAACCGGGCGACTTAATCGGTTTTGCCGAAGTTTCTAAGCTGAGTGGCGACAGTGCGGTTGCCGTTACTATTGACCGAGAAGTGAAATAATGGACCAATCCATACAATTCGATCTGAATCTGATCAATCGGTACAATATTTCAGGTCCTCGCTATACCTCTTATCCGACGGCGCTTGAATTGCACGAAGGCTTCAGTGAACAGGATTATCGGGATCATATTGCCAAATCCAATGCAGCCGGCGGGCCGTTATCTCTTTATTTTCATATTCCGTTTTGCGATACGGTATGTTTTTATTGCGCCTGTAACAAAATCATCACCAAGAATCGTAAACATGCCGAGCCTTATCTTGATAACTTGTGCCGAGAAGTCGAGATGCAGGGCAATTTGTTCGATAGCAATCGCGTCGTCAATCAGTTGCACTGGGGGGGCGGTACGCCGACCTTTTTGAACGAACGTCAAATGCAGCGGCTGATGCAAACCACACGCGAATATTTTTATCTGCGCGATGACGATCAAGGCGAGTACTCGATTGAAGTTGATCCTCGCGAAACCGATGACAGGACGATAGCCTCGCTACGACAGATGGGATTCAATCGCATCAGCCTGGGATTGCAGGATTTTGACGAAGCCGTGCAGAAAGCGGTCAATCGTATCCAGAGCCGGGAACAAACCTTTGCGGTATTGGAAGCAGCACGTAAAGAAGGTTTTCGTTCGACTAATATCGACCTGATCTACGGCTTACCGCTGCAAACTGTCGCAACTTTCGCCAATACCCTGGATGAAGTCCTGGAATATCGACCGGATCGTTTTTCCATATTTAATTACGCGCATTTGCCTAGCCGCTTCAAAACTCAGCGGCAAATTAACGAAGCCGATATGCCGAGTCCGCAAACCAAGCTCGATATTCTGCAAATGGTCGGACAGAAGTTGACCGATGCCGGTTACGCTTATATCGGTATGGATCATTTCGCTCTGCCTAACGACGAGTTGGCGGTGGCTCAACGGGAAGGTAAGTTATACCGAAATTTCCAAGGTTATTCCACTCATTCCGATTGCGACTTGGTGGGATTGGGGATTACTTCGATCGGATTGGTGGGCGACGCATATATACAGAATGTCAAAGACTTGGAGCAATACGATCAATTGATCGGACGGGGAAGTTTACCGGTTTTTAAAGGTATAGATCTGGATGAAGACGATAAATTACGTAGAGCGGTGATTGCGCAATTGATTTGTCATTTCGAACTGGAATTTAATGCCGTCGAGAGACAGTTTAATATCGATTTTCGAAAATATTTTGCCAACGAACTGGAGAGTTTGAAGGGGATGCAAGCCGATGGTCTTCTGAACTTCGATCAACAACACATTCAGGTGCGACCGGCAGGTAGATTGCTGATACGTAACATCTGTATGGTATTCGACAAATATTTGGCAAAGAAACAGCAACAGTTCTCCAAGGTTATTTAGATTTTGCCTTGGGCCCATTTTATCATTTTGCAGCCGTCTGTTTCCGTACTTTGGAGGAACAAACAATGGCTAAACATCACATTCAAGCCTTGGATTTCGTCAGCGAAGGGCGATGGGATGAGGCGCACCGATTGATTCAATCTTACTCGGATCGCAATGCCTGTTTGGTTCATGCATACCTGCACCGGGAAGAAGGGGATCTTGGAAATGCTAACTATTGGTATCACCGGGCCGATAGTGAGATGCCAGATAACACACTGGAAGAGGAGTTCCAGAGACTGTGTTCCCTGATAAATGAAGACTAACGTTTCCAATGACACAGAACGCTTTTATTACCGGCAATAGCAGCGGTTTCGGTAAAGGGTTGAGCGAAGCATTGCTGCAACGCGGATATGCGGTTTTTGGTTGCAGTCGACGGGGCTGCGAACTGAAAGGGAAAATCAAGGATATTCGTTGCGACCTGTCTGATTTCAGTGCGATCGAATTTGCATTGGAAAACCTTTTGCAGGGTGTTGACGTATTGGAGTTGGTAGTACTGAATGCCGGTATCCTCGGCGAACTCAAGGATATAAGCGAAACTTCGCTCGACGAATTGAATCGGATCATGGATATCAATGTGTGGTCGAACAAGGTCGTTTTGGATTGGTTGTTGCGATCGGATATTCGCTGTAAACAAATTTTACTGATTTCTTCCGGTGCGGCCGTATTGGGCAACAAAGGCTGGAGCGGTTATGCTGTTTCCAAGGCCGCACTGAATATGTTGGCCCGGCTTTACGCCCACGAATTCGACGATACCCGGATCTATGCCGTTGCGCCGGGATTGATCGATACGGCGATGATGGATTATCTTTGCGATACGGCCGATAGCAGTAAGTTTCCCGCATTGCTGAGAATTCAGGGCGCTCGCGGCACCGACGCCATGTTGTCTCCGCTGCAAGCCGCCGAAAGGATTCTGCAATCGTTGGATCGGCTCATGGATTTTGACAACGGCAGCTTTGTTGACCTGAGACAAATTCTGGCGCCTAAAGAATATGCCGAGTTAATGGGGTCGAGAAAGCATTCTGCCTAACGGCATTGGTTGAGATTGGTTATCCGTTGGTTGCTGTGACGAAATTTTGCGATTGTATTTTTTGTTGTCGGACCTTTTTCTGCTTACTCTAGATTGTTGATTGTGCAAGACGGATTTCATTGAGTTGAAGGAAACGATAAAATAGCGCTCTTAATCTGTATTTTTCGCCTCCGACGAGTATCTCCAATGCATTAGCAGGAAATGACCCGCAGTTTATATGGTTTTTTTAAGGGCTCTCTACATTAATGAATCTTGAAGTTTTTCTGTCTCTGTTCAGCTTGATGCTGATTTCTTTGGCTGTCTATGTTCTGTCGCAAAAGATCCGTATTCCTTATACGGTATTACTGGTAATCGCCGGTTCGTTACTGGTGCCGTTGTCGCAGATCGATGTCTTTTCCTTTATTACCAGTTTCCAATTGACGCCTGAACTGTTGTTTTTCGTCTTTCTGCCGATTCTAATTTTCGAGTCCGCCTATAACATCAAAGTCAATAACATGTTCGATAATATTCGGGCAATCAGCCTGTTGGCGATTATCGGGTTATTGGTGTCGACTTTTTTTATCGGTTTCAGTGGCCATTATTTCTTCAAATTATTGGGGTTTGAGGTGCCATTGATCGTTATGCTGCTATTCGGGGCCATTATTTCCGCGACGGACCCCGTTGCGGTCTTGGCTTTATTCAAGGAATACGGCGCGCCCAGACGACTGACCTTAATTTTCGAAGGCGAAAGTTTATTCAACGACGGGACCGCTTTTGCCGTTTTCCTAGTGTTCCTGGAAATCTTAATGCACGGCTTCGACGGCTATGACTCTGTCATAATGGGATTGATCAGTTTCGTTATTATGCTGTTTGGCGGAATCGTGTTCGGCATGCTGATGGGGTTTTTATTCGCCAAATTGATTGAGTGGGTGAAAGGGCATGAGCACTTGGAAATCACCCTGACCTTATTGGTAGCGCATTTTACTTTCATTCTCACCGAAGTTATTTCCGAACACATCGAAATCGCTGGACAGCCGATCCGATTTTCATCGATTATCGCCACGATGGTCGCATCAATGGTTATCGGCAATTTCGGTCGGTTTAAAATGTCTTTGTCGGTTGAAGGTTACATGGAACGATTTTGGAGTTATTTCGGTTTTGTGACTAACTCTCTGGTTTTTATTTTAATGGGCCTGTTGTTCGTCAAACAATCGATTGACCTGCACGTGGCGATCATGCCGATCATTTTGTCGATTATCGTGGTGTTGATCGGGAGAGCGTTGGCCATTTACCCGGTTTTGGGGTTACTGAATCTGACCAAGAAAGAAGAACCGATTCCGTTGTCATGGATGCACTTGTTG
>JBNLEI010000113.1:0-4028 GCA_050304855.1 Methylococcaceae bacterium
GCAATAATATCCGCCATCGAATGATCCAAAATATCGATGCCTTTGAAAGCAACCAGATCCAATCCATCGACGCTCCCGGCATAGACTTTGACGTCGGGATCCACATCGATTTCCTTCCAATCGATTTGGTAGGCCGGCGAATCGAAACTGAAAATCGCCGAAAATAATAGCAGGATGGTTTTGATTGGCATCGTAATCGGTGGCGGGCGGTTTGGTACAAGACTAAGCCGACTGCAGGCAAGTGGTCAATAGATCGAGTATTTTTTACATGGAAAGCTAATTAACATCTTCGGGTGGACTCAAATAACTGATTTGCTTCTACCCCTTTTCAAGATTGTTGACAGCAGGGATGTAGTCATCAAGGTTACACGGAGGTAATCATGCCCTATCTTGAAAGCCAGCCCGCTCCGATTAGCGAAGCGTAATCGAAAAAACGAAAATTCAATACGTACGATTACACTTCGCTAATCGCACGTACGGTCCTAAATGCCCTGCTACACGATTCACCCTGAAGGCGGCGGAACCATGTTTCTCTGCGGAGACCTTGGCCCGCACTGCGGTGATGCGAACTGCGGCGACGTAGGAACGTGCCTATGCGATTACCCGGTTGGCGATGGCAAGACATGCCGCTGTGCCACGGCCACGCCTTTGAGGTTGCGCCGGAGATTCATTACTGCCCCGGCCATGCACTGATGTGACGCGAGTTTAAGGAGAGCGGCGGGGTGAAGCGTGAACTGGAAAACATAGTGCCGTACAAAGGTACATAACGGGTCGAATAACCGGGGTGCGGTAGCACCTCCGCGTTAATGCGGTTGTTATGGCTAGATTGGTTTTGCATAGGAAAGAAGCTTTTTTATTCGGGTTAAAGCAAGAATTTTTACTTTTTGTTCATCTTCGCTATTTTGAGTGAGGTATTCGCCAAAATGATTCATTTGCTCATGTTCAGGCCATTCTTTACTAAAATTTGCTTGATGCTTTGTATATTCTTGCCAAGCCTTGTCAAAGTCGGAAGTTTTATAGAATGGTAAGAAATTTTTAAAAGCGATATATGCTCTGTAATGCTTATCGAAAGTGGTGGTGAGTGTTTTATAAGTAAATGATGTTTCGTTGCTAGTAATGGGATGGCTAAGAATGGCGATAACATCGTTAAAAGCGTCCCTGAACTCTGTCGAAGCCCCTCTAAATGCGTTAACTCTACCGATATAAAGCCGAGCAAGTATGCCTAAAAGGGCGATAGCAATAGCGACAAATACACCTCTATACTCTATAAAAATCTGTTCGATCATGGGCTAATTGGTTTTCTCGCGTGGTTTCCTATATTCATGGGGAGCCATAACGGGTCGAATAAGGAGCTCGCCAGCGTCTGTCTTGATTCGATTGATGGCGATCAGTTGAGGGTAGCAATTTGTTAATCAAGTTTGCGCTCCTTATTCGACCCGATGGCTCCGCGAAGCGGAGCCATCAAGTGATTATCTAGGTCTGCATATCTTGTACACTAAGCGTACGGTTTGCGTCAATCTCCTTCCGAAATCCTTTAAATTCTAAACGGGATAACATGCATTTTTGACATGATAACCGAATCCAGATAACTACAACGAGAGGGCCACTAGATACAAATGCTTCAATGCTAGTAAATGTTGCTCTTCATGAACTTGCTGCGTTTTGAAAATTTATCGACAGCGTGCTTAGGGTCGATAAAGGCATTTCGGTGTACGATTTGATTGGGTTTCAGCTAATACAAATATATAAGGTTCCGATCATCCAAAAAAAACGGCGGAAATCTATTCCGCCGCATGTTGAATTGGATGAGGACTGCTTAGCTTAGAATGGCGTGCACAGTTCGCCGACTACCGGCAGTTCGATACAGGCTTTAGGCATCGGATCGAATGAGACGTTGCCGCCTATCAGGTTTTTATCGTTCACGACCATTGAAACCTGGCCATGCAAACCGGTATTGTCCAAAGACAGTAACAGGTCGGTTCCGGCATTGAAGTCGATAACCGGAATGCGTTTTAACACTTCCTCGGCCGACAACAAGACCAGGTTGGCGGTTTCCTTGCTGACGATCAACGCCGCTACTTTAGGGTCCAGTTCGACCGGGAACGTTTCGGTCAACATTTCCAGCAATGACAACGCATATTTTGCGGCTTCAAGCACTGCAATCGCAGTCAATTTGGCGGCTTTCAAAGCCGTGATAGCGGTATAGGCGACTGCGATTTGTCCTTCTTTGTAGACCTTATATGCGCTATACACTCCCCAAGCCCAGGTTTTGTTGTACCAGGGCTGATCCTGATACCAGTAATATTTGTTTTTGATCTGTTTGCGGTAAGTACTGATTAAACCGTATTGATAGTCAATGGCCGACTGTATCCGGCTGACTTCGTATTGAGCCGCCGATACCGCGTCTTGAGCCGTTTGCAGCTTCTGCGCATGAGATTCGCGTCTTTCGACTACTACGGCAATTTCCATATCGATCAATCGTTGTATTTCGTTGACTTTGTCTCTGGCGACGGAAACCGCATATTGCGCATTGTTCATTGCGTCGGTGATTTTATCCAACGGCAGCATGAGTTTGGTGATGCCCGACAATGCCGGACCTCTGCCGGAGATTTCGCCGTTTAATGCAATAACCGCCAACGGCGTGTTGAACTGGCCGTTGATATAAAAGCCGTTTTTGCTAATTTCCAATATCGCGGGCGAAATACCGGTTCCCAAGACCATGATTTCACCGGACATTTTGATCGACGAATTGGCGAGGTTGGCAAACGGCATGTAAATCTCGATATCGGTGGCTTTATTGATCTTAATCGCCGGATGGATACTGGCGCTGGTTTTACCTTTCAGCCAAATGCCCTCGACGTCGATGCGCATTTCGGTTTGGTTTAAGACGATATCGTTCAGGTCGACGCCGATCAAGTTCGACAGAAATTTCGGAGAAAAGCCGAATTCGCCTTTGGCTCTCAAATAGGTCAAATGCGGATACGCGCTGCTGATATAACCGGAAATTTTGGTTTCGTTGGTCGGTTTGACCGGAATCCAGTCGGGCAGAAAAGACGTATCCGGTTTTTTGATGCCGCTGAAAAACCCGGTCTGCTCGTCCTCGTTGACGATAACGCCGGCGCTGGCCTGGCCGAGATTGAAATTGAAGTTCAGAAAATTCGGGATCAGATCGAAACTGACCGCCAGATCGCCGTTTCCAGCCTGCGTGTAACCTTCTTTTCCGATCGACGTGACGATTTCGCCGTTCAATTCGAAGAATTTGTACAGCGGCATCGTGGCATCGACAAACAAATGGCCTTTGACTCTGTCGATGACATTCGGCAATCCCCACACGGTTTCAAACTCTAATGGAATGCCGCCTTCTGTCGACCATCCCAATTGATTGAGTTGCGGCAGCGGAATTTTATCGATCAGATCGCTAGCATTGGACGTATCGGTATTGTCCGTAGCGTTTTTGTTCTCGTCGTTCTGTTGTTCGGCCCATTGCATGGCTTGCTGCATGGTTTCCTTGAAGTCGAACATGGATTCAGACGACATGTAAAAGTACGGTTCTTCGGGGTCGAAAACCAGGGTAATGCTGCGGTCCCCGGGAACGGAGAAACCGAAGTTTTCATTGTCGGTTTTCAGTACCGCATTTAACGGAATATCGAAGGACAAACCGCTGGCGAAGTGAAAAAACAGATAAGCCGGTTGTTTGATGTCGGTCGGTTCGCCTTCCGGATCCTTAGGATTTTCCGCCAGCGGTAACGGTTTTTGACCGTCGGTTAATAACGATTGCAATGTGTTGCGGCTGACCAAGCCGATTGCGGCAACGGGTTGTGCGGCTGCGCTGCCGTTGCCAAGCAATGGAATCGATGCAAAGGGAGCTTTTGCAGTACCGTAAACCTCGAAAGCAATGTCGGAGCCTTCAGGGTTTTGTTCGAAAACCAGATCGGCATCCAACAGGTCGGATGCGCCGGCGGGCGTGTTGACGATTAAATCGCCCGTCATTTCGTAGCGGCCGTCGGCTTCCCGATAAAAATTGTCGA
>JBNLEI010000114.1:0-5190 GCA_050304855.1 Methylococcaceae bacterium
CGACAATGCCCAAAATAACGACAACAATCATCATTTCCAGATACGTGATGCCGTGCTGGCCTCTCATATCAACAAAAGGTCTAGATTCCGATTCGCACGGTAAAATCCGGAGCGCCAGGAATACAATCTATCGGTCTTGATGATCTGTGTGGTTGATAATCAATTTCCCTGTTTTGGAATCATATTTCCAACCGCCGGCCGTTCCGTCGGCAACCATATTCAAATCCCCTGTCGCAACCACAGTGATCGTCGAATTGTTCAAGAACGGGTCGGGCGGGAACGTGGATTTTTTCATATACGGCCCGAACTTATGGTTGGTCGCATCGCTCACCGAACAAGCACCGCCGCTGGCGTCCGTATACAGACTTAACTGTTCCTGCAATGCGGTCGCCGCGGTCGCACCCGCCCCGCCGGTCGCTACGCCTGTACCGGAGGTACCGCTGCAGGTTTTAGTAGGGACTGCGGTCAGCGAACCGGGATATGCTCCGTGCTGTTGATAATAAAAATCGATTGCCGTACGCAGGTTGGACAAAGTGGAATCCGCCGCCGACGCCTTGGCGTCATCCGTCGATGCGGAAAATTGCGGGACCACGATCGCCGCCAGAATAGCCAAAATTATCACCACGATCAACAACTCTACCAAGGTAAAACCTCTCGCACCACTTGGCTTAAAAGTTGAACAAGTTTGCATGCTTATCACCCGTAATTAATGTAAGTTTATACGTACACAGTATAGTCGAAAATAATTAAAGATCACAAAATGCTCGAACACGCGTAAATCCTCAATGCACCGCATGCGAAAGCTTAAAAATAGGCAGTATCAGAGAGCTCACCAATACTCCCACTACTGCGCCCATCACCAACAACAGAATCGGTTCTATTGCCTTGGCGAATATTTTTAACAGTTTTTCCAGATCGCGTTGAAAATAATCCGCTATACGATCGCTGACCAGTGCAAGCGATCCCGTCTGCTCCCCTGTGGAAATCATTTGCCGTACAATCGGCGGAACGAAATCCGTTGTATTAAAAGCGTGCGCCAATGGCTGCCCTTCGGTCACATCGTTCAACAGCCTATCTAAAAACTGATTAAAGCCTCGATTTTTTACGACCCCTTTGGCGAGCTTAAGCGCGTCGACAAGATTGATGCCGTTTTTTAACGATAGCGCCAATATGCTCATCGCCTGGATTAGATATACTTTTATAAATATATTTTTTAATCCCGGCATTGTCATTTTAAGTTTATCGAGAAACCGGTTGCCGCCGTCGCTTTTCAGCCAGATTGCCGACAACATAATGGCCGCAAACAATCCCAAACCGATCCCCCACCAATATTGAGCGATGATTCGACTCAACGCCATCAGATAAAGAGTGGTGAGCGGCAATTGATCCTGAATCGAGGTAAATAAAGTCCCGAACTTGGGAAATACCACGGCAAGAATAAATATCACCATGCCGATGGAAAACAAGAGGAGAAAAGCCGGATAGGAGATCGCGGAAATAAGGGTGCTTCTTAATTCCTCCTGCTGTTTTTCCATTTCCAGAAGATGTTCCAAAATGCGCAGCAAATAACCGCCGCTTTCGCTGGCAGCTACCAGGCTGACATAGGTTTCCGAAAAAATATGCGGATGCCGCGAAAGCGCGGCGGAAAAGGTTTTTCCCTCGCCGATGTCGTCGGCCATAATGGCAATCACTTCGGCAAGGGTCCGATTGCCGGAATGTTTTGCCAGAATTTTAAGACTGGTATGTAAATCGCTGCCCGTCTCCAGCATCAGCGCCAGTTGTTCGATAAAGAGTATTCTGTCTTTATTGGATACTTTTTTTCCGAATGTAAAAACCGGTTTAAGGTCAGCCGACGCACTTTCCCGGTTTTTTGCTTTAGAAGGATTGATTTCCAATGCCATGTGATACCTTTACGATTCTTGCGGACAGCGTCATGGGGTTTAGATATTCAAGAATAGACCATGATTGGAAACAGGATGCTCTCCCCAATATTATTGTTTTGTTTGGCTATGAACAATATCAGGTGTTTCCACCCAGGCTTTCAAGATACGGCGTGAATACCTCCCTGTAACCTTGATGACAGCGTCCCTGCTGTCAACAATCTTGAAAACCTGGCTGGAAACATTCCATTATTTCGGCTACCTGAAGTTTGTTAATAGCCATTTTGTTTTAACCGAAATAACGAGTTTTTGATGGCATCAGATACCACAACACAAATGCAACAATATATAAGGCTGGAACATCTCCTAACAGATTGTCCCGCTCGGTTTGGTCTACGATGGCGTAATAAAACATAACGCTGCCATGAACAATGTTCGACCAGATCGTAAACCATATCAAGCTGGAATGGGCTAACGGGTCCTTTGCCGCCAAAAATAAAAAAACGCCCAGTGTGGCATAGACGCCCATAATCATGTGTTCGTATTCAGGTTGTGCCGGTGTCCATCCCCAACCTGCCGGCCAAATCAACATCATCATCGCAGGAATACCGACCACGTAAATCACGCCAATAATCGATAGGGCGGTTTTTAAATACTTCGTTTTATCTTCTTGTGTCATGATATTCACCATGGGTTATTTGAATTATTTTTCATCAATTTAGAAACAACGATTATCTTTTGTTTATATCGCTGTTGGATTTCTCAAATGTCAAATCACATTCGTTGCTCGATATATTCTTTTAATACAGTTGCATTGTTAAAAGCTTGTTCTTTGCTGCTAAACAAAAATGTCACCACAGCATTTTGCTGGCAATAGCTCATGAGCTCTTCCACCGACTCATTATTGGAATCCAGTTCGATACAGTAACTTTGTTTAAATTGCTCCTTGTCGCATAGTCCTTGATGGTACTTTTGTCTGAGTTCCGTCGATGGGCTGATATTCTTAGCCCAAAAAGTCAGTTTCGCTTTTTCCTTGCTGATTCCTCTCGGCCAGAGTTTATCGACCAGAATCCTTGTTCCATCCGATGTGGTAACCGCATCATAGATACGTTTGGTAAGTACCGTAGTCATAATGTCTCCTCCTAAACGGCAACAACGGATGAAGTTGCTTTTCTTAGCGAACATTCAACTGATATTGAAATTCACTGTGCAACTTGGCGTATCAGAGAGTTTGGCAATGGCTTTATCGACTCGAATGATTTGCTCAACATTCGGTTCGACCCAGCATCGATTGATTGGCAAACGTTCGCATCGCCACGAACTAAAATTAGTTTCAAGCTAATTTTGACTGCGTTGCTGACTAAGCATTGCGCTTGGGATTTGATCGATCGTCGCTCAAACAATTCGTAACGATATTTTTCAGATAGCATGGCTTATCTCCTGTTTGGTTTATAGGTAATAACCTGTATTGATAGACAATGGGCGCCAACATCTTCAGCATCGATTCGGTGTTAGCTTTGTTTTCTTAAGATGATTGAAACTATAGAGACGAACGCGTTTGAAAAATACTCTCGATGCTGTAGCATCTAACTACGTATTCTGTAGTAATAAACTATTCATTTGAAATTAAAGGAAGCCATCGATGGAATATGGTCAGTTTTGCCCGATTGCCAAGGCCATAGAGATGGTTGGCGAAAGATGGTCTCTGTTGATTATCAGAGAACTACTGATGGGTAGCACCCGGTTCAATCAGCTGCAACGGGGACTCAGCCAGATTTCTCCCACTATCTTGTCCAAACGTTTGGACGCTTTATGCGACTACGGTTTGGTCGTGAAGAAGAAAATTCCCGGACAGCGAGGATTTGAATATTTTCCAACAAATTCGTGCCAGGAACTGTTACCGATCATTCAGAGCTTAGGCAAATGGGGAATGCGTTGGGCTCGTAGCAATTTGACTGAAAAAGATTATGACGTTGAGCTTCTAATGCTCTACTTGAAACGCAGTATCGTTCCTAGCCAGTTAATCGGCCGGGAAACCGTTGTTCGATTCAAATTTACTGATATTGAGACCTACCCGGATTGGTGGATTGTGGTCGATGATAATGAAGTCGATTTATGCGTCAATGATCCTGGCAAAGACATAGACGTCTATATTACGACCACCGTTAAAGCAATGGTCGATATCTGGATAGGAGATTCAAACTATCGCAAGGCTGCGAAATTAGGCTTATTAACGCTTGTCGGAAAAGACTTTTTGACTCGCGACATCACGTCGTGGATGAAAAATAGCGATTTTAAAGATATTCCATCAGCCAAAGAGATCATCTAGATTTAACTTCAAAATAGTTTTCAATCAGCATTATTGAATTGATAACATGACAGGTATTATCGTCGCAAAACTCGGGCTCGGAACTGGAATCATGGGTATGGCCGAAAGCTGCAATTTCAAATGCATTGAACTTTAATTGACTTTTCCTTAATGGAGTTTCCAGAAAACCGGTCTTTTATAGTTATCGGACCGTGGAACCTTTAAAAGCTTTATTCGTAAGAAACCGCCCGGCATATCTCTTCTATCGTCGTTTTTCCATTGATGACCCGCTCCAGACCGTCATCGAGCAACGTTTTCATGTTGACGCTTTTGACGTAGTCGATCAGTTCGTCCTGGGATGGGTTGGAAACCATTAATTTCTGCAAGCCCGAATCGACTTTGAGTATTTCGTGCGTCGCGACCCTGCCTTTGTAGCCGGAATCGTAGCAGGATGGACAGCCGCGGCCCTTGACCAGCCTGATCTGTCCTTTATCCTGCCAACCGAATGTATTGATTTCGTCCGGACTCGCGATATAGCTGGTTTTGCATTCCTGGCAAATGGTCCGCACCAGGCGCTGGGCAATCACGCCGATTAAAGAGGACGACAGCAAATACGGTTCCACGCCCATTTCTATCAGGCGGGCGATCGCGCCGGTGCTTTCGTTGGTATGCAGCGTCGACAACACCAGATGTCCGGTCAGCGCCGCCTGAACGGCTATCTCGGCCGTTTCTCTTTCCCTGATCTCGCCGACCATGACGATATCGGGGTCCTGCCGCAGAACATGCTTGAGAATTTTTGCGAAGGTTAAGCCAATCATGTCCTTGACCTGGTTCTGATTGACGATATCGATCTGATATTCTACCGGGTCTTCGATGGTAACGATGCTTTTTTCGATGGAATTGAGGTAGTTGATCGCCGCGTACAGGGTGGTGGTTTTGCCGCTGCCGGTGGGGCCGGTGACCAAAATCAGGCCATGATTGCGATTGAGCAGCTTGATGAAG
>JBNLEI010000115.1:0-1858 GCA_050304855.1 Methylococcaceae bacterium
AAAGCCCGCTATCCGCATACCGCCCCCGGTAATTTCCCCAGCCCCTACCCGGAGACGCCGGAGAACGAATCGGGACCGACGAACCATAAACGGCAATTGCCGGACAACGTCGTGTACTTGGCGGCATTCCGAAAACAGCGGGGTTAATCGCGGGAGCCGGCGCCCGCCGAAACGGAAAGGACGGGGTCTCAATCAGCGTCCAATATTTTCCAACTACAGCATCGACAACTTTCTTAAAGAAATTATAAAAACCGACAGTTACAGAATTATGCGGTAATTGTTCAGGCTGTTTTCGGTTAAAACCAGGTAAGTTTTCAACGCCGATCGACAGAATGGCAGCGTTTTGTTTCCCTTTACGTCCAGTAAGATCTTTGTGCTTTCAATTAAGCCATTCCCCGACTCCAGCCATCCGACAACACTTCAGCCTGCCTAAGCACCAAATCAATCGCTTCGTCTTGCCGATCCGGCGGGTATTTATAACGCCTAAGCAAAATCCGCACGATGTTACGAATTCTGGCTCGGACGCTATCGCGCTTTTGCCAATCGACCGTTACGCTATTCCTCAATTTTGCAACCAATTCGTGAGCAATGGCACGTAAAGTCTCGTCGCCCAATTCTCGTACCGCGCTCTCGTTGTTGGCCAAGGCGTCATAAAAGGCCAATTCGTCTTCACTTAAGCCAAGTTCCTCATGGCGTTGAATTGCCTCCTGGAACTCCTTGGCCATGGCTATCAGTTCTTCAATGATCTGAGCGGTTTCAATCGCACGATTATTGTATCTGTGCAAGGTTTCCAGCAAACGGTCGCCGTATTTCTTTTCCTGCACCACGTTGTTACGGGTCTTAGTTTTGATTTCATCGCGGAGCAGTTTTTCCAACAATTCCACGGCCAGATTTCTGGCCGGCATATGGCGGATATCGTCGAGAAATTCATCACTCAACAACCCGATATTGGGTTGTTCCAATCCGGCCAGTTTGAATATGTCCGCTACGCCTTCGGCGATCACGGCATTGTCTAAAATCTGTTTTAGCGCGGAATGCGTTTGCTCTTCTGTGCGTTTTTTATCGACACTGGTGTACTTAATAATCACCGCTTTAATCGCAGAAAAAAAAGCGATTTCCTTTTTATAAGGTTCGGCTTCATCCAATGTACCGCATAATGCAAAAGCTTTGGTGATCGCCAGCACTGCATCAAGAAATTCTTTCTTACGTTCTTTCCGCCCGCTACTGCCGTCCAAACTCAGAATATGATTGGCGGCTGGAACGAGAAGTTGATGTGCCTGAGTTTCATATTCCGAATAATCAAAACCATTGGTCGCGCCCGACGAAGTGTCTCCTGCGCCACTGACACTTCCGTGTGCAGCGAACATACCCCGAATGACATCGATTTTTTCAACCAGTATTGAAAACGCTTCGGCTGCCAGATTAGCCGGGTTACCTTTGCCTTTGGAGTCGGTATACGTTTTTAGTGCTGCTTTCAGTTCGTTAGCGATACCGATGTAATCCACCACCAAACCGCCGGGCTTGTCTTTGAACACCCGATTGACCCTTGCAATGGCCTGCATGAGATTATGACTGCGCATGGGTTTGTCGATATACATGGTATGGGCACAGGGTGCATCGAAGCCGGTCAGCCACATATCACGGACAATAACAAGCTTGAGTGGATCACTGGGGTCTTTAAAACGTTTTTCCAGGCGTTTCTTTTGGACTTTGTTGTAGTTATGCAGCTGCAATAGGTCTTTATCAGAGGCCGAGGCGGTCATGATGACCTTAATCGCGCCCTTGTCGATATCCACATCGGTCGCTCCCGGCGTCCTGCCTACCGCGACACTCGAACCTCCCTGTCCGTCGTGCCATT
>JBNLEI010000116.1:0-26261 GCA_050304855.1 Methylococcaceae bacterium
AAGTCATCCCGATACGGCGCCGTTGGGGTGGCGAAAGTTTGCGGAATTGGTCGAGCAAAGTAATTTACCCGTTTATGCGTTAGGTGGATTGAAATTATCTGATCTTCATCAATCTATTTTGTGTGGCGCCCAAGGCCTAGCAGGTATCAGCACATTTCAATAGCGATATATTGTGGTTAGGGTTAAAGACTCCGCTTACCATATCGGCAATCGGTCAACGGGTGGGGTTTAATGAAGCGATTTTAACCAACGAATGATATCGGCTGCGTGCATTGCGCCGGATTGTCGCGTTAGTTCTTTTCCTTGTTTAAAGACGATTAAGGTGGGAATGCTGCGGATACCAAATTTAGCTGAAATTGCCTGTTCCTGTTCGGTGTTAATTTTTGCCAGTCGGAAATAGGGTTCCAATGCAGCGGTTGCTTGAGCAAAAGCCGGAGCCATTGTCTGACAAGGGCCGCACCACGAAGCCCAGAAGTCGACCACTAGCGGAATATCATTGCGGTTAAGGTGGCGGTCAAAATTCTCAGCGCTTAATGTGAGGGGATGGCCGGTAAAAAGCGCTTTTTTACATTTCCCGCATTTTGGCGCGTGTTGTAGTCGCTCAGATGAAACGCGGTTAATCGTCATACAGTACGGACAAACGATATGAAGTTGATTCATCTCCGTGAAGTTTAGTGTAGGAAATTATCCTGGTCATTTTCGAGATCGATGAAAACCGTTTCACCTGGTATCTTTTTTTCTTCCATAGCCCATTCGCCCAAGTCAATAAGCTTACATCGTTCACAGCAGAAGGGTTTAAAGGGTTCATCGTGAATCCATTCAACAGGTTTTCCGCAGGTTGGGCATTTTACGGTAGGTATTTTTTGAGTCCGGTTCATCAGAAAATACAGCGAGTTAAAGAAAATGGTATGTCATTGGGTGTTTGAGAAGGTCTGCTTTCGTCGGAAGACGGTTTCATAAAACGGATAGTGAAGCGGTGTTTGCCGCCGCTGATCTCAGCAAAACAGGGGATTTCAGCGTCAACGCCGACTCTGAGCAGCTGAATCGGGTGGCTGGTGTCCAGGCTCATCTGAAAAAAACCGGCTTTTGCCATCTCTTTTTTAGGGGTGCTGCTTTGTCTGATGAAATTAAGGATGAGATCAATAGCCGTTCGAATATTGTTGAGGGGTTGCGTCCATCTCTCCAAATCTTTTTGCTGGTCGGCGTCCTCCTGCTCCAGCCAATAGTGAAAGGCGGGTAGATCAAATGAACAGCTACCGCCGGGTATGGCATTACGTTGTGAGATACTTTGGAACAAGTCGCTTTCCATGACGCTGATACCAATTTTGCCGTTGGCGCGGTATAGATTTTTACTAACGTGAGTAAGTTGTTCGAGTATTTGTTGCAGTTTGTCGGTATCCACTCCTTGACTATGAGCAATCTGATTCAATACTTTGATATGGCGGTCGAGTTCCTTCAATAGTTCGGATTTAAGATCGTTTCGGCTGAAAATCATCAAAATGTCCAGCAATACCGAAATAGCGGCTCGTTTGTCATATATTGTCGAGCCGACGACAAAATGACTCAGTTGCAGGAATAATTGTTCCAGCCGCATAAAAACTCGAATTCGTTCGTTAAGAGGGAATTCGTAAATGGTCTGTGTATTCAAGCCGGGTTTGCCCTAGATTTTATCTATAGATTTATAGGTTGATCTGTTTGTATTTTGACACAAATCCCATCCGAATATAGATACATATGGGGAACTTTTTGCGTCTAAAACGATTAGTATGCCAATTTAAGGTATAAATTGTGAAGCTTTTTTACTTGTTCTGCAAGTTGGCTGGGCGATTTTGAATTGTCTATGATGTCGTCGGCACTGGTTAACCGTTGTTCTCGGGAGATTTGGCTGGCAATAATGCTGATAACACGTTCGCGGGAGAGGCCATCACGTTGGTTGACGCGTTCGATTTGAGTTTCAACCGGACAGTCGACCACTAGTATTCTGTCCACCAAATCAGTCATTTTTGTTTCCAACAATAAAGGAATGCTAAGGATGCAATAGGCGCAGTTCAGTAGTTTGAGTTCTTGCTTGATCCGGGCATAGATCAACGGGTGAAGAATGCTTTCCAATTGTTTTTTTTGTTGTGGATCGGAAAAGACCACATCTCTTAGTTTAGGCCGATTCAAAGTGCCGTCTTGAAGGATAATTTGTTTGCCGAATACCTGCTCCAGTTGTGTCAATGCAGGAGTTCCCGGAGTCACGAGATCCCGTGCAATAATATCGGCATCAATAACAGGGATGCCGAGTTCCTCAAACAGGGTTGAGACGGTAGACTTTCCACAACCAATGCCGCCTGTCAGACCGATTTTTAGCACTGAGGTTATAATCCGACGCTATTCAAATAGAGGCGGTTAATATCTTCCCCCCAAATTAGGGCTAGCCAACCGGCAGCGGCCAAGTAAGGGCCAAACGGAATCGGGATGTTACGATCATGTCTGACTAGAACGATCATGGCAATACCGATAACCGCTCCCACCAACGATGATAGAAGAACAATCAGCGGCAAATATTGCCAGCCCAGCCAAGCTCCGAATAGAGCCAAGAGTTTGAAATCGCCAAATCCCATCCCTTCTTTGCCTGTGAATAGTTTAAAAAGTTGATACACCATCCAAAGGCTCAGATATCCTGCAATTGCGCCTATGATGCTTGAGTCCGTGTCGGTATAAAGAGAGAATAAGCTTAATAGCAATCCCAGCCAAAGCAGAGGAAGGGTAATGGAATCGGGCAGTAATTGATGGTCGATGTCGATAAAACTCAGAGCAATCAGACACCAAGTCAATAATAAGCCGAACAGCATTTCGATGCCATAGCCGAAATGCCAGGCAACAACCGCGGAACAAAAAGCGGTAAATACTTCTATTAAAGGGTATCGTAGCGAAATCGGTGTTCCGCACTGTGCGCATTTGCCTTGCAACAAGAGATAACTCAATACCGGGATATTTTGATAGGCTTTGATTTTCGTTTGACAGTAGGGACAACGTGAATGCGGGACAATCAAGTTGAATGGCTCCGTTTCTGTTTCTGTTTCCAATTCCAGAAACTCGCGGCACTCCCGGCGCCAGTCGCGATCCATCATGACCGGCAATCTGAAAATGACAACATTTAAAAAGCTTCCGACCAGTAGACCGACAATGAAAATACTAGAAATCAGCAGATTAGGCGATTGCTGCAGAATATCAAAGATGGAGTTCATAGTGATTTATTAAAGTGATGCCCCGAAACCGGCCGGGGCAAGATAACGTTGATTTTAGTATTAGCCGACTGCCGCGCCGAGTTTGAAGATAGGCAAATACATTGCGACAATCAAGCCCCCAACTAATATACCTAAAACCACCATGATGATTGGTTCCATTAAGCTGCTTAGGTTATCGACAAGGTTGTCGACTTCCTCTTCGTAGAAATCGGCGACTTTATCCAGCATGGCATCGATTGAGCCGGATTCTTCGCCGATAGCAACCATTTGAATCACCATGTGAGGAAATAAATTGGCCTGCGACATTGAAAACTGCAATTGCTGTCCTGTTGAAACGTCCTCACGCATTTTCATAACCGCATCGTAATAAATGATATTACCGGTAGCGCCGGCTACTGATTCCAATGCCTCCACCAAAGGGACGCCTGCGGCGGACATGGTTGACAGCGTTCTGGCAAAACGGGCAATGGCCGACTTATCAAGAATCATCCCGATAACGGGGATCTTCAATAAGGTTCGGTCCAGAAACTGGTTGAATGCTCGGGAACGTTTCTTGAAGTAACCGAAGACATAAATGGTGATACCAACCACGCCGATTACCGCCCACCACCATTCCTGCGCCCATTCCGATAGGCTGATAACAAATTTCGTGAAAGCAGGCAGGTCTGCCCCGAAACCTTTGAACAAGTCTTCGAAGACCGGCACCACGAAAATCAGCAGGACTGCTGTGACGATGAATGCAACGACCAAAACTGCAACCGGGTAGGTAAGTGCTTTTTTGACTTTTTTCTTAATGGATTCGGCTTTTTCCTTATAGGTAGCGATCTTATCCAGCAGAGACTCCAAAACACCTGCCTGTTCGCCGGCTTCGACCAGATTGCAAAACAAGTCATCGAAATACAGGTTTTTTCGGCCGAGCGCCTGAGCCAACGTATCGCCGCCCTCGATATCCGATTTGATCGATAACAGCATTTCCGACATAGCGGCATTTTCATGGCCTTTGCCGATAATGTCAAAAGATTGCACCAGCGGTACCCCGGCTTCCAGCATGGTCGCTAATTGTCGAGCAAAGATGGCGATATCGCCGGGCGTGATTGTTTTCGTCTTGCTGCCGAATAATGGTTTGGGTTTGGGCTTGATCTTAATAACCCGGACATTCATTCGCCTCAAATCTGCTCTGGCGACAGTTTCGCTTTTGGCGCTGATTTCACCTTTAGTTTTAGTGCCCTGTTTATCGATGCCTTCCCAGATAAAATCGATTTGCTCTTCTTCCTTTTCTGCCATAGTTATTCCTTAGTTACTCGGTCAATTTCTTCCAGTGTCGTGATGCCTTGCTTGACCTTGAGTAGCCCCGAAGCCCTGAGGTCGTTGATACCTTCGCTTTTGGCCAGTTCTGCCATTTCCATGGCGTTGCCGCCTCTCAAAATCAGGGCACGCATGTTTTCGCTGATCGGTAAGACTTGATAAATACCCACCCGGCCTTTATAACCGCCGTTACATTGTTCGCAGCCGACATGGTTGAAAACTTTCAAATTGGGAATTTCTTCTTTTGTATATCCGGCTTCCAGGTAAACGTTTTCCGGATAGTCGGCCGGTTTTTTGCAATGCTCACATAAACGCCTGGCCAATCTTTGTGCCATGATCAAATTAACCGCTGATACGATATTGAAGGGTTCGATACCCATTTGAACCAAACGGTTAATGGTTTGCGGGGCATCGTTGGTATGGAGAGTAGATAATACCAAGTGACCCGTTTGTGCGGCTTTGACGGCGATGCTAGCGGTTTCCAAGTCACGAATCTCGCCAACCATGATAATATCGGGGTCCTGTCTAAGAAAGGCTTTCAAAGCTTCGGCGAAAGTTAGACCTGCTTTAGGATTAACGTTGACTTGGTTGATACCTTCCACTGTGATCTCCACCGGGTCTTCCGCAGTGGAAATATTGCGTTCCATGCTATTAAGGATATTCAATCCGGTGTAAAGCGAAACCGTTTTACCACTACCGGTCGGACCGGTCACCAAGACCATGCCGTAAGGTTTGTGTATGGCCGAGAGAAACAGTTTTTGTTGTTCCGGTTCAAAACCCAGTTTTTCAATCCCGATTTGCGCGCTAGTCGGGTCGAGGATACGAAGTACCACTTTTTCTCCGAACAAAGTCGGACAAGTGTTGACACGGAAATCGATGGCGCGGTTTTTCGACAACTGCATTTTGATGCGACCGTCTTGCGGTACCCTGCGCTCTGCAATGTCCATTCTGGACATGACTTTGATTCGGGAAATGATCCGATTGGAGATATTAGACGGCGGACTCGCTGCTTCGTAAAGAATGCCGTCCCCGCGAAAACGAATACGGAATTTTTTTTCAAAAGGTTCCAGATGGATATCGGAAACTCCTTTCTTGATCGAGTCCAGCAAAATTTTGTTGACGAATCGGACGATTGGCGCGTCGTCGACATCCGATGTGGTTTCCTCTTTTGGAAGCTCGTCTTCGCCGGAGGAGATATCGATGTTATCCAGGTCTTCATCGAGCAGGTCCTTCATCGAAGTATCTGCGGCTTCCAATGCGGCTTCTATAGCACTGCTGAGTTTGTCCTCTTCGACTAGAATATTTTCGGTATTTAGTCGGGTGTGGAATTTTATTTCATCCAGGGCTTGAAAATTGGTCGGATCCGAAGTAGCGACAAATAACCGGTTGCCGCGTTTGAACAGAGGCAAGGCATGATGTTGTCTGATTAATTTTTCGCTGACGAGCTTGATCGGAAGTGAGGGAATCTCAATTGCGCTCAGGTCGAAGAACGGAACGCCGAACTCAACAGAAGCAAAAGATGCGATCGTTTTGCTGTCCAGATGCTTATTGTTGACCAGATAACTGATTAACGAAACTTTTTGTTTAGTGGCTTCCTGAATGGCTGAATGAGCGCTTTCTTCAGTCAGCAGACCTTCTCTGATCAGACATTTGGTCAATCCGCTAAATTGTATATCACTTGCTGCTGTCGACATGAAAAGGAACGGAAATATTAATTTACTGTAAAGGCAAATATAGATGAAATAAGGATTTTGTCCACTTATTTACAGCGAGGAGAGAACCGGGTTTTTGAAGTCGTGAAGACCTGCTCGTTATTAGGAGAGTAATTGTATGATCAGTTGTCGGATGCCGGACGGCTCAAACGGTTTATCCAAAATAGCAGAGACTCCGGCTTTTTCTACAGCTGCCAAACGATTTTGATTTTGTTCGCTGGTGACCATTAGGATAGGCGTCGAATGTTGGCCCGGTCGGGTACGGATATGCTGAGTCAGTTGTAAGCCGTCGACTTCTGGCATATTGAGGTCGGTGATGATTAAATCGAAATACTGTTGCGAAAGAATATCGATGGCTTGAATGCCGTCCGAAGCCGTTGTGATCAAATCGATGCCAATGTCGTTCAATATGCGAGTCAGAAAATTTTGCGAAAGCTGGCTATCGTCGACCAGTAAAACTTTCAAGTCTTCGATGTCAAAATGGGTCAACTCGATTTTCTGGGGATTCAGGTAATCCAATGTGGCGGAAAGGGCTGTATCCAGTTCATCGAGAGTGAAGGGTTTTGGTAGGATTCCGATAGCGCCGGCTTGCCTGATCGGTTCTAAGTATCGGATGTTGGTTTCGCTGGAAATCAACAAGAAAGCCATTTCATAGGATGAATTCTCCTGCCGGATCGCGTGGACTAGCTCGACACCGGTCATGTCAGGTAAGTACATCGCGCTGATAATCAGGTCGGGTTGATGTTGGCGTAACGCCGCCAATGTTTCTGTTCCTGATGAAATTGTCGAGATGTCGGCAATACCGAACTCTATAAGACAATGTTTGATAATCTGCTGTTGGGTGTTCGATGGCTCGACTAGATAAACCTTAAGTTCGGTAAGCTCTCGAGAAACCATGGGTCAACAGCTTCTCATACGATAAAGCGTTAGGCCAATACTCGCCTGTTTGGCGAAGTGTTTGGCGGCGTTAAAATCTTCGATGCTCAAAGGAGCGCCAGTGATCGCTCGGTCACAATATAGAAGGCCGATGGCTCTTTGCTCAGTCATGACCGGTATCACGAAACATTCGCTATCGCCGATCAAGTGCATAATTTGTTGGTTGTATAGGGTACGGTTTTGTTTTGGGTTGGCCCAGATGCTTTCGGCAGATGCTAGGCAATGAAATAACAAGTTGGGTTGGTTGTCTTGAAAGACTCGTATTTTGGTTTCGGGGGCTTTTTTCCACCCTAGGGAGAATTTTTCATTCAAAGTTTTTTTATCGGCACTGAGCAATAGAAATAGGGTCCTATCCATACCGATGCCACGGAAAATCCCTTCCAGTATTAATTCAAAAAGGATATTTAAGTTAATGGTGCCGCTGATATGGTTGCTGATTTCCTGCAAAATTTGGAACTGGATTTGTTTTTTGTTTTCATGGGGTTCATCGACCTCATTTTCTAAAACGGATAACGTGGGCGTTGTATCGTCGATAAATTTGGATGCGTCATGCGCGCCAAACTGAATGGCTATTTTTACCGCGGCTGCGGTATTCCGCTTGATTCTGGCCTCGTGTTCTTTGATGGTATGGCCAGTTAATCGCGTGAGTTTTGTCAGACATTCCCCCATTGCCTTAGAGTCCTTTCCCGATTTAACGGCCAAGCTGATTTCATTTCCCAATCGAACAACCTGGATTCTGCGGTTGTTGTCGTCAGGGTTTTCGATTGCTTGCTCAATGAGTCCCCCAAGGTGCCAAGTTTGTCCAAGCTTTTTGCTAAGCTGTTGCAATGTGAACCCCAGGATTTTTTTTTCGGCCTCCGCAGCAGTGTAATGGCCGGACTTGAGCAAGTCGTTGATTTGCGCACCCTGTTTGTGGTTAAAGCACCAAAATGCGATTTTACCGATATTATGCAACAGGGCGGCAATAAAGACTTCTTCCGGAGAAGGGTCGTTGACGGCTATCGCCAGTTCTTTGGCCTGGACCGCAGCGTGGATGGCATTTCCGATTTCCTCGTTGGCGCGCTCTTTGTTATCCGATGATAAGATCGATTCAAAGAACGCGCAGGCGATTGTTAGTTCGCGGATGATTTTTGCACCGAGGATGACAATCGCTCTGGATACGGTATTTATTTTCTGGCGGGAAGGGTTGTAGTAAGTACTGTTACTGACTTTGAGCAGTTTGGCCGTCAAGTTGGGATCTTGCAAAATGATGGATGCCAGCTCCATGGCTCCTTTTTTTTTATCGTCCAACGATGCATAAATATTATTGGCCGTGTTGGAAAAAATAGGCATTTCCTGTTCACACAGCAGCTGACTCCACTCATCAATGGAGTCGGGTTTCTGTGGGTCGGAAACTAAATGGCCGTTCATTCTACAGGGCTTGGATTTTTTGTAGCTGCTCTTTAAGATTGTTTAGCGACAATTGCATGGCAGCCAGTTTCTCCTGCTCTTTTGCGATCACGTCAGCCGGCGCTTTGTCGATGAACTTAGGGTTGTTCAGTTTGCCTTCGATCCTAGGCAATTCTTTTTCGATCTTCTGAATTTCCTTATTGAGTCTGCCTAATTCGGCTTCTTTATCGATCAATCCGGCCATTGGGATCAATATTTTCATATTGCCGACCAGCGCAATTGCCGACTCCGGAGCATTATCGTTCTCTGGCAGCCAGTCGATCGACTCCAGTCTGCCCAATTTTAATAGATAGGTTTTGTTGTCGTTCAGTAAAGCTTTGTCATCGACGGAACCGTTTTGCAGAAGGACGTTCAGCGGTTTGCCGGGAGCAATATTCATTTCGCCCCGAATCCGGCGAATACCGAGAATAAAGTCCATAATCCAATTGGTGGACGATATTGCTTGTTCATTTATTTTGAAGTTGTCTGCGGCAGGATAGGGTTGCAACATGATAGTGTCGCCGCTAACGCCTGCCAATGGGGCCACTCGCTGCCAGATTTCTTCAGTAATAAACGGTATTAAAGGGTGAGCGATGCGTAAAATGTTCTCCAGTACTTCCAGCAGCGTTTTGCGAGTTCCCCGTTGTAAAGCGACGTTATCGGATTGCAACGAAATTTTTGACAATTCTAAGTACCAGTCGCAATATTCATTCCAGATAAATTCATAAAGATTTTGGGCAACCAGATCGAAGCGATAGCTTTCGATGGAGTTCCGAGTACTGTCGATGACCTGGTTTAGCCGTGAGAGAATCCAAAGGTCGGCCTGGGAATACTCGCAAGGTTCATTGACTAGACCGTTATCTTGGCTTTCCGTGTTCATTAGTACGTAACGGGCGGCGTTCCAGAGTTTGTTGCAAAAATTGCGGTAGCCTTCCGTCCGTGCCAAATCGAAACGGATGTCACGGCCAGTGGAAGCTAATGAAGCGAAGGTAAAGCGAAGCGCATCGGTGCCGAACGACGGAATGCCCTCAGGGAAGTGTTTGCGCGTTGCTTGCTCGATTTTTTTTGCCAGATGCGGTTGCATCATGCCGGAAGTGCGTTTTTCGATCAGCGATTCAAGGTCGATGCCGTCGATAAGGTCGATCGGATCCAGTACGTTGCCTTTGGATTTAGACATTTTCTGGCCTTCGGCATCGCGAACCAAACCGTGGATATAGACTTCTCTAAACGGCACTTGACCTTGAAACTTCAAGCCCATCATGATCATTCGGGCAACCCAGAAGAAAATGATGTCGAAACCGGTTACCAATACGCTAGTGGGGTAATGTTTGGCCAGTTCCGGAGTTTGTTGCGGCCAGCCCAGTGTCGAGAAAGGCCATAAAGCGGATGAGAACCACGTGTCCAGTACGTCTTCATCCTGTGTGAGTGGATAATCGGCCGAAAGCTCATGTTTTTCGCGGATTTCCGACTCGGAATGGCCGACATAGATGTTGCCTTCGGTGTCGTACCAGGCCGGAATGCGGTGTCCCCACCAGATTTGGCGGGAAATGCACCAGTCTTGAATGTTGCGCATCCATTCGAAATAGGTGTTTTTCCAATTGTCCGGAACGAATTTAATATCGCCTTTCTCCACCGCTTCGATTGCCGGTTTGGCTAGGGACGCGATTTTTACGTACCACTGATCGGTCAAAAACGGTTCAATGATCGTTCCTGTGCGGTCGCCGCGTGGAACCATCAGTTTATGGTCTTCGATTTTTTCAAGCAGTCCGTTGGCTTCCAGATCGGCAACAATCTGTTTGCGCGCTTCGACGCGATCAAGACCGATATAAGGTTGCGGGATAATGCTGAAGCCGTCTGTGTTGTCCCGAATGGCGGCGTCGGCTGTAAAAATGTTGATTAGTCCGCCATGCGGCAAATCGGCAATAGCCGACATATCTCGATGACGTGTCCAGACTTCATAGTCGTTGAAGTCATGAGCCGGAGTGATTTTGACACAACCGGTACCGAATTCGGGGTCGACATATTCGTCGGCGATGACCGGAATACGGCGGCCGGTTAATGGCAATTCAACGAATTCCCCCAGTAAGTGTTTATAGCGATCATCGTCAGGATGAATCGCTACCGCTGCATCGCCTAATAAGGTTTCCGGGCGGGTTGTGGCAACAATTAAATAGCCGGCACCGTTAACCAACGGATAACGCATGTGCCACATGGAACCGTTTTCCTCTTCCGACAAGACTTCTAGGTCTGATACCGCTGTGTGCAGAATGGGGTCCCAGTTAACCAGGCGTTTGCCGCGATATATCAGACCTTCTTCATAGAGCTTGATGAAGACTTCACGGACGGCTGCGGACATGCCTTCATCCATGGTGAAGCGTTCTTTTTCCCAATCCAGAGAGGAGCCCATTCGACGTAGTTGGTGAGTAATAGTGCCGCCTGACTGTTCTTTCCATTCCCAGATTTTTTCGATAAATTTTTCGCGGCCATAATCATGGCGGGTTTTGCCTTCAGCATTGACCAGTCGCTCAACGACCATTTGGGTGGCGATACCGGCGTGATCCGTGCCCGGTTGCCATAACGTACTGCAGCCTTTCATTCGGTGGTAACGGCTTAACGCATCCATGATGGTATCTTGAAACGCATGGCCCATATGCAGACTGCCGGTTACATTCGGAGGAGGGATCATAATGCAATAGGAATCGCCTTCCGGTTTCGCGGCAAAATAGCCCTTTTCTTCCCAGGTTGAATACCAGCGTTGTTCGATCGAATGCGGGGAATAGGTTTTTTCCATGAATGTCTGTTGTTTTTTAATTACTAACTAACGGGATATTTTAACCCGAAAATGCTGATTTGTTACTTTTACTGTGCATGAGCAAAGTAGGATGCATCATCGCTAATGACCCTTGTTCATGTTATGTGTAGTGACCTCAAAACCAGATTCCTGGTACTGTCGATAACGATTTCTTCCGTCCTGTTTTGTTTCTTCGCTGTTGTCCAAAATTTCCAAAATACGCCCACATTGATTCAAGTGTTCTGGCCGTTTTGCGGATAAGTTCACGATAATTTTTCGCCATTGGTCGGGTATGGGTTCACTGCCAATTAGAACAGTTTGTTCGACTGCCGGTAATTGGTTATGGAAAATTTGATGAGGGACAAAACTGCCGGGCCTGAATGTCCAAAGTTTCTCATCCAGTTGCCGGCTTTGTTGTTCGGAGTCGGTTAATACGTAACAGAAATGACCACTACGATAGGCTTTTTCGATCAGTTTGCAGGCAAATGCCTGCCGCTCCTGTTGTGACTCAGACGGCAGGACATAAAACGTTACCTCAGGCATCATCTGCCCGATTGATCAGGTATTGTGTTAATAAAGCCACAGGACGGCCTGTAGCACCTTTGTTTTGTCCGGTGCGCCAAGCAGTGCCCGCGATATCCAAATGCGCCCATCGATATTCTTCGGCAAAACGCGACAAGAAGCAGGCGGCTGTGATCGTACCGCCATCCGGACCTCCAATGTTGGCGAGATCGGCAAAATTGGATTTAAGCTGTTCTTGATATTCCTCCCATAATGGCAGGCGCCAGACGCTATCGCATGCGGTTTCGCTGGCTTTAATTAGGTCGTCGCACAAGTCGTCGTTATTTCCCAGTAACCCGCTCGGGACGCGGCCGAGCGAAACAATACAGGCACCGGTCAGAGTGGCCATGTCAATGACGACTTCCGGATTGAATTTCTTTGCATACGTTAATGTGTCACAGAGAATCAGCCTGCCTTCAGCGTCGGTGTTTAGCACTTCAATGGTTTTTCCTGACATGCTGATCAGGATATCCCCCGGTTTATTGGCATTGCCGTCGGGCAGGTTTTCCGAAGAAGGAATCAAACCCACTATGTTGAGCGGAAGATTCATTTGGGCCGCGGCTTGCATAACGCCCAGTACGGTGGCTCCGCCGCACATGTCGTATTTCATCTCGTCCATGCCTGAGCCCGGTTTTAGGGAGATGCCTCCGGCATCGAAGGTTAAGCCTTTGCCGACCAGTACAATCGGTTTGCTGTTGTTGCCGGCACCTTGATAAATCAGGTTGATGAGTTTGGCTGGCTGACGACTGCCGCGCGAAACGGCCAGAAAAGCGCCCATGCCGAGCGCTTCCATATGGTTTTCTTCAAGAATTTCACATTCCAATGCGTCGAATTTGTCGGCCAATTCTTCCGCCTGTTCGGCCAGGTAGGAAGGGGTGCATATGTTGCCTGGCAGGTCGGCCAGTTGCTTGGTAAATTCCATGGCTTGCGCGATGGCTAGGCCTTGAAAGAAGCCTTTTTCGATTTGGTCGAACGAATCCCAGTCGGCGGTAATTTTGACATCTTGTAATTGGACTTTGATGTCGTCACAGTTCTTGGTACGGCTGTATTGATAAAGGCCGTCGTTGAAAACTTCAATGGATTGACGGCTTTTCCATTGTGAGCCGGCATCGATAACATCAATGTCTACCAAAGTGCTGGTTATGGATGTTAACTTGCTATCTCTAGCTGTTTTGATTGCCGCGGCCAACGCTTTCCGATACAGCTTACGAGTAATTTTGCCTTTCTCCCCCATGCCGACCAACAGAACGCGTTCGATTTTATCATTCGGTAGCGGGTTCAGGAGTAAGGTTTCGCCGTTTTTCCCTTTAATGTCGCCTCGTTTAATGACTTTGTCGATAATGCCTTGCGTCAGCTTGTCAAGCGTTGCCGCGGAGTCGCTGAGATGTTGATTTTCATAGATGCCGGCAATTAAGCAATGACTTTGTAGTTCGTCTAAGGGCAGGTTTTCTATAGAATAGTCCATAAGATTTTTCTGTTACGAGTCATTAAAGAAGGTTGTTGGGATCATATTGCAGTAAAATGCAAGCCAAATTATACATGAGAATGATGAGGAAAGTTGTTTAACATGGGTTCGGCTGAAACCGGAAAAAATAAACCGTACCGATTGATAACGGTGCTGGACAGAATGATTTTTATGGATTTGCTGAAAACGCTATTTTCAGTGTTATCAGTCGTTGTGATCATTATCGTTAGCCGTAAATTCATTAAAATTCTGGCCAAGGCAATTGAGGGCAGTATTTCCGATGAAACCGTGCTGAGTATTTTGGGGCTGAAAATAGTCGTGGCTACTGCCGCTTTTTTGCCGGCCTCCATGTTTATGGCGGTATTGATCGTATTGGGGCGAATGTATCGTGACCAGGAAATGTCTGCGGTGGCTTCAGCCGGGGGCGGCGCCGGCATCATCTATCGAGCGGTGTTTTTGTTGGTGTTTCCCTTGTCAATCTTTGCTGCGGCTTTATCCATGATCGCTTCCCCTTGGGCGGAGGCTCAGATGCAATTATTAATAAGTGAAGATGAAAGCTCAGCTGATGTACGCGGAATTGCCGCCGGGAGGTTCACCGAATATAGCGATGGAGAACTGGTGTTTTCTGTCGAAGATGTCGATTTCGACGGGCGAATGCACAACGTCTTTGTACAAAATCGCGAGGGCGGCAGAACAGGGGTGATCAATGCGCGGCACGGGCGGATGGAATTTCGTCCCGGCGGTTTGTATTTGGTGTTGGAACAGGGAGAGAGGATTCAAGGTGTTCCCGGCAGTAAAGATTTTGTGATTGAAAATTTTGCCGAATATGGCGTTCGGATCGAAAAGAAAAGCCGCACAGTGACTCTGCATCGAGAATCTATACCGACCGAACAATTGTGGAAATCCGATAAGCCGTTTGATATTGCCGAGATGCAGAACCGTTTGTCGACTCCTTTAGGCGTGGTTTTTTTGAGTTTATTGGCGGTGCCGCTGGCTAAGTTATCGCCTCGTGGCGGAATTTATGGCAGTCTGCTGTTCGCGTTCGGTATTTATTTTGTTTACGGAAATTTAAATAAGGTCAGTCTGAGTTGGGTGATGAAGGAAAGTATTCCCGCCTGGCTGGGTTATATTTGGATTTATGTTTTGTTGTCAATTTTGGCGTGCGTTCTGCTGATCCGTCTGTACGGATGGAAGTGGATTAAAATGATAGTAACAGGGAAGACGCCATCATGAATGTGATTACCGGCTATATTGTCAGAGAAGTCGTCAAAGGTTCCTTGATTGCTTTGCTATTGTTGTTGACGCTCTTTAATTTGTTTACTTTTAGCGATGAGCTGAAAGATTTGGGTAAAGGTAGTTACGGTTTAAAAGAAATTTTGCTTTATCTGGCATTAACTTCGCCGCGCGTTTTTTATGAGTTGGTGCCTTCGGCTGCGTTGCTGGGAAGCTTATTCGTAGTCGGAGCAATGGCTAATAATCGTGAAATTATCGCCATGCGCGCAGTGGGGTTGTCGGTATTTTGGGTGATCAGGGCGATAATGTTGGGAGGGTTGGTGCTGGTCATCATCTCGGTAGCAGTGGGAGAATTTGTAGCTCCGGCAGCCGAACGGACGGCGCAGATGATTAAAACCACTGCGCAAAATCAAAAAGTGGTGATTCATTCGCGTTACGGGATGTGGTTGCGAGAAGGGAATCGGTTTATCAACGTTCGTCAAATCCATGATGATGGTTGGCTGGGAGATATCAGTCTTTACCAGCTCAATGACCAATACCGCCTGGATTTGATTAAGCATGCCGAAACGGCTCGGTATTTGGGGGCAGAGCTGTGGCGGCTTGAAAACATTCAGTGGTCGGAAGTCTCCGGCAGACGAATTTTTTCCGACGCTTCTGACAGCGAGCAGTGGAAAACTTCTATCGACCCGGATTTGTTGAACATCGTAGTGGTAAAGTCGGATAATTTGTCACTCTATGATTTGTATATGTATATTGTTTTTTTGAAGGAAAACAACCAGAAATCCCAGTCTTTCGAATTAGCCTTCTGGAGTCGGTTGATTAATCCGTTGGTGACTTTCGTCATGTTGATGGTTTCCGCTCCTTTTGTCATCGGTATCAGGCGGGGGATGGGGGCTGGTGGTCGAATGATGATTGGTATCCTAATCGGAATGACATTCAATATTTTTGACAAGATTGCCGGGCATTTGGGGCTGGTTTACGGGCTTGACCCCATGGTGATGGCGCTTTTGCCGAGCGCTTTGGTATTTTGCGGCGCGCTTTACGCGGTAAATCGAATCAGATAAAGGATGACACTGAAGCGATGAGGGCCAGTGTCATCTTATCGAAGAAGTGTTACATTTTAGTCAAAAAATAATAGAGATAGGTACATTTCAGAATCATATTGGTATCGCTTAATTCGGTCACTCCGCAGGTTTCGTATTTTTCTCTGCCGGGGGCCGCTTGTCTTCTGATCTGGCCGTTTTCGATCGAGTATTTCAAATTGATGCTCATCATACCGGTGCGTCCGCTTACCACATCTCTTCCTGATGTAACCAAGGTACCGTCAGCTTTGAATTCCCAGACTGAGTCCTGTGCTCTTTTTTCTTTATGTAACGCAGCAGCTGCTGCATCGACATGCCATTTTCCCAGTATCTTGGAGTTGTCCTCAAGCTTTATGATTTCCGCATGAGCGGCAGAGGCGGCAATCATGGCGGTTGCAGACAAAAGTGTTGTTATTTTTTTCATATTTTAAATACCCCTCTGATAGCATTTTAGTAATTTGTAATCAACCAAATGAATACTAACATCTATTAACGGCCGATAGTAGCTGTATCGACTAAATAAAACCTTTTGTTAACGAGGTTTTAAAGTGATAGAGTTAAAACTCAGCTAAAATAATAATAACGCAAGGTGAATAGAAGGTGAATGTTATGAATTTGAAAACAGTTGCTGTATTGGTTTTGTTATCTTTTTCAAATTTTGCTTTTGCGATCGCTGTCGATGAGTGGGTTTACAAGGAGGTGACGGGAGACTTAAAACCAAGCCCCGGATGCATTGATAAAGAGAAAGCGATAGAAAAAGTTAAGAAAAAACCGGATTCTTTTAAAGGCTATAGCCGATTCAATAAATATTCCAGTCTGCTGTGTGAAGAACTAGGATATGGCTGGGGACGTGATTCGGTAGTAAATGAAGGCGAAGTGTCTTGCGAGGAGTGTGAGGGCGATTATGTTGGTAAATATCGCTGCCAGATGAAAAATGTGACAGTCAAATGTAAGCAGGTGGTTAGGTAAACCATATTTTGGAAGGTGCGTCACTTTCAAAAAGACACACCTTCCTATTTTACTTTTTGGGCTCAAACGTCAGCATGGTCCCTGAAATTCGGTCATGCCAGCTTAGTTTGTCTTTATCGATCAATATCCAGATAAAACCAATTCCCAGACAAAGCCAGGATAAGCCAGCCGCGATAAACCGCAATAATGCCTGTTTCCAGCTGATCGATTGATTTTTCCGACTTATCAATACCATCTTCCAGCTACGCATGCCGAGAGTTTGGCCGCCATGAGTCCAAAACCAGCCGTAGAAGAAAAAACTGATTGTCAGCAAATAGATGGAGAAGGCGATTTGGTCCGATGAAAAAGCGGTGCCGTCATTAAAGGGTAAGGCTAAGGCGGTTGCTAGAAAAAGTACCGCCAACAGCAACAATGAATCATAAATGATGGCAGCCATACGGCGGAAAAGCCCCGGGATTTTTGGGAGAGGGTTCCCGGGGGGGCGATTTTGGGAAAAAGGCAAAGTTAAAGTTTAAATAAGGCCAGTTTCTGTCCTAAATACATGCTGATGGCAACAAGAGCCCCCAGCATTAAAAATGAAAACAAAAACGGCGGCTTATGGAATGCAAGGATAAACAAATCAATGACAAAAATACTGGTCAGTAAAGGATGGTCTATCAGTTCGTTGATAATTTTTTTAAACATAAATTTCCTCAAGGCTAAACGCTTAAAACTATTTAAACGGAAGAATGCGATAAACGAATGCGGCAGTGTATCAATATCTCGACAAATTTTACTATAGAAAAAAGGGGTATGTAAAAGAAAGCAGTCGATTGAGCTGTATTCAGCCGAAATGATATGATACGCAAGATATCGTTTGTTGAATTTCTGGCTGAACGTAGCTGTTTGATTGCGCGAAAATGACATTGCGAATGGTTTATATTTTCTGGGCGCTATCGCCGGAAAAACGAAATAAAAAATGATTGAACCGGTTCTGTGATTTACAGCGGAGCTGAAAGTGTAAAAATGACGGGTATCTGGTTTCGGTATTGAAAGTAAGCCGGGAATACTTGCTGAAATTAAAGGAAATAAAAGCTATTTTAAACTTTTTTAAAAAAATACTCGGTTCTTCAGGTAAACAGGAAAAGCTGGATAAGCTTACCTGCAAAGTTTATTCGCGTTCCGAACATAATATTTCCCGTTCCCAGGTCAGCGATAACGCCTTGAAGGTATTGTACCGGCTGAAAAAGGCCGGTTTCGAAGCTTATCTGGTTGGCGGTTGCGTCAGAGACTTGTTGTTGGGCAGGGAGCCGAAGGATTTTGACGTGGTGACCAACGCGAGTCCGGAGCAGGTAAAAAGTACCTTTCGCAACTGCAGGCTAATCGGGCGACGTTTTCGTCTCGCTCATGTTTATTTCGGGCGTGAAATTATCGAAGTCGCCACTTTTCGCGGTTCAGAGACGGAAGACAGCGAAGAACAAATGGTGCATGAGGACGGGCGGTTGCTGCGCGATAATGTCTTCGGTACTATCGAAGAGGATGTTTGGCGTCGCGATTTTACAGTCAATTCGCTCTATTATAATATCCGAGATTTTTCCGTGGTCGATTATACCGGCGGGATGGACGACCATAAGGCGGCAGTTTTAAAGTTGATCGGAGATCCTGTTGTTCGTTACCGCGAAGACCCGGTTAGGATGCTTCGTGCGGTACGCTTCGCCGTCAAACTAGGATTCAGCATTCATCCCGATACGGAAAAGCCGATTTTCGAATTGGCTGATTTATTGAAAAGTATTCCCGCTGCGCGTTTGTTCGATGAAACGTTGAAATTGTTTTTGGCCGGATACGGTTTGCAGACTTTCGAGCTGCTAAGGCATTACGGACTGTTTGCTGTTTTGTTTCCTGATTCTGATAGTTGTTTGTCAACCGAAAATCAAGATTTTCCTCGCCTGTTTTTGGCTACGGCGCTGAAAAATTCGGATAATCGGATTGCCGACGGTAAAACGGTTACGCCTTATTTTTTATTGGCGGCTTTTTTGTGGGAACCTTTGGTTTTAGAAGCTCAAAAGTTGATGCGAGAAGGTGAAAATGAAGCCTTTGCATACCAAAATGCTGCTAACAAAGTTTTATCTCGGCAAACAAAAATTATCGCTATTCCAAAGCGGATTACGCAATCTATGCGGGAAGTCTGGTTGTTGCAATCGCGTTTTTCGAAAAGGTCGGGGGTCAGGCCTTTTCGATTGCTGGGGCATCCTCGTTTCCGAGCTGCCTATGATTTTCTGTTGCTTAGAGCGCAGGTAGGCGATGCGGAGCCCGAGTTAGCTGGATGGTGGACGCGTTTTCAGCAGGCTGATGAGGCGGAGCAAAAAAAGATGACTCGTCCCCCCAAAAAAAATCATCAGAAAAGAAGGCGAGGACGGCGCAGCTCACAGTCTGGAATTCGGCAAAACAAAACCGAAAATGAATAGATTAAAGGCTGTGGTGTCGGCTTACATAGGTTTGGGTAGTAATTTGTCTTCACCGGTTGAGCAAATCGCGTCCGCCGAGCGGGAAATTGCGGCGCTTGAACAGGTGGAAGAAATTGCCTTTTCCGGTTTATACAGTAGCCCTCCGATGGGTCCGCGTAATCAGCCGGATTATGTTAATGCGGTGATGGCTGTTCATACTACACTGGAAGCCATTGCGCTGCTCCATCAGTTGCAGGCGATCGAAAATCAGCATGGAAGAGTCAGATTGGAGCGTTGGGGAGCTCGAACGCTCGATTTGGATTTATTGTTGTATGCTGACCAGCAGATTAACGAACCGGATCTTATTGTTCCTCATGTCGGCATCGCAGAACGGGCGTTCGTTTTGTATCCGTTGTTGGACGTAGCGGGGCCGGATTTCGTCGTTCCCGGGCGAGGTGTTTTAAAGGAACTGGTGGAACGTTGTCCGCCAGATGATTTACAAAGGTTGAGCCCATGACGATTTATGGAAACTCGAATAGGGGCAAGGCGTTGTCGATTACCGATTTAGCCGCGATGAAGGCGGGCGGCGAAAAAATCAGTTGTTTGGCCGCTTACGACGCTAGTTTTAGCGCGTTGATAGATCGTGTCGGTATCGACTTGATTCTGGTAGGCGATTCGCTGGGAATGGTGATTCAAGGCCAAGAGAGCACCATACCCGTGACGATGGCGGACATGATTTATCATAGTAAGTGCGTTACCCGCGCCAGAAAGCGCGCTTTTGTCATCACCGATTTGCCGTTTATGAGTTATGCCTCGCTGGAAATGGCTTTGCAAAACGCAGCGAGGTTGATGCAGGACGGTGGCGCTCAAATGGTAAAGCTGGAAGGTGCCCGAATTGAAACGATTCGTTGTCTGGTCGATCAAGGCATTCCGGTATGCGCGCATTTGGGATTGCTTCCGCAGTCGATTAATCAACTAGGCGGTTACCGCGTTCAAGGTAGAGATCCTCAGATGGCTGAACGGATGTTCGAGGATGCGCTTAACATAGAGAAAGCCGGGGCCGGTTTGTTGGTGCTCGAGTGTGTGCCGGCTACTTTAGCGTCCAGGATTAGCGCAGCCTTAACGATTCCGGTTATCGGTATAGGTGCAGGGATCGATTGCGACGGCCAGGTTTTGGTGCTTTACGATATATTGAATATTGATAGCGGTAAAAAACCGCGATTTTTCAAGAATTTTATGGCGAACGCAAGCAGTATAGAGGATGCGGTCAGACAATATCACGAAGCTGTAAAAACAGCCCGGTATCCGGCGCCGGAGCATTGTTATTAAGTCGATGTTGAGCGTAACCCGTATTGCTGATTTAAGAAAGAATATTGCTCAATGGCGAAAACAGGGGCAAATCATTGCCTTCGTTCCAACTATGGGTCATCTGCATGACGGTCATATTCAATTGGTGTCGGCAGCCCGCAAGCAAGCCGATAAGGTGGTGGTTAGTATTTTTGTAAACCCCACTCAATTCGGTGAAGGCGAAGATTATCAGAGTTATCCGCGTACCGAGCAAGAGGATGCCGAAAAATTACAAGCGGCTCGTGTTGACGTTTTGTTTCTGCCTTCGGTTTCCGAGATGTATCCTCACGTTGCTCAAGTCAACGTGGCGGTGACAGGCCTGTCCGACGCTTATTGTGGTGCCAGTCGGCCCGGACATTTTAACGGTGTGGCAACCGTCGTTTGCAAGCTTTTCAATATGGTTCAGCCGGATCTGGCGTTTTTTGGAGAAAAAGATTTTCAGCAGTTGGCCATTATTCGGCAAATGGCCGATGATCTGAATATGCCGGTGCAAATTTGCAGTGTGCCGATTGTCAGAGAAAAAGACGGTCTGGCTATGAGTTCGCGTAACAGCTACTTGACCAAAGAAGAAAGAGAGGTTGCTCCGCGTTTTTACCAGGCATTGTGTCAAGTGCGTGACGATATCTTAGATCGTCGCAGCGATATTCAAGCGATTATCGAAAAACAACGCCAAGCCTTACGGGCTGAAGGATTCCGGCCAGATTATCTTGCGGTCTGCAGAGCGTCGGATTTAAAGGAAGCCGGGGAGGACGACCGCGATTTAGTGGTTTTGTCTGCGGTCTGGTTGGGAACAACGCGGTTAATCGATAATGTACGTTTTTTTCGATAAAACGATCATGTTCCATCGGTTGATGGTGTTCGTGAGTCTCGTACTGTTGAGTTCGTCGGTTTTTGCGAGCCCGGATACCAGGCAGCAGGCTATTTTGAGTATTGTCGATAATCTAGAGTCATTGAATCGACGTATCTTGTCTTCCGATGATGAGGCGGCGATCAGTGATTTGCTGGAACGGCAGGCTGCGGAATTGGAAGTGCTGCTGCAACAGTTGCGTAAAACCTCGGCAACGCGTTTGCCGTTTGCCGTGTCCGACAAAAAACTGAGTTTTCTGGAATCTAGAATGGCCGTTAACGGGGAGCGCGGAAATAAGCTTGCCGTGTTGCGGGATAAAGCCGAGCTTGAGGCTGACAAGACACGGCAGGCTGTCCGAAGTTATCTGGAGTATTTGATCCAAGCCTCCAATAATTACATCGCAATCGACGAAATTGTCAGTGTGTCGCAAAAGAAGTTGGATGAAAGCCAGCGTCTTGCTGCGGCGATGGAATCAGATCAAGTATCTACGGAAGGAATGATCGTTAACGATCTCAGAAAAAACCAGCGAGAATTCGTACTGGCTATTACGACATATCAGGATATCCTTAAATTTGTCATCAACAATCCCAGGTTGATTGCTTCGACTCACTGGTTTCAGGAGTTTTCGCTGCTTTCAGTCATTTCCTATATCAATCAATTTGATGCCGTTCGTCCGCTCAACCACAAGCTCGTGCCTTTTAAAGTGGATGTCGGCGGCGTTTGCGTTTCTGTTGCCATTATCTTACTGGTTTATTTCAGTTATCCGTTTTTGTTCAAGTTTACCAGCTGGATCGTAGAGCGATATATTATCGATGAAGGTGCGGAAATTCAGGCACAGATCTATCACGAAATTAAAAAACCGGCACGGAGCTTGGTTATCTTTTTCGGTATCGATCTTGCCACTTATGCTTTTTTTTATAAAACCGATTACCGGTCGTCGATCGAGAACCTGACCTTCGTTATTTACAGTCTGGCTTTTATCTGGTTATTGTTCAAAATTCTCGATACGGTGGTTTTGGTTCAGTTTCAGAAATTAAGCCGGACCAATACCGAGTTGCGAAAAGAGTTATTCAATTTAGGTGTGCAGACCGGTAAGGCGATCGTTCTGATTGCGGTGTTGGCGATTGGGCTGAATCATTTCGGTATCAGCATTACGGCAATCATGTTGACTTTGGGGATCGGCGGTTTGGCCTTTGCCTTGGCTGCGAAGGATACCCTGTCTAATTTGTTCGGCGGCATTACGATATTATTCGATAATGTTTTCCGTATGGGGGATTGGGTAAAAGTCGGTGAGGTCGAGGGCACGGTTGCGGAAATCGGTTTGCGTAGCACGACTATCCGTACTTTTGATAATGCTTTGATTACCATACCTAATGCGCAGGTTTCGGTTTCCAGTGTGATGAATTGGAACCGACGTGTTGTCGGGCGGCGCATTAAAATGCATGTTGGCGTCACTTATCAGAGCAACATAGACGATATACGCAAAGCCTTGCAAGATCTACGGGACATGTTAAGAAATCATCCTGGCATCGCTAACCCCAAACAAAAACACGGTACCGGGAGACGCCACTTTAGATTATCGTCGCGTGAAGATGTGCAAGGTATCAAAGCGACGCAGCTGGTTTTTATGGATCGATATAATGATTCGTCGATTGATATTTTGATTTATTGTTTTTCCAAAACCGTCGATTGGGCTGAATGGTTGGAAGTCAAAGAGGATGTTTTGTTCAAAATCGCGGAGATTCTGAAAAAAAATCATCTGGAATTTGCTTACCCGACTGCGGTCAGAATCCATAAAAATGAATTCAGTCGAACACTGAGTTGATCAAATTTGTTTGATGATTGTCTAACTGATAGGGTAAAACAATTTTTGGCAAGATTCTCTAAAACTTTAGTATTCGGTTTTTTCAGTATGCCTACTTAAATGGGGTGTGAATTTGAAGACTCTGTTTTTTTAAGGCATAATGCCCAGTTCTCAAAAATTCGAGATGTTTGATTATGCAAACTACAATGCTTAAAGCCAAGTTGCACAGGGCCACTGTGACGCATTCTAAGCTCGACTATGAGGGATCTTGCGCGATTGACGGCAAGATTCTGGATTTTTCGGGTATCAGGGAATATGAGCAAATTCAAATCTACAATATCAATAACGGCGAGCGTTTTACGACCTATGCGATCAGGGCAGAAGAAGGGTCGGGTATCTTTTCCGTTAACGGGGCTGCAGCCCGGTTAGCTTGTCCCGGAGATCTGATCATCGTGTGCTCATTTGTGGGGCTGGATGAAAAAGAGTTGGCTAATTACAAGCCTACGCTGGTTTATTTTGACGAAGACAACCGGATTAGCCATTCCAGTCATTCCATTCCTGTTCAGGCGGCTTGATCATTAGTAATTTTTCCGCCAGCTGTTCAAAAAATCGCTCGGTAAATTAAACCCAATTGTTTTCGTTTTGGCTTTCTTTATTTGTGAAGTAAGCCAAAACGTGTTGGTTTGCCGATGGTGTTTATGTCTCGATGACATCGATTTCACTGTGCTTTTCCGTCAGCACAATACTTTGTTCTACTTCCGCAAGCATTTTTTGCAGGCCAATACGTTTGGCGCTATTAATGATTAGCGGTGACTTAATTGAACCTTTAATGGTGGGTTTGCCTCCGCTCAAGTCATTGTCGTCTTTGTGTAGTAATATCAAAATCAATAAATCCGAACTGTTGTCGAGTTGCAATAGCTTTTCCTCCTCTGAAGTTAGCAGGAAGCTGTAATTGATTTTGAAATGCCAGGGGTCTGTGACTGTGAATGTTAATTCGTCATCATCCAAAGATTGTAACCAGTAGACGATATCGCTATTTTCCTGATGAAACAGCTTGAAGCGTTTTTGATTCTCAAAGCCCGGTATGCCGTTAGGAAAGGTGATAATGGTATCCGGGTCGATTTGTTGTTCGCCTAAAAGCTTTGATTTGATTTCCATGATAATCTTCTATTGAAGTGACGGATTAATATTTATAAATATCTTGTTAATGTATATCATAAAACTGCTTATTTTCAAGGTGGCGTCCGGATTTCTAAGACTTGCTCGGTACACGCGGCATCAGCGGTTCTTATTCATTGCAAGCGGACTTTCTTCTGTGTATTCTGCATCCCATGCGAATTCACCTTATTTCAGTCGGAAACAGAATGCCTAGCTGGGTCGAGCAAGGCTATAATGAATACGCCAAGCGTTTGCCTCGAGATTGCGATCTCTTGCTGAAAGAAATTAATCCCGGTAGGCGGACGAAAAATAGCGATACTAATAGAATAGTCCGGGAAGAAGGGGAGAGAATGCTGGCTGCTCTTCCCGACAAAGTTCACGTTGTTACTTTGGATAGGGTGGGAAAGAGTTGGACGACGGAGCAATTGGCTGAGTCTCTGCGGCGTTGGCAGGAAAATACTCAACAGGTCGCTTTGATGGTGGGCGGGCCGGAAGGGTTGGCGTTGCAGGTTCAAGAACGGGCTCAGGAGTCATGGAGTTTATCGAAACTGACTTTTCCCCATCCGTTGGTCAGAATTTTAGTGGCGGAACAAATATATCGGGCCTGGTCTATTCTTAACAATCATCCTTATCATCGCTGAATTTATGTCAAAACAGATCATTCTGGCCTCCGGTTCGCCGCGACGCCGCGAATTGTTGGATCAGATCGGGGTCAGTTACCAAGTGCATGCAGTCGATGTCGATGAAACTCCTATTCGGAACGAATTACCGAGAGCTTATGTCGAACGAATTGCTGCTGAAAAGTCGGCAGCATGTTGTGCTCAGCTTGATGCCGATAGGCCTGTGTTGGGGGCCGATACCGCTGTTGTAGTAGACGGCTTAATCATGGGGAAACCAAGAGATTTCGAACATGCTAAAGACATGTTGCGAATGTTATCGGGAAGGACTCATCAAGTATATAGCGCTGTTTCGTTGAGAGGAGATAGGCATGACCTTGTCGTTTGTATTACCGATGTGGCTTTTAGAAAGTTGAGTGACGACGAAATCGCGGATTATTGGCGTAGCGGCGAACCGGTAGATAAGGCTGGGGCTTATGCTATTCAAGGAATCGCCGGGATATTTGTCGAATCCATAACAGGTAGTTTCTCTGGAGTTGTCGGTTTACCGATATTTGAAACCGCGCAATTGTTAGAAAAACAGGGAATCAAAATCATTGCATGAGTGAAGAAATTTTAATTAATGTGACGCCCCCGGAAATCAGGGTAGCTGTCATCGAAAACGGTGTTCTACAGGAACTGATTATCGAGCGTTTTCGCCAGAAAGGTTTAGTCGGAAATATATATAAAGGCGAAGTATGCAGAGTATTGCCCGGAATGCAGGCCGCGTTTGTAGACATCGGGTTGGAGCGTGCCGCTTTTCTGCATTTGTCGGATTTTAACAGCAAAGAACTGGAGAAAACTCGTTCGGAAAATATTGAGCATTACTTGCGTGAAGGACAAAAGATTATTGTTCAAGTGACCAAAGATCCGATCGGCAGCAAAGGAGCTCGCCTGACCACAGAAATATCAATCCCGTCTCGTTTTCAAGTTTATATGCCTTATTCGGCTAATTCAGGAATTTCACAGCGCATTGAATGTGAAACCGAGCGTAGTCGCTTGCGGGCGTGCATAGACGCTTTCAAACAAAAGTATGAATGCGGAGGGTTTATTGCCAGAACGGCTGCGGAATGCGTCGAAGAAGCAGTGCTGTTTTCCGATATGACTTTCCTGGTCAAGCTGTGGGAAGCAATACTCGAAAAAACCAAAAAGGCCAAATCCAAGACTTTAATTCACGAAGATTTACCGCTGAGTATCCGAACATTGAGAGATCTCTATAAAGAAGGGATTGAAAAAGTGAGAGTGGATTCGAGGGAAACTTATCTAAAATTACGTGAGTTTGCTGAGGTATTTGTGCCGGAAATTGTCCCG
>JBNLEI010000117.1:0-3461 GCA_050304855.1 Methylococcaceae bacterium
TAAGCCAGACGCGAAACCTGCGCCTCAGAGTATTGCGAATAATGCACAAAAGGTGTCGCCAATTTCTTTCTCAGTGCATCGATGGCAAATGCCTTATCAGTCGGCATGAAAATCAGAAAAAAGTTAGCGCCGGTCATGAACACATCGAAACCACCATCGAAATCGCGCTGCATCGGTGTAAAATTAACGAATACCAACCAAAAAACATAGTTGGCTATTAGCGCATTCTGACAACGATAGCCAAGCGTAATAGCCAATGCCACAACCGACCACGCACATATAAACAAATAAATCATCGGAAATTCGACATCCAGATACGGAACCGGATCAAATATCAGATGATTGAAGTAAAGCAGGAACAAGGTTTCCTGAAGCGTAACAAGACCGAACAACATGCGAAACAAACCGATTCCGGTTGCCGGCGCTTGTTGCTGATAAAGATTAAAAATTCGATTAGAAAGAAATTTGTACATTTTACTTATAGTGCACTGACAAAAACGGCACAAATTATAAGGTATTCATCCCTGCAAGAGCTATCTTTCAGGCAATAAAAAAGGCCGCCTCTGAATCGACAGAAGCGGCCTTTTTTGAAAACCAGTAATTTTTTACTAGCTTATTCTTCGTCTTTAGGCTCTGCGAAAACCCATTTTACGAAAAAATATCCTGCAGCGATAATTACAACCGCTCCAATCATACCTGCCGGCTCTTTTAACATTTCTGTTAAGTCTAAGATCGCTCCCATGAGTGTCCTACCTTTAATAGTTGTTGTAAATAAATGTGCCAGAACACTGGCATCCGAAGGCCATATGTTACTTTAGAACTATACAAAGTCAAGTAATTCATCCTATTTTAATAACAATTTGACTTTATTCCCTACTATATAGTTAAGAGTAAAAAATCACTCAAATGCGGCAACGGCTAGCGTCAAGATTGAACCGCAATCCACGACATAGGACCAACCCGCATCTAAATTAGGCTATTCACTGTTGCTCTTACGACAGCAAATTTCCCATCCATTCCGCTCAAAAACAGGGACAAACGCGGTTCCTGACAAAAATTTACAAACATTAGCCCCATCCAGTACTTTCCCAAATTGCCATATCCCCTGATTATGAGTAGTATGGCCATTTGTTTAATTGTATAACTCTAACTAAAACAACAAAGAGGAAGAAAAATGATCGGTGGTATTATCATGGTTTTAACAGCTATTTGGATTTACCAGGCTGTTCTTAAAATTAAAAAACCTCACGGCTTATTCTGGGTTGCTGGCTGCGTAGCCGTTTTCTTTGCCGTGCAATGGCTGTTTGTTCAACTTAACATCATAATTATCGACAGCTACCAAGGCGAAGACATCGGCGGAGAATACGACCGAGCATTATCCAGCGTCGGAGATCGCAACCAGAATGAACAAGGTTCCGGCGGCATGTTCTTGCACATCATCTTTGAATTACTGCCACCAATTGCAGGCTTTTTGCGCGTTGCCTTCATTCGCACTAAATTCATTCTGGCCGAAGCACTGACCGTCGGCAACTTATTCGGCGGCATTAAAGAAATGTTCGTCAGCATCAAAGACAGCTTCAAAACATCTGACTAAAAGTTTAGTTAGGTTGCATAAATAAAAAGCCCGGTACAACCCGGGCTTTTTTTTGCTAAAATTAGTCGATTAAGCCGTCAGGATATGACGGTTTTAACCACAAAAATCAAGGTCATAATAAACAATACCGTTGCGATGATACCAACGACAATATAGCTTGATAAAGAACCGTGTTGAAAATCAGCTTCCCGGTTCTTATTGCTTTGAACGCCTATGCCGGCGGCAACAACGCTCTTGATGACCTGCAGGATACTGGGTTTGGACATAAATCTCTCCTGTTTTACATTAGCTTTTTATAATATATTTGACGCGACATCAGCACAATAGCCGACGCGAATACAGCATCCCGACACATAATCACAATGAATAGTTACGAATTATTGAAACAGCAATTAACTCAACGCATTTTGTTCTTGGACGGCGCCATGGGCACGATGATACAAAGTTATAAGCTGGAAGAAAACGATTATCGGGGTGATCGCTTCGCCGACTGGAATTCCGACCTGAAAGGCAACAACGACTTGTTGTCCTTGACCCAGCCCGACATCATCAAATCGATACACCGCGCCTATCTCGATGCTGGCTCCGACATCATCGAAACCAACACATTCAACGCCACGACCATTGCGATGGCCGACTATAAAATGGAATCGCTGGCGTATGAAATCAACCGGGAGTCGGCGCGACTGGCAAAAGAAGCCGCAACCGAAGTCACGGCGCTGACGCCCGACAAACCACGCTTCGTCGCCGGAGTCTTAGGCCCGACCAATCGTACAGCGTCGATGTCACCGGATGTCAATGACCCCGGCTTCAGAAATATTTCCTTCGATGATCTCGTCGAAGCTTACAGTGAAGCGGTCAAAGGTCTGGTCGACGGTGGCGCAGATATCATCTTAATCGAAACGGTATTCGACACATTAAACGCCAAAGCGGCTATATTCGCAGTCGAACAACACTTCGAGCAAATCGGTTACAAATTGCCGGTCATGATCTCCGGCACGATCACCGACGCCTCCGGTCGCACCTTGTCCGGACAGACGGCGGCAGCTTTCTGGACTTCACTGAGCCATGTCGAGCCGATTTCGATCGGTTTCAACTGCGCTTTAGGTGCGCAGGAACTGCGCCAATATATTGAAGAGTTATCCAATATTGCCAACACCCATGTCTCCGCACACCCGAACGCCGGCCTACCCAATGAATTCGGCGAATATGACGAAACCCCTGAGGAGATGGCTGCGGAACTGGCCGACTGGGCGGCTAACGGCTATTTGAACATCATCGGCGGCTGCTGCGGCACATCGCCAATCCATATCGAGGCGATCATCAAAGCGCTTCAGCACCATGCCCCGCGTAAAGTACCGGAACTGGAGAAACGCTGTCACCTGGCAGGCTTGGAGCCAATGTCCATCGGCCCGGAAACCTTATTCGTCAATGTCGGCGAACGCACCAATGTCACCGGCTCTGCGATATTCAAACGCCTGATCGTCGAGGAAGATTACGAAACCGCTCTGGACGTGGCCAAACAGCAGGTCGAAAACGGCGCACAAATTATCGACATCAACATGGACGAAGGCATGTTGGATTCGAAAGAAGCGATGGTGCGTTTCTTGAATCTAATCGCCGCCGAACCGGATATCGCCAAAGTGCCGATCATGCTGGACTCCTCGAAATGGGAAATCCTCGAAGCCGGTCTGAAGTGCATACAGGGCAAAGGCGTCGTCAACTCGATTTCATTGAAGGAAGGCGAAGAAGCTTTTATTCATCACGCTAAATTGGTACGACGTTATGGCGCCGCCGTCATCGTCATGGCGTTCGATGAACAAGGCCAGGCCGACACCTTCGAACGCAAGGTCGAGATCTGTCAACG
>JBNLEI010000118.1:0-15271 GCA_050304855.1 Methylococcaceae bacterium
AAATTAGAAATTAGAAAGAAAAATCTGGATCCATCTGCGTCATCTGTGTCATAATTAGGTGTCAAGATGTTCATAGAGGGCTTGTTCTAAGCCTAAAGCCTCAAACCAGGTGGCCATTTGTTGTTGACGTTGTTCCATGCCGGCCCCCTCGGTTCTCTCCCTGATTTGCTGTTCACTACGCTCCCGAATTTGTTGACCGCTCCCCTGATCTTGATGAATCCGTTCCCGAATTTGTTGCTCCTTTCTTTCTTTGATTTTACTACCTTCCTGAAGTGATTTTTCGCCCTGACCTTTCATCTGATCTTGGGCCTTTTCGCGAATCTGTTTTTCCTGACGCTGACGCATTTGGGTAACGTCTCCTTGCCCCGACGAAAATGCGCCACCCATCTTACGTCCTCCACCTGTACCAGGACCACCGCCTCCAGGTCCAGCATAGCTTTCGGACATTATTAGGCCTGAGGTAAGCAACACAATCGTTATTAATAGTTTAATATTCATAATCTTGTCCTCTCTTAATAAATATTCCAAATCAATGATGCCCGCTATCGACGTCTCCAGCATCATGGGCTTCCAGAATAGCTTGCCTAACTTGATCAGCCTTATTCGCCATTTCACTATTATCAGGTACCGATACACCCAAAATAATATTTAAAGCTTCTACCATATCCGCATTAATTGGCACTCGCTTTTCAGCAGCTGACCCCAAATAAACTGCGGCTTTTTGCAGCTGATTTAGTATTACTGCTTCTTTATATAAGGCAATATTCTGCATCGGCGCATGAATTTCCGCAGTCGGATTAGCCAACAATTCGGCATGCGCTTTTTCCAATGCTCTCTGCAAAACATGTGAAGGAACTCTAGCCACATTCAAACGGCCCAGCTCAACTTCCGGAATACCTTCCTGAGCCCAAATTGGCCTGCCGCCTGATCGCAAAACGGCATTTTCTACCGCTTTAGCTCCACCGCCATGGCCTCGTTCCCTGCCAGGATCGTAATTACCTTGGCGTCCCCGCCCGTGCTGACCTCTATCATGTCCAGCTCCACCACTATGTCCACTGCCAGAGCTATGTCCGCCATGGTCACTACCGTGATCTTCTGCATAGGCATTGACGGATACCGTTGTCCCCAGTACAAAGCTGCCAATGAGGACAATAGAAAGAGAGCAACGTTTTACAATTGAAGATTTCTTATTAAATCGAACGCACATAATCTTTAACCCCACGATATGCTGTTCTATCTGCTGCTGATAAGGAAACTTTCCTAAATCAACGAGGGAAAATTACGCCGGCCGAAATCTGGCGGCCGGCGTATAAAGTAAACGGGACTTCAGGACATAAAATTAAAGGCCGTTATCGTGGACAAACTCAATGACTTGTAATGCATCATCGACTGTTTGAGTAAACGCATCGACACCGTTGTTATCCAACGCATCCTGATCGTTCAAACCATCATTGTTTTCATCGACAGTATTAGCCACCGTTTCAAAACTGACTCCGGGGACAGAAATCGTCTGACCGTCATAGTCAACGGTTGCGCCGCTCACCAGATTGACCTGAACAGACTGATAGACATCGTCGCTTAAATCGTCTGGAGTTGTCATACCGTCGACTTGAACATTGATCCAAACGGAAGTGTCTTTGTAAGTTTCACTCGCGCCGTCATAAGTGTAACTGGCAACCAGAGACGAAAGCTCATCGTTAACACCTAAAAAGGTACTCACAGTTACCACACTATCAACCGTCAAGGAAGCCGTCTTATCGGAAGCCGCCGCCAACAAAGAAGCCGCTAAATCCAATTGGGCACTCGTTGGAACCAGGAATATGTACGTTCCGCTGCCCCCCTCTCCGGTATAGGGCACATTGACCTCGAGGACTCCGTCACCGTCTGTATCGGTCGTTGTTAATAAAGCCTGATAGAGCGCTAAATTTTCCAGTGGAGAATCGATTGCGCTGCCGTCCACCACCAAACGACCGGCAGCATCCAATGTCAGATTGTCACTGGTTCCCAAGATCAATCCATCCAATTTGGATAAAATTTCGGTCAATGAATGCTCCAACACTTTGCTGGGGGATCTAGCGACATTTGTTCTGCCCAATTCCACTTCCTGAACCGCATCGACGTATTCGGGAGGAACTTCATATTTACCATCTCCATCGGTATCAACCAATTGAATCACTGTCGGTGTACCATCAACAATAATGATCGGTTGTACCTGCCCGTTCGCATCTAATATCGGATTGCCTTCGTTGTCGCGCAGAATAATCCATAGATCGCCGAAAAGATCCCCCTTCATAGTACCGGCAGAGTCCGGTTTTCCCATTGAGCCGCTAATATGCGGATTCGCTTCGCGATTTCCTTGTGCCCACTCCGGACGATCTGAGTCCTCGTCGCCTTCCTCTTCTTCGGAAGAAAATACCGACAGGATTTTATCAAGTACGCTTTTTGAGCCACCTTTGGCTTCTCCGTGCGCACCACCTTTACCGCCGCCACCGGCGCCGTGTTGTTGACCGCTTCCTTGATGTCCTTGTTCAGCCGGCGGAGCGGCATAACTATTGTCAACTGTCCATGGATTGACAGTTAAGCCCATAGCAGCCACGGTGATTACCGCTGCGGTGCCGGCACCGGTTAATACTTTGCGGATTGATTGATTTAATGTGTTCATAACTACTACCTCAGTTTGTACGTTCTTACTATCATTTCTTCACGTACTGATTTATATTCAGTCTTTCAAATAGAAAATCTGTCGTAATTTCATTCCTTTATCTCCCCCCTCTTCCTTATTAACTATTTAAAAATTTATTAACTCCTTATATTTCACTATATGGCTAAGTACGGTCAAATGCAATAGCAAAACCTTATTTTTTTTAGGTATTTACCGAGTATTTTAATCAACTTTCACCCCCCTCAAGTACACAGTTGATAATTAAAAAATAATCTACACCCTGAGTTTAAAAACGCACGCCGACGCCTAACCGAACCAAATCGGAAGTGGTATCGTAAGTCACCTCGTCGCGGTTGCTGCCGTTACCGTGGTTAGTCACAATGTCATACGGCTCATAAACGGTATGGGTATAATCCAACCGAATGAAAGCATGCTGGCTAAACGGCACTTCGGCACCAAGCCCCAGCCGCAAACCTGTCAAACTATCCTCCCGATCGATATCGTTCGCCCGGTTATTTCCTTTGGCATAGCGACTATTGAATTCGGTACGGACGCCCCCCCCGCGGATATATAGCAGTGTGCCGTTTTCCAAGATATAACCCAGCTTACCGGCGATTCCCATCGTTTCCTTAACCTCGACAGAAAAGTCCCGACCGCCCCCACCGGGAGTATCACGGTTATGCTGCCATTCCAGAGAATTAATTTCAGCCTCGAGCTCAAGCGCAAGAAACAAGCGTCTCCAGTTATATCCGTATCCGGCGAAAACGCCTGGCGTAAAACCGTGTGCCGCAAAATCGGCATTGAATTCGAACGGACCGTTGTTCTGATCTCTATGATCTCCAGTTATTGTGGTATTAGTCAGCCCATATCCGAGCTGTACGCCGGCATAAGGACCAGTGAATGCATCCGGATCAAAAACTTGGCTTAGTTGAGGCACAGCTTGGAAGCGCCAACCGATGCCAAGATTGAAAATCGACTCATGCGTTGCGAATTTGTCGTTAAAGCCGGTCGATTCGATCTGCTTATCCTCATAGTTGGTCACTGTAGAATCCATACGGCCGAACAAATGATCTCCGAAAGGAAATTCCAATCCGACACCAAACCGGAGTCCCGCCACAGTAAAATCTTCCGCAACCGCATTTTGAGGTTGATCATTCAACGTATAATAACTATTGAATTCAGTATTGACGGCGCCAACCCGCCCATAAAACAATCCGTTATTCAACAGCGTTCTACCCAATCGTAAACTGGCACCGTAACTTTCGTTTTTCTCCAACCAAAACGTCCGACTATCCAACTTATTTTTACGGTGATACCACTTACTGTTGCTAGTCTCTCCCTCCAACTCCAATCCCACATACCAATTGTCCCAATTGAAGCCGTAACCAGCAAAAACACCACCGACCATCCCGGAATCACCGAATGATCCCTGATCGCTACCGCCGTCGTGACGTAATTCGGCGGTTTTGGTAAACAAGCCGTTGTAGCCATACTGACCACCGAGATATAACCCGGCAGGTCCCGATTCGACGGCACTGTTACCCTGCCACAACTGATTCAGTGCCGCAACCAGCTCATCGTTAACGGGATACAAGCGCGCTCCCAAGGTAACAAAAAACTGGTGTCTATAGTAATCCTGGGAAGTATCTACACCGCCGATGTTGGAATCGCGGTGAAGATAGCGATAGTCGCCGGCCAGATAAATCTGTCGAGTAATGTTATATTCCAGCCCGAATCCGGCATCGACATAGTCGTCTTCGCGACTGATTTGTTGATAATCGTATTTGCTATAAGTTAAATGCGACTTCAGTAAAACATCCGGCAACAATTTATGCCGCACATCAACTCCGTAACTAGTCTCGATCGCAGTGGATGCATTTGCTAAGGTGGTTTCCTCCACAGCCCTGTCGACCGAAGCGGAAATAAATGTACTGGAAGCCGCTCGCCATCGCAAAGAGGTACCAAAATCCGGTTTACTAATATTATTAAAACGGCTATCGCTAAAATTCTGCCATATATAACCGCCATAGACTTCAGCGCGTAACCGGTTCGTTACGGCACTGGTAAGACCGGCCGCGACTCGATAACCATCCGAATTGCGGCGAAATCCATTATCGTCAACGGTTTGCAAATACTCCCGCCGATCGTAAATGAATTGAACGAAAGGTTGCCAACGTCGATCTTTGGCGTAACTGAAACGAAGTCCCAAACCATATAAATCACGGTCACGGTCGTCATGATTTACAGGCATCCCGTTCGTTGCCACGTCCTTAAAATCCAAATTCTGGAATGTTCCACCCAGCCGCATGGCAACATCGGCAACTTGCTGTATCGTCCCTAGATGCGCTTCAGTTGAAGAAAATACGGTCGGATTGCGACCAAAAAAGCTGTCCACCGAAGCTCGTGACTCATGTCCTTGGCTGTAATTAAAGCCGGCAAACAAGTTATCGGTTTTATTGAAATCATAGCGTCCCGAAGTTCCGGCATTGAAGTCATCATAATCTTCGGTATTACGTTCGTCGTAACGAGCCAAATCGGCAGATGAGCTGAAGTTCAGCTGATGGCGCTCCCAATTCGACTGGATATCTAAAGACGGAGAAATCAATAACAACTGATCGCTGACAGTGTTACGTCGGGTGGCAAAAATGTTGTTGTCGTAAATGCCGATCAGTGCCAACTCCGGCTTGATCAAAAAGGATCCGGCCTCAAAACCCGATTTTTGAGCAATTAGCGGATTGGTTCGAGTCGACTTATCCGGTTTAATGGGTTCCTCGGCTGCCGAAACAATAATGGGGATAATCAAAAGACAAGAGGCAAATTTAATACCGAATTTCAAATTCATAATCACCTAATTGCGAAAAAACATCGGAACCTTATAAAGCGCACCCGCTTTAAAACTTAATACACTACTTCAACTGCAGTCGATAATATTATTATTTTTTTGTAGTTGCGGTTCAGTATAATGCTTATTTTTTATTTAAGTAAGTTTTTACCGATAGCTGATAGTAGGAAAAAGTCATTATATATTGAAAAAAACGACAGATTTTAATCGTTCAACCAACACGAAACGTTTACTTCGTTGATGAGTCTTTCATCATCTCCATCGCCAATTTAGCCATATTAGCTGATCCCCCTCCTTTGCCCAAAACCTTTTTAACCGCCTTTAATTCGTCGATCATCGTTTGACGATAATCGTTGTCTTTGAGCATCCTTTCAATCTCTTGAGCCAGCGAATCAGCTGTCACTTGATGTTGGATCAGCTCCTTGACGATTGGCTTGCCGGCAACGATGTTCGGCAAACCAATAAACGGCGTTTTAACCAGCAACCTACCTAACCAATAGGTTATTTCCGAAAGTTTGTAAGCGATAACCATCGGTACGGTTAATAAGGCAATTTCCAACGAGGCGGTACCTGACGTGGTCATCACCGCGTCGCAACATTGAATCACGTCGTAGGGCTGGTCGTTTATCACCTTGATTGGAACATCACTTTGTTGCAGATAAGGCCAAAGTATTTCGTCAGAGATAGTATCCGCTTGCGGCAATAGAAATTGCAGGTCCGGGTATTCGGCTTGCAATTTTTCCGCAGCCGCCAACATAATCGGCAACATGCGTTTGATTTCATTGATGCGACTACCGGGCAAAAGACCGATCACGGGATTATCGTCATCCAAGCCAAATTGCTTAAAATCCTCCGTCCTAGTGCGCAAGGGAAGGACTTTGTCGACTGAAGGATGACCGACATAACGTACCGGAACATTCTCAGCCTCGTAGTAAGCGGTCTCGAACGGAAAGATTACCGCCATCATATCGATAGCCTTGCCGTAGGTGACCACTCTCCCCGGCCGCCAAGCCCAGACCTGTGGACTGACATAAAACAATACTTTGATTCCTTCTTTTTTGGCATATTGCGCCAGCTTCAAGTTGAATTCCTTGTAGTCCACACAAACCAACAAGTCGGGCCTTTCCGTCCGCAACAGATTTTTCATTTGCTTTAACGCGGCGCGGATATCGCCGTAATGTTTCAGCACTTCAATCAGTCCGATCACGCCAAGCGACGATGAGTCGACTTTCACATCGATACCGCCTTGCCGCATACGGGAACCGCCCATACCGATACCGCGAATATCGGGAAGCTGTTTTCTCATTTCCATAAACATACTGGCGGCATGTTGCTCCCCGGAAGACTCGCCGGCACTAAACATCACGGTCAATGCTCTATTTTTCGACACTGAATCACCCATCAAATAAAAAAGGCCAGCACAAAGGCTGACCTTAGAGAGACACAAAAATGCGGAATTATCCCAACGCCTTACGAATGACAGCAACGATTTGCGTGATATCATCATCCGACAAATGAGAGCATATCGGCAAAGAAAAACAGTTGGCGGCGACCGACTCTGTCACCGGTAATGAAACACTGGAACACTCTTCTTTGAACACATTTTGTTGATGCAGCGGCACCGGATAATAAACAGCGCAACCGATTCGCTGATCTTGCAAGGCCTTCAATACATCGCCGCGGCGGTCACACAACAAGGTATATTGATGATAGACATGCTCGCCAAGCCCATCTTCGTATGGCGTCGTCAATGGCAGATCGGCCATCAGCTCGGAATATAAATGAGCGGCATGGCGACGCGCCCGGTTATATTGATCGATGCGTTTCAACTTGGCCCTGAGTACCACGGCTTGCATTTCATCCAGGCGGCTGTTGTAACCAATCACGTCATGATAATAACGCACGTCGGAACCATGATTGCGTAATTTCTTCACCATCGCCGCCGTTTCGTCGGAGTTCGTAGTCACCAACCCGCCGTCGCCGAAAGCACCGAGGTTTTTACTGGGAAAAAAGCTAAACCCGGCAGCATGACCGATTGACCCGGTTTGTCGATCACCGATTCGGGCGCCGAAAGACTGAGCGCAATCCTCGATTAATTTTAAACCGTATTTATCGCAAAGAGCTTTTATCCCCGGCAAATCCGCAGGTTGACCGAATAAATGCACCGGCATGATTGCCTTGGTGTTGGAAGTAATCGCCGCTTCGATATTTTCAGCGGTAATATTAAAAGTTTTGGGATCGATATCGACAAATACCGGTGTGGCGCCGACATATTTAATCGCTTCAGCCGTAGCGATGAAGGTAAACGCCGAAGTTATCACTTCATCGCCGGGGCCGATGCCCTCAGCCTCCAAAGCTAAATGCAAGGCATCGGTTCCGGAAGCGCAGCCAATGGCATGTTTGACACCTAAATATTGAGCTGCTTCCTGTTCGAACGCCTGAACATTAGGACCCAGAATAAACGAACATTGACTAATAGTTTCGGCGAGCCCCTGCTCGACTTCGTTTTTGATTTCGGCATATTGCGCTTTGAGGTTGACCATTGGAATCATACTTGGAACCCTTTAACCGTGTGTGAGTAATTGAGTGATTTGAATAGCTGTCTCCAGCGCTCGTTTGCCGGCTTCGCCAGAAACCAGCGGATTTTCTCCAGACTTAATGCAGTTGACGAAATGCTTGATCTCCTCCAACAACGCATCGCCGTTTTCAAACACTGATTCCTCGGTTTCGATCTCCGGAATGCCGGGAAACATTTCCTTGACTCCGGTTCTATGCTTGGTCAACACCCGATTCTGAAAGTCAACGGAAACATAGGAGCTAGGACGGAACATACGCATTTTACGTTCCATTTTCATGCTGATACGGCTGGCCGTAACATTAGCGACGCAACCGTTTTTAAAGGTCAGGCGGGCATTGGCGATATCGGTACCCTTGGTTAAAACGGCGGTGCCGCTAGCATCGATGCGTTCCACTTCCGAGTCGACCAGCGCCAGGATGATATCGATATCGTGAATCATCAAATCCAGCACTACACTGACATCGTTGGCGCGGGGATTAAACGGAGATAACCGGTGAGATTCGATAAACAAAGGTTTATCTTCCATTTTATCCAATCCCATGACGGCGGGATTGAAGCGCTCTAGGTGCCCCACCTGCAAAATCACATTTTTTTCTTTGGCGATCGTAATCAGTTCGTCAGCTTCTTCAACCGTCACCGTAATCGGTTTTTCTACCAATACATGCGTACCCGCATTCAGGAAATCCTTCGACACGGAGTGATGGAGACTGGTTGGCACCACAATGCTGACGGCATCGACTTTGCCCAACAAGGGCTGATAATCGGTTAATGCTTCGGCACCAAGTTTACCGGCAACATTTTTTGCGGCCTCCTCATTGATATCGACAACCGCCACCAATTCACAATTATCTAGCGAAGCATATTTTTCGGCATGAAATTTCCCCAAGTATCCGCTTCCGATAACAGCGCATTTAAGTTTACTCATAGATTACTCAATTCTAATTGACACTTTGCCAGACAGGGTCGTGCCGGCACAAAACGGGCTATTGTATCACCAGAATTACCGCCGAATTAAGCGAATAGTTACTTTAGGTTCACTCTCATCTTATAGATGATCATCTAAATCGCGGCAACATCCGTTCATAGCTTTTGTAAACCGAAATCATCAGGATAGCCCTCGCATACGTGCTTACGTACCTTTCCGTTCTTCTCCAGAACCTCGATCGCCTCTTCTATTATTTTGCGTTCGAAACTGCAAAAGCAACCGTAAATAAAACGTTTGGGACAATAAGGGCAACGATGGCCGTTCTCGGGGGCGTAAAGCTGTTTCATCTCCCGATCCCAGACATCGATGGCATGCAGAATCAATTGTTCGGTACTTTGGGTGTTATTTGACATTTCTGCTCTCCAGACCGATCGCGTGAAGAATATATTTCGGCCTCCACACCACTCCTTCGGCAAAAGGTTAATTGCATTTTTACACACAATACGGAAATTTGCCTGAAATAAAACCGCGCCTCACTTTTTGTCAATACGATTTATCATCCACCCTATCTATCTTTATTTTCAATTCGCTGATTCACGCTTTGAGAAATTAGCTGTTTAATAACAGCAGGAAAATTAGCCAGTCCTAAAGTTAAAAAATCGGTAGGTGTTTCTCAAACCCACAAAACGGACAATAGCGTATAAAATGTCTGATAAATTCAATACATTATTACTAACTAGTTAAAGTAAACGATGAATACAGTTCAAGTCGACCAAGTTAAAAGCTATCTACTCGCTTTACAGAACGGGATTTGCCAAGCCCTGGAAAGCGTCGAACCGGAAACCCGTTTTATCGAAGACGAATGGGATAGAACCGAAGGAGGCGGCGGCAAAACACGTGTGCTAAGCGGCGGTCAAGTATTCGAACAAGGTGGGGTCAATTTTTCGCACGTTTTCGGCGACCGGCTACCCGCCTCCGCGACCGCTGCACGGCCCGAACTAGCCAATCGAAAATTCCAGGCAATGGGCGTTTCATTGGTCATTCATCCCAATAATCCTTTTGTTCCGACGTCTCACGCCAATGTCCGGTTTTTCATTGCGGAAAAACCCGGTGAGCCAGCCATCTGGTGGTTCGGAGGCGGATTCGATCTGACTCCTTTTTATCCATTCAAGGAGGACGTTATCCACTGGCACGAAACCGCGCGCAAAGCCTGTGAAAAATTTGGAAACGACATTTATTCTCGCTATAAACAACAGTGTGACCGCTATTTTTATCTGAAACACCGCGATGAAACCCGTGGAGTGGGAGGGCTATTCTTCGATGACCTTAATGAATGGGGATTTGAACAAAGTTTTGCCTTCATGCAAAGCGTCGGCAACCACTATATCGATGCCTATTTACCTATCGTTCAAAAACGCAAAGATACGCCGTACACAGATAAACAACGCGATTTTCAACTCTACCGACGGGGCCGTTATGTCGAATTCAATCTGGTATATGACCGCGGAACGTTATTCGGTTTGCAGTCCGGCGGGCGAACCGAATCGATTTTAATGTCGATGCCGCCGATCGCGCACTGGAAGTACAACTGGAAACCCGAGCCAGGAAGCCAGGAAGCGGTTCTTTACGAACAATACTTAAAACCTCGGGATTGGCTAGAAATCAATCATTAATCGAAAACAGCTCTAACGATAAAAAGCAGCTTAAAAGTGCTAGTATTCTTTTAGAACCTTAAACTGGTTCCATGTCATCTCTCAAATCGCCCGTCGAATCGAGGGTAGAATTTTTTTGTATATTAGTGTTTAATAATAAACAAACTAACAAACCATCCACAGGTGTTTATTATGATTTTCCGCCAGTTTTTCGAACCAGTAACCAGCACTTATACATACTTGCTGGGTTGTGAATTCAGCCGTAAAGCGATACTGATCGATACCGTCGCCAGTGAAGTGGACTTTTATGTTCAGCAATTAGACGAACTTGATTTGACATTGCTGTACACACTGGAAACTCATGTACATGCCGACCATATTACCGGAGCCGGCGATTTGCGCGATCGCATCGGCAGTAAAAGCGTGGTACATCGAGATGCCGGGGCTATGTGTGCCGATTTGCTAGTCACCGACGGTGTGGAACTGCAGGTCGGCGATATCGAAATTACGGTGCTTCACACCCCCGGTCACACCAATGGTTGTACGAGTTATCTGGTAGGCGACCGGGTTTTTACCGGCGACTGCTTACTGATCAACGGTTGCGGCCGCACCGATTTTCAGCAGGGCGATTCCGGTACGATGTACGACAGTATTACTCTGAAATTATTTACCTTGCCCGATGATACACTGGTTTATCCAGGCCATGATTATAAGGGTTTAACCGTATCGACCATTAAGCAAGAGAAAAACCTTAATCTACGCTTAGGTAGTAATAAAACCCGTGAAGAATTCATTAAAATCATGAACGATCTGAACTTGCCCTATCCCAGATTTATCGATGAAGCACTGCCTGCCAACCAATCCTGCGGCCAACCGGATAAAACGCCGGCGGCAGTCGTACAGGGATAAACGATTACCATGGCTATATTGATCTTCGCAGCCGTTACCATCGGTATATTATTGGGGCTGCTCGGCGGCGGCGGATCCATCCTGACAGTGCCGGTGCTGGTTTATCTGGCTTCTTTATCCGCCAAAAGCGCTATCGTCACTTCGCTGATCGTCGTCTGCATCACCAGCGCCATTGCGGTCATTAGTTACGCCCGCCGCAAACTCGTGTGCTGGAAAACCGGGATTACATTCGGTGTGGCCGGAATGTTGGGAGCGTATATCGGCGGTCGTTTAGCCGCCTTTATTCCCGACCCTATTCTGCTGGTACTATTTGCCTCCGTCATGCTATTGGCCGCAACTGCAATGATCCGAAACAAAAGCACGACTAATCCGCATCCTAACTGCGTGGACAGCTTTTGTCCGATGAATTTGCCGGTTTCGGCGATTCTCTTTGACGGTATTCTGGTCGGTTTGGTGACCGGCCTGATCGGAGTCGGCGGAGGATTCCTGCTGGTCCCTGCTCTGGCCTTGCTGGCAGGTTTGCCGATTCAGGCCGCAATTGGCACATCGCTCTTTATTATTGTGCTACAGTCCGTTGCCGCTTTGGGCGGTCACGCCAGTCATATGGTAGTTGACGTCGAATTGACTCTGCTAGTAACCATCGCAGCAGTCAGCGGAAGCCTTATCGGCAGCAATCTGGCGAAATTCGTCAACAGCCTCTACTTAAAACGCGGCTTCGGCATTTTCGTTTTTTTATTGGGTTGTTTCGTGCTCTATCAGGAAATATCGCCCGAACTGATTGATCAAATCAGCGAATTAGTGATGCTGCACAAAGAATTCATCACAGGCGCCGCGACGATTACCGTTACATTGCTACTTTATCGTTTGTGGTCATGGCTGCACTGGAAAGCGCGGCCTTAAGATTTACTGGACAGATAGCAATCATTGGGAAGAAAAGTGCCGTTACCTCGACTAAAATAACGGCACTTTCAGTCAATGTGGAACAAAATTAAAGGTTGTGGTATCCGGTCTCTTCATGGAGCACGATATCCAAGCCTTCAACCTCTTCGTCAGCAGTCACTCTGAGACCAACAAGTTTGTCGACCAGCTTTAATATAATAAAGCTGAACGATGCACTCCAAAGCACCGTCACCAACACAGCAAGCGCTTGTACACCGACTTGGTCGCCAATACTGACGCCATCAAGTCCCAATCCGCCCAGACTTTCCGCGGCAAATACGCCGGTCAGCAAGGAACCGACTATACCTCCAATGCCATGAACCGGAAAAACGTCCAAAGAGTCATCGATGATCAATACGCGTTTGACATATTGCGTCGCATAAAAACAAACTGCTCCGGCTGTAATACCGATAAAAAGACCGCCCGCAGGCCCGACAAAGCCGGATGCTGGAGTAATAGTCCCTAGTCCGGCTACCATACCGGTTACGATACCCAATACGCTGGGTTTGCCAAAACGCATCCATTCGATCGTCATCCAGGTTAAAGAACCCGCTGCCGCCGCAATGTGAGTGACTAAAATAGCCATACCGGCCGAACCGTCCGAAGTTAAAGCACTCCCGCCGTTAAAACCGAACCAGCCAACCCAAAGCATACCCGCACCCGTCACAACCATTGTCATATTGTGTGGCGGCATGGGCGTAGTGGGAAATCCTTTACGATTACCTAACACCATTGCGGCTACCAGCGCAGCTACACCGGCGTTTATATGGATAACGATACCGCCAGCGAAATCCTTCGTGCCTAGATCGGCTAACCAACCGCCTCCCCAAATCCAATGACAAATCGGCATGTAGACCGCAATCAACCATAACGCACTAAACCACAGCATGGCAGAAAACTTCATCCGTTCAGCGAAACCGCCTACAATCAGAGCCGGCGTGATAATCGCGAACGTCATCTGAAACATAAAAAACACGGTTTCAGGAATATCTCCGCTTAACGAATCGGTTGTCAAACCCGACATAAAAATCTTGGACGCTCCGCCGATGATTTTCTGCACATCGCCGCCGTCCGCAAAAATAAAACTATAAACGCCTATTAGCCACAATATCGATACCAAGCAGGTAATAGCGAAACACTGCATCAATACTGACAATACGTTTTTGCTTCTGACCAAACCGGCATAAAACAATGACAACCCGGGTATGGTCATAAACAATACCAAAGCGGTCGAAGTTAATATCCAAGCGGTATTGGCCTGGTTTAATGAGTCGGCAAACGCCAGTTCAGGCAATATCAACATTGCCCCAAGTATCAAGTTTGTTTTTGTTGAAGTCATTATAATTACCACATTATTTTTATATCTGCCTTCTAAATAAACATAAACCAGATACACAAAATCGCCCCTATCTGCATGCAACAGATAGAGGCGATCAAGGACTGACTTATCCTTATCCGGACAGACTGTTATATGGCATCTTCTCCGGTTTCCCCGGTTCTGATCCGAATTACTTGCTCGAGATCGGATACAAAGATTTTGCCATCACCAATTTTTCCGGTGTTAGCTGCTTTCACGATTGTTTCCACAGCCTGATCGACAATGCTATCGGCAACAGCTATTTCCAGTTTGACTTTGGGCAAAAAGTCCACCACATACTCAGCTCCTCGGTATAACTCAGTATGGCCTTTCTGCCTGCCGAAACCTTTCACTTCTGTTGCCGTCACGCCAGTCACACCAATTTCAGACAATGCTTCTCTCACATCATCTAATTTGAACGGTTTGATAATCGCGGTTATTAATTTCATGTTGTCCCCAGTCAATTACGTAAAAAAACCTACCTGCCGGCAATGATAAAGAATTCCAGGAAAACATACAATTTACGTCGCAATATATCGCACCAAAATAGTGCTCTCTAACAACGAAAAACGGGTGCCTATACGGCACCCGCCTGTTTTCATTAATAAAGAATCGGTTATCCTTTACTGGTTTCGGTAAATTCAGGATAAGCTTCCATACCGCATTCGGAATAATCGACGCCATGGTATTCATCTTCGTCACTGACTCGAATTCCCATCACCACTTTAATGATGAACCATGTCAGAATGCTAGCCACGAAAACAAAGCCAAAGATTGTGGCTATTCCTATCAACTGAGCCGACAATTTGGCATCCGGATTGGAAATACACACAGCCAATAATCCCCAAGTACCAACCACACCATGGACGGAAATAGCACCAACCGGATCGTCAATTTTGAGTTTATCCATCCCGATGATCGCGAATGTCACCAATACACCACCAACGGCCCCAATTAAGGTGGCTACCAATGGAGTCGGCGTTAACGGTTCAGCAGTAATTGCCACAAGGCCCGCTAATGCTCCGTTCAGGATCATTGATAAATCAGCCTTGCCGAACAGAAAATGTGATGTGATCATTGCCGCCACAACACCGCCTGTTGCTGCAGCATTTGTATTAACAAAGACCAACGCAACTGAATTCGCCTCGCCCACATCGGAAATCTTCAGCTCGGAACCGCCGTTAAATCCAAACCATCCCATCCATAAAATAAAAGTCCCCAGGGTCGCTAACGGCAAATTACAACCTGGAATCGGATGAATTTCGCCATTCGGTCCGTATTTACCCTTACGAGCACCCAACAGTAAAACACCGGTGAAAGCCGCTGTCGCGCCACACATATGGACTACGCCTGATCCGGCAAAATCTAGAAAACCAAGTTCATCGAGAAAACCGCCGCCCCATTTCC
>JBNLEI010000119.1:0-3452 GCA_050304855.1 Methylococcaceae bacterium
AAAAAGCCAAGGACAAAATCCTGATGGGTGCCGAAAAGCATACCATGGTGATGAATGAGGAGGATAAATTACTGACGGCTTATCATGAAGCCGGTCATTGCATCGTCGGCGTCAATTCGCCCGAGCATGACCCGGTTTATAAAGTCAGCATCATGCCCAGGGGGAGAGCGTTGGGCGTTACGATGTTTTTACCGGAACAGGATCAATACAGCGCCAATAAGCGCAAATTAGAGAGCCAGATAGCGGGTTTATACGGCGGCCGTATCGCCGAAAAGATGATTTTCGGTGACGACAAAGTGACCACCGGGGCTTCCAACGATATCGAACGAGCGACTGAATTGGCTCGCAACATGGTTACGAAATGGGGGTTGTCCGATAAGCTGGGACCTTTGTTGTACGGCGAGCAAGGTGGAGGCGCTTTTATGGGCTACCCCGGTTCGCAAGGGAATTCGGTTTCCGATGCGATGTCGCACCGAATCGACGAGGAAATACGACAGGTGATCGATCGTAATTACCAACGGGCCGAAGAAATTCTTCAAGAAAATATTGAAATTTTGCACAACATGGCCGATGCATTGATGAAATGGGAAACGATAGACAGGCAACAAATCGAGCGGCTGTTGGCAGGAGAAATGCTGCCGCCACCGGAGTTGGCGCCGCAGCGATCGATTGTGCGGGAAATGGAAACGGAAAATAAAGACAATTTGCCGGCGCTGGAGAACGGTGGTTTAAGCGTCGGATAAGCGGTTTGGGATGCGCTCATTGAGGTAGGGAAACCTCCTTTTTTTGAGTTCGTTTTTAAATGTTGGTGCGGTGTTGGTCGCTAGGGCTTCGGCCTCTAAACAGATTAAGGGCGAGTGTTATGCGGTGTTTTTGATGTCGTCCATTAACGCTTTGAATTGGGCAATACCATCGGTGATTAGGTCCGCATTTAAGTTCTTGGCTAACGCCCGATAATTTTTCGCCAATCTGCCGCCGATAATTAAGCGGACATCGGCCGAAATCAGTTTCTTTAATTTGTGTAACTCCCTGCCGGTATTGAAAGCGTCACTGTCAAAACTGATGCTTAAAGCCACCGCTTGCGCGTTTTGATGTTTTACCGCGACGGCGATTTCTTCTGCGGGTAAATCCGCCCCTAAATAAGTCACCTGCCAGCCTTTGATTTCGGCGATAATTGAAGCCAACAACGCGCCGAGTTCGTGAAGTTGGCCGATCGGTGTGGCGATGACCAAATGCGGTGCGTCCACATCGCGCGGTTCATTGCTGCGTAGTATATAAGCCATTGAACGGATAATGGCCGACGCCATATGCTCTTGAGCCGGGCGCAACTTACCTATTTGCCAGTGCTCTCCGATTTGTTGCAACAAAGGTGTCAGTAGTGATTCTATAAACGCCAATGTTCCTAATTCAACCAGCGCGTTTTCAAAATGTTTTTCCAGGCTGCGGCTGTCGAATAGATCAATGGCTATCAAGCATTTTTCCAGATAGTCCTCGCACAGGTGTTGCTGATTAACGTGTAGAGGTGCAATTCCGGCTTCGGGTAATTCGGAATCCAGTAATTTCTGCAGTTGGGGTATCGATAGCCCGGCTATTTTGCTGATGCTGTGCCCTTGTTTAGTCGCCTGGTGCAGCAGTTTGAGTTTGACAATGTCGTCATCAGAATAGACTCTTTGGTTGCCCTCCGTACGGGTCGGTTTGACCGCTTGGTAGCGTCTTTCCCAAGCTCTGACCAGATCGGGTTTGACGCCTGAGCGTTTTGAAACGGTGCCGATTGAATACTGGGGTTGAGGGTCAGGCATAAGCGCAGCTCGTGTAAAAGGGATATTTATTCAACTTCGAATTAAGTGTTTAAAACTCGAATGTTGTTATTCGGTCCGAAAAACAAGCCAAATATATTAATAGCATAAGCCTTTTACAATACTTTGACAACAAGCAATTAAATGAAGTCTTTTAACGTAATTAAGGCTTTTTTGTCATGATTTTGTAAAAGTATGAGATTGACAAGATTGTATTCCGCGATAAATTAATTTTTGCCCGTACGGGCAATATCCTCTTCTGTTTCCCTCCTCTTTTAGGAGGGTTTTTTGGAATCTTTTCTTATCAACGGTATGACGATCATCGGTTCTAGGTAATATAGGTTTTGTCCATGGACCTCCATGTATTATAGGAAGGCGTAGCCATGTTGAATGCGGTCTTCTCGGCTTAGCGACGTGGGATTAATGATCAGTTAAGTTGCCAGTGGTCGAATGGGTGAGCGTCGTACGCAATTCAATCCAGAACGTGCTGCCTTCGCCTAGTCTGCTGGTTACATCGATTTTGCCTCCCATCAATTCGATAATTTTTCGGGTCAACGCCAAACCGATGCCGGTACCTTCGACGACACCGGCTTCCGCATCCAGACGATTAAAAGGCTGAAAAAGCTCTTCGATTCTTTTGGCAGGGATTCCTTGACCGGTATCGGTTATCGATATGCGCAATCTTTCGTTCTCAGCGGGTCGAGTATTGATAATAATCAGGCCGTTTTCCCGATTGTATTTGACGGCATTGGAAAGCAGGTTTAGCAATACCTGTTTGAGTCGGGTATAGTCGGCGCAGACGACTAAATCATTAGTAACGTTATGTCTGATTTGGATGTTGTTACGGTGGGCTTGTATGTTAATTAGCGTTAAACATTCATCGATGACCGGTTCGAGTTTGATGAGTTTTAATGCGATTTTCATTTTACCCGATTCGACTTTAGTCAAATCTAAGACTTCGTTAATCAGCTTGAGTAAATGGTTTCCTGCATTAATTATTTCCGTTATGTTTTCTAACTGATCCTCGTTGATGTTCTCGTCCGATTCCATGAGTTGTCCGAAGCCGAGGATGGCGTTTAACGGGGTGCGTAATTCATGACTCATATGAGATAGAAAATCCGATTTCGCGATGCTGGCTTTATCGGCATCCAATTTCGCCTCGCGCAACAAATTTTCTGTTTTGATGCGTTCATTGATTTCGACTTGTAATTTTTTGTTATAACGGCGTGCCGAAAACAGAAAAACCGATACGATTGTTAATAGCAATGCGCTGCCGGCCAATATCCAATAATAAGGCGTTAAGTCGACACGCGGTTCGGGATCGTAAATGAATGGTTTTAAATTGATGTCGGAGGGAATTTTATGTTGCCCGGCATAGACGTCGGCTACGTGTTTCCATCGCCCAGGACTCATATAACCGGGTTCGACGATATCGGGTCGGGTGAGCTCGTAAATCTTATCGGCCTCGAATTTTAAATGGACTTGGGTTTTTGCCTGCGTGTTATAACGGTTTAGAATTAGTTCGATAATTTCATCGGGATAGCTCAATGAATATTCCAGGCCACGCAAAGTCGCTTGAATGAAGGCGTTGAGGCGTTTTCGGTTTTGGTCGATTTGTTTAGTTGATGTAAATAAGATATTGCCGAATAGATCGAT
>JBNLEI010000120.1:0-1773 GCA_050304855.1 Methylococcaceae bacterium
ATTTGTTTTTACCCGGCACGATCCAGCCGAAGAATTCACGATCGCGACCTTCTTTCAACACAGAAACCTGATTGCTATAGCAACCCAGGAACGCGGCCCAATCTTTCGCTTCATGGCCGTATAAAACGGAACCCGAAACGACACGACTTTCAACGCCCTCCTCTAATTCACCGGCAAGCAAATCATCTGTATTCGCGCCAACGCGGGTGCGCACCAGACGCGGTTTTTTAGCTGTCGGACCAGCCACTGACACGACACGCTCAACATTCAATTTTCCGGTTGTGAACAATGCGCCAATCGCAATCACGGCTTGATAGTCGACATGCCACACCATTTTTCCGGCATGAACCGGATCGATAAAATGGATATGCGTACTCGGCAAACCGGCTGGATGAGGCCCAGCAAACTCAGCTACTTCGACAGAACCATTAGTCGGAACATCGGCGCCGCTCGCCTTACACAAATAGGTTTTACCTGCGGTTAATCTGGAGATAACGGTCAGACCGTTTTTAAAATCCTCACTACGATCTTTGATTATCACGGCCGGATCGGCAGCCAACGGACGTGTATCGATTGCAGTTACGAAAAGTGAATTCGGCGCGCTGTCAGCGGTAGGAACTTTTCCGTAAGGGCGTGTCAAAATGGAAGTCCATAAGCCTGAAGCCAGCAAACTTTCCTTAACTTGCTCGGCCGTCAATGAGGCTAATTCGGATTCATTGAACTTGTTGAAAGTTTCTTGGTCGTTGCCTTTAAGCTCGATGACAACGGACTGCAAAACCCTTCTGGCGCCACGATTAATGGCTTTCACCACACCGGCGCCCGGCGCGGTAATATTGACGCCCGGATTTTGTTTATCGGTAAAAAGGACTTGCCCCAATTTGACGGTATCGCCTTCGGCCACCATCATTTTAGGTTTCAGGCCAACGTATTCCGCCCCCAGGACGGCAACAGTTTTGACCTTGTTACCTTCGCTAATCTTCTGTTCGGGTCCGCCCGTAATGGGCAAATCCAAACCCTCTTTAATAGTAAATTGCATAGTGAATAAGCCTGCTCTCCAGACAAGTTGCAGCTAACCCCCTCGCGTCAAAAACAACATCGGCAAGAGGCACTTCAAGACATAAAACCTGAGTATTACACCACAACTTCAAGCCATTCTCAATGCTAATTCATAGCCCGAAAACTTACCAAACTCACATACTACGCGGCAAAATCAAGCTGTTACGACGCCATCAGATATCCACACATTTATTCACATCGAACTGATCGACCATCTTTCGACCGTAATACCCCCTAGGATTACTCAGAATTCGCGCACCGGCGATCCGGTAATCACCCAAACTATGAATATGGCCATGAAACCAAGCCGAAATTTCATATTCATGGAAAAGTTCTTTCAGATCGTTGCAATAAGCTAATTTTCTCAGTGCACCGGGTGACTCGTTCCAACTCCATTCGGTAGGCGCATGATGCGTAACGACAATAGTTTGACCGTTAAATGGTTTCGCCAATTCTTCCGCCAGCCAATTTCTGGAGCGCTGATACAGCCTCGAGAAAATCTGTTGATTAAAAGCCTCCTCTTTGTAGCTTATTCTTCGAAAATCGTTCAGAGTTTTACCCAATGCCTTAGCTTTTTCATCGCCTTCGACATACAAATCCGCCCATAAAGTACATCCCAGAAAACGTACGCCCTGATAAACAACGACATCATTTTCTAAAAACATTACATTACTGCCGGCGCACTCCTCCTTAATCAGATCCAAGGTAGCCTTGTAT
>JBNLEI010000121.1:0-5261 GCA_050304855.1 Methylococcaceae bacterium
AAAAGTTGGAAACGGAAAGGTGGCAAATGGAATGACTATGCCAGTCGAGTGAAGTCGAACGTCGTTTTTCTTGGAATACATGTGCGGGGTCAGGTCTTACATTTCACAAATGCCTCAAGTCTACAACCATTTTAAATCAGAGTAACATTGATTTGTTATGACTGTGTTTCTTGATTGTTTCGGCGGGGCGTGGGCAGATTAATTTGGCATGGTGTGATTACCCGACATTCCTCCGATTACGCTGTCGCTAATCGGAGCAACGCGGCTACATAGCTGACTACTTTTCAGTCAGCGCTTCCAATATGTCCTGCCGGATTTTGTCCAGCATGTCGTTATCTTTTATCGGTTGCGATTGCTGGTCCGTAATATAGAACATGTCTTCGGCCCGGCTGCCTATGGTGGTAATACGGGCATCGTGCAATTGGATGTTCAATTTTCCGAATACCTTGCCGATGGTCGACAACAGGCCGGCCCGGTCCGTGGTGATTAGTTCCAGTATGGTGTGTTTTTCCATCGGATCGTCGAGGAAGGATATTTGTGTCCTGATCGGAAAATGGCGGGCTTGTCTCGATTGTTTGTGAATGTTCTTCAGAGTTTTGATCTTTCCGCTCAATAAATTGCTGCGTAGCGACATGCAAATATGTACCTCGCGGAACAGGTCGTTAATGACTTCCCCCGATTGTTCCAGAACCTGAAAGCTGTTAAGAACGTATTGGTCCGCCGTCGTGATGATGCGGGCGTCGAGAATGGTCAGGCCGAGTTGATCGAGCGTCGCCGCGCAGATCGAGAACAGCAGTTCCACGTTTCGGGTATAGATAAAGATCTCGGCGCTGCCGCGCAAAGTTTGCGGCCGTAACAATATCAGCGGGAAATCGTCCGGTTGGGAGGCGGAAATGGCTATCGTATGCCAGGCTATTTCATCGGGAGAGTAGCGCAGAAAATAATCGTCATTCAGGTGTTTCCAGGCTTGTCGGATGCTGTTTAGGCTGATTCCGAGTCTGAGCAGTTGGTCGGTCGCTTCTTTTTTGTTGTCCTCAATGCGTTCGGAGCGCGCGATGGGTTTGTCCAGCCCACGGTGCATGGCGCTATGAGAGGAAATGTATAATTCCTTCAGCAGCGAGTCCTTCCAGGAGTTCCACAGGCTGGGATTGGTTGCCCGTATGTCGGCGACAGTCAGCAGGTAAAGGTAGTTGAGATATTTGATGCTGCCGACCTGGCGGGTAAATTCGTGTATCACGGTCGGGTCGCTGATGTCTTTTCTTTGCGCCGTGGTCGACATCAGCAAATGATTGCGCACGAGCCAGGTAATCAGTTTGGTATCGCCGGATGAAATGCCGTGCTGCAGGCAAAATTCTTGCGCTATATCCTCGCCAAGCACGGAGTGATCGCCGCCTTTTCCTTTGGCAATATCATGAAACAATGCCGCAATATAGAGAATGTGAGGGCTTGAGATCAGCAGAAAAATGTTGTTGCAGAACGGCAGTTCCTGATTGTGCTTAGCCAAGGAAAAACGGCGCAGATTACGGATGACAAACATCGTATGTTCGTCCACCGTATAAATATGAAATAAATCATATTGCATGCGCAGCGTGATGTTGGCGAAGGCCGGCAGGTACGCTGCAAGGATGCCGTAACGGTTCATGCTGCGCAATTGATGGGTGATGCCTCTCGGTTGACGCAGAATTTGCATGAACAGGCGATTGGCTTTAGGGTTGTGCCTGAAGTCGTCGTCGATTAAATGCAGGCTTTTGCGAATCAGGCGGATGGTCGTTGCGCGAATGCCTTTGATGGACGGGGTTTGTTGTTGAAGCAAGAAAATTTCCAGCAGAGTCAACGGATTTTGCCGGAAGACATCTTCGTGGCTGACCTCGATATAACCGTTGACGGTGGAAAAGTTGGTCGTCAGGGGGGTCGGTTCACTTTTATTGTTACGTTCGACAAAGCCTTCGCTGAACAGTTGTAACAAAATTTCGTTCAGTTGTTCCATGCAGACGACGGTTTTGAAATAAAACCGCATAAAGTTTTCCACGTCCGGTTGGCCGTTCGTGTCGTTGTAACCGAACAATTGAGCCAGTTCGCGCTGATGATCGAACAACAATCTATCCTCGCAACGATTGGTCAATGTATGCAGTGCGAAGCGAATGCGCCAGAGAATATCCCTGGCTGCGACCAGTTCGTCATATTCCTCTTTCGGCATAAAACCGTATTTGATCAGCTCCTTCAGCGTCGACGAACCGTAATGTCGCTTGAAAACCCAGGCGATGATCTGCAGGTCGCGCAGCCCTCCGGGGCCGTCTTTAATATTGGGTTCCAGGTTGTAGGCGGTATCGTCGAACTTGGCGTAGCGTTTTGTTTGTTCCTGCATCTTGGCCTGGAAAAACTCGGAGGAAGGCCATAAACGATTGCTGGATATTTCCCTTTTAAGCTGTTCGGTCAGTTTTCCGCTGCCTGCGATCAGACGCATTTCCATCAGGCTGGTGATAATGGTTTGATCGATACGTGCGTTGTCGATGCATTCGAGAATAGTGCGCACGCTCAGGCCCGGGTTCAGGCCGATGTCCCATAGGAAATTGCTGAAACCGGTCAGTTCGTTTTTGAGGCTTTCTGCGGCGTTTTCGTCCAGGACGATAACGATGTCGATGTCGGAGTGGGGGAACAGTTCGTTGCGGCCGTATCCGCCCGTGGCAATCAAGCTATGTTCGGAAGCGTGTTGGTGGAGAAAATGGCGCCAGCAGGCGAATAGCAGTCGATCGATAAAGAGCGATTTGTCCTTTAACAGCTCCAAAACGTTGTGTCGCGGGTCAAAGCGCTGTTTCAGCTGCTGATTATAATCCTGGATCGCCTCCTTAAAGAGTTTGATGGTATTGGGCTGGTCGAAAAATTTTTCCAGCTCGTTGGGCGTGGCGTTGGTCGAATTCACAATTCTTCCTGGCGTAAAGTCAAAATTTCATAACCGGTTTCCGTGACCAGAATGGTATGTTCCCATTGTGCGGATAGGCTTCTGTCTTTAGTGACCGCCGTCCAGCCGTCTTTAAGAATCTTCATGTGACGTTTACCGATATTAAGCATCGGTTCGATCGTGAAAATCATGCCGGGTTTAAGCGCTGCCCCTTGTCCCGGTTTGCCGAAATGCATCACATGCGGTTCCTCGTGAAAATTACGGCCGATGCCGTGGCCGCAAAACTCTCTGACGACCGAGTAACGATTTGATTCGGCATGCTTTTGGATGGCGTGACCGATATCGCCCAATGTGGCGCCCGGTTTGACTTGTTCGATGCCCCGGAACATGGCCTCCCGAGTGATGTCGACCAGTCGTTTGGCGTGCGGCGATACGGCGCCGATGCAGAACATTTTGCTGGTATCTCCATGATAGCCGTCTTTAATGACGGTAATGTCGATATTGACGATGTCGCCGTTTTTCAGCTTTTTTTCGCTGGGTATGCCATGGCAGATTTGTTGGTTGATAGAGGTACAGATCGATTTGGGAAAGCCGCGGTAATTCAGCGGGGCCGGAATAGCCTGTTGCTCGTTGACGATGTAGTCGTGGCAGATTTGGTCGAGCCGGTTGGTGGTGACCCCGGCTTCTACATGAGGTGCGATCATTTCCAGAACCTCGGCAGCAAGCTTGCCGGCTATCCGCATTTTGTCGATTTCATCGGCCGTTTTAATCAAGATACTCATTAACGATGGAAAAATCCGAGTGGGTGTTAGTCAAAAAATTAAAGTGACGGGTTGGGTAAGCTTAAGGCAAAAATCAGGGATAATTGATATGACTTAATCGTGTCGCCTGATTCCGTGTTTGAGATTCATGGGGTTTCCTTGCCGTTAACTATAACAAAATTGGCGAGGCCGCAGCAATTGAAGGATAAGGCTTTAGGCGAGGAATGGCTAAAGTTTACTTTCCAAATCATTATGGCCGGTCGGCGGAGAGCTGCGGGAAGTTCCATACTTGCCGGATGACTTCGCGCTTATTTTCATGCGGCTTTTTAAGCGATGTGGTGTCCTAAATTTCGAAGCAAAGTTCAATGTCGGTCGGATCGAATATTCGTATCGAATACAAGTGTTTGAATTATCTGTGTTGTTAAGTGATTTGATTATATTTGCGGATGCGTTGGGTTGATTAGTTGAAGTTGTTGTGAGCTTTTAATTATGTTATAAAGGCAAATTAATTTTAATACTCACATCTGTCGACACGGCTGGTAGGGTGCCTTTACTGCTTTCGCGGTAGGGGTTTCCAGGCGGGGCGGGTGGAGGCGTAACCCAATGCCGGAAAAAATCCGGTCACAATTAGGAGAAACCATAAATGACTGCAGTGTCAATGCGTCAAATGCTTGAAGCCGGTGTTCACTTCGGACACCAGACCCGTTACTGGAATCCGAAAATGGCGCCATACTTGTTCGGCGCGCGTAACAAGATTCATATCATTAATCTTGAGCAAACTTTGCCGATGTTTAATGATGCAATGAATTATCTCGGGCAAATGACCGCCAATAAAGGCAATATTCTGTTCGTAGGCACGAAAAAAGCGGCGCGCAAAGTGGTCGCCGAAGAGGCCAAACGTTGCGGAATGCCTTATGTCAATCACCGCTGGTTGGGCGGCATGTTGACCAACTTCAAAACGATCAAGAAATCGATCAATCGCCTGAAAGAACTGGAAGCGATGAAAGCGGACGGAACGCTTTATCAACGTTTCAATAAAAAGGAAGCGTTGGGCATGGAACGCGAGCTGGAAAAGCTTGAGCGCAGCCTGGGCGGTATCAAAGACATGAAAGGCATTCCCGACGTTCTGCTGGTACTTGATGTCGGTTATGAAAAAAATGCCGTCATGGAAGCGAAAAAACTGGGTATTCCGGTCGTTGCCGTGGTTGATTCCAATAACTCGCCGGATAACGTAGATTACGTCATTCCCGGTAATGACGATTCCATTCGCGCCATCAAGCTGTATTGCCAGTCCGCTTCCGCGGCTGTCCTGGACGCTAAAACAGCCGTTCTGGACGTGACGGCCAAAGCGGATGAATTCGTCGAGGAAGTATCGGCCGAAGAATAATATGTCCCGCTTTGCAAGCAAGGCCTAGTGCTGCAAAGCGGAAGCCAAGCCCGAGCGAAAATCGGGTTTGAAAAGCTTTTGCTTTTTTTAAACGCCTCCTTGTGAGGCGTTTTTTTAGTTTAAAAATTTGAGGAAAGAGAAGAATGAGTATTACTGCCGCAATGGTTAAGGAACTGCGTGAAAGAACCGGTTCCGGAATGATGGAATGCAAAAA
>JBNLEI010000122.1:0-3704 GCA_050304855.1 Methylococcaceae bacterium
GTGCTGCCAATAATACAAACAAAGGTAATATCGAATAAAAAAGATAGCGCATCATTAGCTGTTCCATGTATTAATGTATTTAGTATTTTTGCCATTAGTTAGCAGATTACTTTTAATAAAACATCCACCAGTAATTACATAAACAAATTGTCATATTAATTAGCAATCGCATGAAATAAGCCAACGTGCATTTCGTAGCTACAAACAAGCAGATGCACGCTGTTTCGTGAAAATCATTGAAAAAATCTCCACCAAAGGCTGGAACGAAGCGGAAACTCAAGTTCATAAAACCCTACGACATTGATTATTTTATCAATCAAACATATTTAACTTCATTAGCTTAATCGAATTTTCCTGGTAGTATACGCAATTGGATTGCCAGCATGTGAAACTGGTTAAGGAAATGTTCTTAACCGGTGTGTTTGGCCAAGGTTAATTGAATGGAAGATCGGACTGAAAACCGGATCCGACGTAAAAACGGCCGATCTACCTTAATTGACGCCCACACGCTAATTTGCCTCCTAATACGTACGCAATAAAAAAAATTGACCTTGAGACGCCTAAAATGAATGAACTTGTTCGTAGCTATGCTGTATCCGTTCTTAAATCCGAGCGTTGGATTGTGATTTTATCGTTTGTTCTAAGCGCCAGCTTGTTGTTTGGAGGCCTTGGAGACTGGCCGTTGATTTCCCCAGATGAAGGGCGCAACGCGGAAGTAGCGAGAGAAATGAGCCAGTCACATTCATGGTTGGTGCCGACATATAACGGATTGGTCTACCTCGATAAACCCGCCTTTTACTTTAAGACCGTTGCACTGTCATTTTCACTATTCGGGGAATCGGAGGGAACCGCCAGGCTTTCATCTGCGTGTTTCGGTTTTGGCTTGCTGGTAATGGTTTTTCTATTTTGCCGAAAAATGTATGACCAGCGCACCGGCATTTTGGCTGTGCTCATCGTTGCGACCACGCCACTTTATATGGCATTTTCGCGGATGGTGATTTTTGATATGTCGTTAGCCTTTTTCGTCTGTGCCGCGATATTTGCGTGTTTTCTGGCAGAGGAAAGCGAAGAAAAGCAAAAGACCCGATGGTATTTCGCCGGTGCAGTCGCCGCAGGCATTGCGACGCTGATTAAAGGTCCAGTCGGTTTCATTATACCAACCTTAGTAATTACAATCTTTAACGGCGTTGAAGGTCGGCTGAGATGCCTGACTCGCGTTTTTGCTATGCGCAATTGGCTTGTTTTTTTTGCAATTGTGCTCCCTTGGTTTGTAGGACTGTCTTTGCTTCGTCCCGACTTTCCGTACTACGGCATTATGAAAGAGTCGATTGCTCGTTTCACGACTACGGAATTTCGTCGGACCGCCCCCGTTTTTTATTACGCTCCCGTCATCGCAGGAGCTTTTTTTGCTTGGAGCCTCCTGTTACCTGAATCGATATTTGCCTCCTTGCGGGAAAGAAGTCGCTGGTTACGCGCTGATCGCCTGTTCGTGACCTGGGCTGTTATCGTAGTCGTTTTCTTTTCGATTTCCCAGTCTAAATTGCCAGGGTACATTTTGACGGCGGTGGTAGTGCTGGGGATCTTAACTGCGCGGATTTTTGCTCGAGCATTTGACAATGATTCTGGGCGCTCCTTTCGAATTATATGGCACGGAACGATGGTTTTGCTGTTGTTCAGTGCCATCGCAGCGGTCACGTTGGGCTTGTTTGCTTATAATCCGGAATCCCTGCAAAGCGGCATCAAGGTTAGCCACAGTCCTGTAAAAAAGTTTCTTCCGATGTTTCCGTCGTTGGCGCTGTCATTCGCTTTAGTTGCGTGTTTGGCAACACTAGCTTTATGGGCTAGGAACAGCCGGCTGATTTTTGCAGCCTTCATCAGTTTTCCCTTGCTGTTAATGACCGTCAATTTCGACCTTTTGGTTAACTACGCGCAGAGTCAGTCAGCGAGCGGATTGTCGGAACGTATTCCGAAAACCTTACCTTCGAATACCGAGCTTGCGTGTATCGAGTGTCTGCCCAACGGCCTTCCTTTTTATCTAAAGCGCTTCATAACCGTCATTACTCGTAAGGGCGATGAATTAACAAGTAATTATGTCGTTTTTACGCTGAGTTCCGGTGAGTCTTGGCCTGACAATGTCGTTCCGGTCGACGAAATGCAACAGTGGCTCGCGACCCGCGATCATCCGGTTTACCTTCTGGCGAAAGATAGTCACATCGATCAATTGAGAGATATTGCTCAGCATAGGGGAGCCGAAATAGTGAATCTGGATACTAAATATTCGGCAGTTCTGCTGCCGACTCCGGCAGGAAAATAACATGTGCGGGATTTGTGGGTTAGTTACCCTGAGTGGTGCAGTAGCTGAGAGCGGCACACGCCAAAAGATTAATCAGATGGTCGATGCCTTGATGCATAGGGGGCCTGATGAAAATGGAATTGACGGCGACCAAAGCGCCGTTTTTGGTATGACGCGATTGGCCATTAGAGGCTTGGCCGACGGCAAACAACCGATAGTCGATGAATCCAGCGGCGTGATGATGGCATGTAACGGTGAAATCGATAATCACGTCGAGTTACGCGAGTGGTTGCGTAACCGCGGAAAAATCGTCGAACAGAGTACCGACGTCGCCGTTATTTTACCTCTGTATTTGGAGTTGGATGTTGGCTTTGTAGAGCGTCTCAAAGGCGCTTTTGCCATTGCAATCTGGGATCCGAGAGAAAAAAAATTGCTGCTTATTCGCGATCGCGCCGGTGAAAGGCCGCTGTTCTATTCGAATAACAATGGTATCGTGACTTTTGCCTCGTTGATTGCAGCTTTCGCATCGGCCGAATCGCATGTCGGCAGTCTGAACATAAACGCCATTCACGGTTATTTGCAGTCGGGGTATTTCGTTGCGCCCAAAACGCCTTTTAAAGACATTCAAAAAGTGTTTCCGGGAGAAATCGTCACCATAACGCGCATGGGAGTGCAGCAGAGGCGCTACTGGAGATGGAATGCAGCAAAGACTGTTAAGCAAAACAGTTCATTGGATACGTTCGACGAAATTTTTAGGGAGGCTGTTCGCAGGCAAAGTGCGGTTGATGTCAACTTTGGCTTATTTTTAAGCGGCGGACTCGATTCTTCTTTAATCGCGGCAGTAACCCGATCGATTCACCCCGATAAAACCTTAAGCGCTTATAGTCTGCGATTCAGTGAAGCTTCGTATGACGAAGGAGATTTTGCCGAACAAGTGGCAAGCGCGCTAGGTATTGAATTTAATCCGGTGTGGGTACGGCCAGCCGATTTTCCGGTTATGGTCGCAAATTTGGTGAGAACCGTTGGCGAACCGTTGGCCGACCCCGCCTGGATACCGACTGCGCTTTTAGCTAAACGTGCTGCTCAAGACGTAAGCGTCGCCTTGGTTGGTGAAGGTGCAGACGAATTGTTTGCCGGATATCCGACCTATTTTGGCGCCGGCCTTGCCGAGTATTACGCACGCATCCCGAAGTCGCTTAGGACGCTCATTCGGCATGCGGTAGAACGTTGGCCGGCCAGCGACAAAAAAGTTTCTATTAACTTCCTGCTCAAACGGTTTGTTCAGGGCGATGGGTTAGACTATCTCGCCAGGCATATTGTGTGGACTTCGTACATGCCTTCCGACATTATGACTCGCCTCGGATTAACGCCGTCATCGCTTTTGCAGTCCGATAAATTTTCGGCTGAAATG
>JBNLEI010000123.1:0-3264 GCA_050304855.1 Methylococcaceae bacterium
AGTCAGGGCAAATTTGCCGAATACATTCGATCAAAGCCGATGTAACGAAAATTTAAAAATTGGGTTAAGCTGGTTAAAAAAGCTTAAAACACATGATTAAAAAATCGTTATTCAAACCCGCTTGGTGGTTGCGTAATACCCACTTGCAAACGCTGTATCCTCCGTTGTTTCGTGAATCTGAAGCAACACCGGAAAGGCAAAGAGAAAGGCTGGCGACGCCGGATGGGGATTTTCTGGATTTGGATTGGTGCGGGGAAGGGGATGGGCCGTTGGTGATTTTGTTACACGGTTTGACCGGCAGTTCGCGCTCCGGTTATATCTTGGGTTTGCAAAGTAGCCTGTTAAGCCGGGGACTGCGTAGCGTGGCGTTGAATTTTCGCGGATGCAGCGGCGAACCGAATTGGTTGGCTCGGGCTTATCATTCGGGCGATACCGGAGATATTGATTTTCTTTATAGGACCTTGCGCCGGCGGGAACCCGAAACCGTAATGTTGGCGGTCGGTTTTTCGTTGGGCGGCAATGTGTTGTTGAAATGGTTGGGCGAAAAGGGAAGAGATCTTCATCTCAATGCCGCAGTGGCGGTTTCTGTTCCGTTGGTGCTCAGCATTTGCGCGACGAAGCTGGATACAGGTTTTGCCAAAATTTATCGGCATCATCTGATTCGGGAGTTGAAGCATTATATGGCGGTAAAGCTTCGCTATTTACGGGATACCGGCAATGCCGCAGAAGCGGAAAAAATTATTCGTTTGTGCGATTTGTCGGATATCAAATCCTTTTGGGATTACGATGATCGGGTGGTTGCCAGGTTACACGGTTTTAAAGATGTGCATCATTATTATAGTCAGTCGAGCTCCCGCCAATACCTCAGTGATATCGCGGTACCGACTTTGCTGATCCAGGCGTCGGACGATCCGTTTATGACGAGGGAAGTGTTGCCCGGTGCAGAAGAATTATCCCATCATGTTAGACTGGAAGTGGCGGAAAAAGGCGGTCATGTCGGTTTTATCGGCGGAAATGTTCCGTTTAAACCTTGTTTCTGGTTGGAAAACAGGATTTCGGAATTTTTATGCCGTCATAGCGTCGGATAAAGTATCTGCAATCTTCACCCGTTTACGCAGGAGGTACGCATGTTGAAATGGTTACTAACGATCTTGTGTTTATTCGTGACTCCTGTCTCGCAGGCGCAATGCCAATCGCAACGGCTCAAGTTGCAAGTGTTGGGTTCCGGCGGCCCGGAATTGACCGACGGGCGTGCCTCCACCGCTTATTTGATTTGGCTGGACGGCAAGGCGACGATATTGATCGATGCCGGCTCCGGCAGCGCTTTGAATTTCGAAAAAAGCGGCGCTCAGCCGAATGATTTAAAATTGGTCCTTTTTTCTCATTTGCATGTCGATCACAGCGCGGATTTTATTGCGTTGATCAAAGCCTTTTATTTCACCGGGCGTAAAGTCGATTTGCCCGTTTTCGGGCCACAGGGCAATCAGTTGATGCCTTCGCTCAGCGAATTCATCAACGGTCTTGCCGGGGAAAAGGGGATATACCGTTACTTGAGCGAATACGTCAGTGAAAACATCGATAGTCGTTACAAAATCCGGCCGACCGATCTGGCTACCGGACATCAGCGTCCGCAACAAGTGTTCAAACAAGATGGAATTGACGTATCGGCCATTGCCGTCCATCATGGCCAGATTCCGGCATTGGCGTGGCGTGTCGATATCGATGGTTGCTCGTTGACTTTTTCGGGCGACATGAGCAATCGCTATAATAGCTTGGAGCATTTGGCGCAGCATTCGGATATTCTGGTTGCGCACCACGCCATTCCCGAACATATGACCGGCGCCGGACGAGCTTTGCATATGCCGCCGTCGGAAATCGGCAAAATAGCCGCGAAAGCCGGCGTTCGACATTTGATTTTGTCTCACCGTATGCAGCGAACCTTGGGGAAAGAGCCGCAAACGCTTCGCATTATTCGAAAACACTATCAAGGACCGGTCGATTTTGCCGAAGATATGGCTATGTTTCTGCCGTTACCGGCTGCCGACGACCGCTGATTCGGCAAGTGCACCTTGAGGTCGGGGCGGGGCGTAAGATAAAAAATCCATGCTAGTCGAATGGTTTTGATTCGCTGCAACCCGCCGAAAATACAGCCCGGTAGCTTTAGAAGGTAAATTCCATTTGCGCTATTGGATACGTTAGAAGTATTGAAGAGGCCCGTTTTTTCAGCTTCGTCTTAGACTTTTTACTTGTAATTATTAATCTCAAGGGGGATACTGACAGCCTAACTTTTCTATAAATCATAGGGTTAGAATAAAGGTGTAAATATAATTAGAATAACTTGTGATTGAGGAGGTCGTTATGATCAACCTAGAAATCGTAATTACACTTTCCGCTATGCTAGTGGCATTTTTCATTGTGATTTATCTGATGCGGATGAGCAGTTCAAGAAAACGTCGCATCAAACAGGATCTCGATACTTTGTCATTAGCCAGACAACTGAAGTGTGATACCAGAGAACCGGACAATATGACCGCTCTGGGATTAAAACCTTTTTATCTTAAGTCCGAGAAGTCCACTGCAATTAAATCCGAATGTAGAACCGTTTTGGTTTTCGGTGTATTGATTTTCTGTACTTTTTTAGGGTGGGCGTTTTATTTAGTCAGCCTGGAACTGGTTGAAGCCGCTGCATTTACATTCGCATTCGCATTGTGCTGCGTATTGCTACTACTCTATACCAAAAGGAAAATTTTACAGGATAGAGATAACGCCTCGCAATTGCACGCCGCAATTGAAATGTACGAAAAGAATCTGTCGGCTGCACCTGCTAAATCTGTAGTTGCCGGAAAAGATAAAATATCCGGCAGAATCGCTACCGATCCGTTAAACGAATTGTATCGCCTTGCCGAGGGGTTTGATATTGTTCCGGAAGATTCGACTTTGAAACGCCATTATGTATCTCAACTCATGGCCGAAGTCGAAGCGTCGTTTAGCCCGCGTCCAACCGATTCGACTTTGAAACGGCATCACGATGCAATGTTGAAAGTTGCATTTACCGGACGTTTACAGAGTCTATCCAAGTCAAAAGCACCTGCTGGCGCTAAACCGGTAGCGCCGGCAAAGCCGACTCAGACCGTTACCGCCTGGCAGTCTTCTGGTTCTGGTCCGTTAAGAGCCCTACCGGAAGATTCGATGCTGCGGCGTCATTTTCTGAGTCAGTTGCGTAGTGAAATCGAAGCCGATTTGGGTGACAGACCCACCGATTCG
>JBNLEI010000124.1:0-1533 GCA_050304855.1 Methylococcaceae bacterium
GGCGATACATCATCTGCTGTCCTCCCTTTTGCGTTGTTTCGCCGATGCCAAGATGTTCGAACAAAATCAACAAGAGCTCGCCGAGCAATTGCGTTCCTTATGCGATTATTATCCATTCATCAGCCTGCTTTATTTGCTGGACGCAAACGGCAGACAAATCGGCATGAACGTTCCCGGCAGCTTGTATAAAAGAAGCCCTAAAACCGGTAAAGGCTTCGACCGGAGCAACCGGCCTTATTACCTGATGGCAATGAAGTCCGATTCGGTTATCGTCACGGAGCCTTACTTATCCAGTGTGCGCCGCGAGCTCTGCGTGTCCGCTTGCATAAAGATTCTGCATTGCGACGACACCATAATAGGTTTTATCGTATTGGATATCGATTTGGCCGCGACAATCTCTTTTTTGACCGGAGACAGTCGACGAAAACATTTCGAACCCTATTTCAAAGCCATCTATTCCGTGATCGTTACCGGACTGTTCAGCGTCGCATTGCTATTGCTGTATTTGGCGGGAAAAGAATGTTGGCTGGTATTGCAGACGCTGATGGCCACAAGCGAAAACAGGCTGCTGCCTTTCGGCGTCGTGATATATCTGACGCTGGCCCTTGCTATTTTCGATCTGGGTAAAACCACATTGGAAGAGGAAGTTCTGTTGTATAAGGACATCTTGAGGCATAGCTCGACCCGGCGAACGATCACCCGCTTTATAGCCGCCATCATCATCGCGGTTTCTATAGAGGCGTTGCTGATGATCTTCAAATCCGCGCTTAAAGAAAGCGGTGAATACATTATCCAGGCCGTCTGGATTATCCTAGCGGCGGGTTTTTTATTGCTGTGTCTGGCTGTTTACGTCTTCCTCGGCAGCAAGTCGGAAGTGTTGTTAATGAAACAAAAAAACTCCAAGGAATATTCAACATGAATACCGCTCCCCGTCCGGTCATCGAACTACCGCACTGGTTTACCCAAAAAGCGGAGGCTCGCCTGAAATTTTTGTATGGCGAAGAAAGCACTCATGAATTAATGGAGCGCTTGCTGAACACTTTACAGGACATCAACCCCCAAGCGCCGCCGTTAAAAGAAGAACTGTGGAATGAGCGAGACGTGATCCTAATCACTTATGGCGACAACGTGCAACAAACCGGCAATAAACCCTTGCAAACGTTGTACGAGTTTCTCAGTCTGCATTTGCACGAATCCATCAACTGCGTGCATGTCCTTCCCTATTTTCCGTATAGTTCCGATGACGGTTTTTCCGTTATCGACTATAAATCGGTCAATTCCCAGTTGGGCGATTGGTCGGATATCGAACGCATCAGCAAGCATTTTTATTTGATGACCGACTTGGTCATCAATCACGTATCCCGCGAAAATCTTTGGTTCATCGACTTTCTGAGCCGCAAGGAGCCGGGGAGCAATTATTTCATCGAGATGCCTGAGGACAGCGACGTTTCCATAGTCGTCAGGCCTCGCAGTACGCCGGTCCTGGTTCCTGCTCACACCCACGAGGGGGTTCGCCACGTTTGGGCAACCTTT
>JBNLEI010000125.1:0-40226 GCA_050304855.1 Methylococcaceae bacterium
CTGTTCCGCTATGCGATTCGCTTTTTTTTACTGTAGAAGGAATCATGTTTATGAAGATAAAACCCTTATTTCGTCCGTTTAACTGGTTATTGATGATTGGATCTGCGGCGAGCTTTTCCGCTAATGCCTATAATCTCGTCGATCTTGGAGCTAATGTGCAAGCGCTGGATGTCAACGATAACCTGACGGTTGTCGGCTCCAGAAACACCGACCAATATCCGACGACAGCCTTTCGTTGGACCACGGCCGGAGGATTCGAAAATCTCGACGGCACCGTCGCCAACGCGGTCAACGATAATGAACAAGTCACCGGTAATACATTGACCGGCGCATTTTTTTATGACGGAAGCACCACGCATTACATCGGCGACGACTATACCGGCGGTGGAATTAACGGCCTCGGTGTCGTGGCCGGAAGCAAATCCAAACCGAATCCTTACCGGGCCACTCCACGCCCGGTCGACCCCGCCCTTTACGATTCCAACGCCCACGGCCAACAATGGAGCGTCCTCGATGTGGCCAACGTCTATTCGAGGGGGACTCGGCAAGGGGTCTATGCCGATCTTTATTATTTGTATGATATCAACGACGCCGGTTACGCGGTTGGGAAAAAGAGCCGCTACGGACTCGCCGGCTCTGCCGCATTTATGACCCCGCCGGCATTCGACTCGGTTTCTTTTCTGCCGATTCCAAACGGCGGCTACGCCACAGCAATTAACAATAGCAATATGATTGTCGGCGCTACCAACAGTAATTCGAGCACAGGCGAGTACTCTTACGCATTCCTGTACGACGGCGATACTGTCAGAAACCTGGGCACGCTTCCCATTCCTGGCTCGACAACGGAAAAAGGTTTGACCAGTTATGCCTATGACGTCAACGATTCGAATCAAGTCGTCGGCAGTTCCTGGTTAGTCACGGCGTTAACCAGTCTTTACGAACCGGAAAAATATCATGCCTTTATTTGGGAAGATCCCGAAATGAAGGATTTGAACGATTTGGTTCAAGCCGACGGCTGGATATTGACTCGAGCCAACGCCATTAACGAAAACGGCGATATTGTCGGTATCGGCTTAAAGGACGGAATAGAACACGGATTTTTATTGACCAACGATCAATTGCAGCCGCCTCCGGCCAATCAACCGCCGGTTGCCGTAATATCAGCTACTCCTACATCCGGTAGGGCACCGCTTGAGGTGAGTTTCGACGGAACCGGCTCTTCGGATCCGGATGTAGATCCCCTAACATACTCTTGGGATTTCGGAGATGGCAGCACTTCGATTGAACCTAGTATTTTACACACCTATTCCGAACCGGGCACCTACATCGCAATCTTAACCGTAACTGACAATCAAGAGTTAGACACTGCTCAAATTGAGATTGTCGTTAAGAAAGGCGGACCGAAAAATTAATTATCGTCCGGCTCGTCAACGAACTAACGCGTAACCAACCGGGCGCAATATGGCTATCGTCTATTGCGCCCATTTACATGAGCAATCGAGTTTTCCTTTGAGCCAAGCCGGGCATCCGAAACATCAGCACTTGATATCTTTAGGACAATCCTGGTTATTGTGCCTAAACTGCGTCAAAAAAAGCGTTTATCGGGAGCCCGTTAAAACGAACGGCAGAGAACCCTCTCCATCTCGTTTTATCGCCGCGATCCTAATCTGTCGTTCAATTGCGTTGATCACTCAGCGCCACAAACTCGCCAACGAATCTTCCGGCAACTTCCCCAGCATGTTCCAGTACTGACATAACGGCAATTCTGGCTTTCCCTCGTCGAACTAACATCCGGGTAAATTTCGGCCAATCTCCAGCTTGTTCTAACGATGACTTAGCGATGAAATCATCAAAAATAGGTTGTTCGTATTCCATCGTGTTGCGCTGAATCACCAAACGACTATCAATTCCCTCACGCCGCAAACGAGTATGTAACAAAGACCATGCAGCAAGAATCGCCACTGCGGACGCGCTGCCGCCGAAAACCGTTTCGCGATGATTGATATTCGGCGCCAACGGAGACCGTAAGACGACCGAATCTTCATTGATCGACACAACCGAGACTTGCATCGCTTTCGACAGAGGAATGTGGTCGTGGAGATATTTTTCAAGTTCTGCTGATAACACTTATTCTTCCTTTTTCATGTCACTAATGAAGTTAAAAAGCAACTACAGTGCAATACGGATCGAGTAAAGCAGGCTATTAAACGTGATAGTTTATTCGCCGAGCCTTTTCCTGGCAGTTCTATAATAATCCCGGCATTCGCTTTCTCGGCCGCGAACCACTCTTTTACCCAGCAACGCCCCCTTGGTTTCCGTCACGATGGTATGCTGGCCTTCGTGATGGCGATCGTCGTAATAAAACACGATCACCCAGTCGCCGGTTTTATCCAGTTGATGCGCGCGCGGCGTGTTGGAAAATAGAGCGGTAAAATGCCAGCCTTTTTTGGTGGCGTGCATAATCGGCAGCCAGACTTCTCCGCTGGGATTGAAACGCTTCGGAGCAATCTTCGGCAACTCGTCGGCTCGGGCTTTTTTACGGTATAAAAAATCGATTTGCAACAACAAGCCGACCGACGGCTCGGCAATCGCTTCTCGGTTTCGGGAAACGGGACGCCGGAAGCCCCACACATGAGCTAGCCAGGCCTGAACCATTTCGATTTTTTTACGGCTGAATCCGGGCACTTGCTGCAAACGACCGTTATGTGCGGCGATTTCGAGCGCTTCCAGCGTATCGATGTGCAATACTTCGATCAGACGATGCGCCAGCCTCGGCCCGATACCGGGAATTTGTTCGAACAATTCGATCGGATCGTGGCCGGCTTTCAAACTTTCCAAACGGCTCATCCGACCGGTGGCAACATATTCGAGGATGGAACGCGCAATGCCTTCGCCAATGGTCGGTAATTCGATTAGACCGGTGAATCCTTGTTGCTCAATCAGTTCGGAAAGCGGTTGAGGAAAACGTTCGACAGTATCAGCGGCCCTCGAATAAGCATTCGAACGGAATCGATTGGCGCCTTGTTGTTCCAGCAACTCGGCTATTTCGCGTAAATTGTCTGCAATATCCTGGTTTTTCAAAGCAAGCTCATCATGGACCGTGTTAATGTTCGCGATGCCAAATCAAGCGGTCGTTTTGATAAATCGCTTTGACCCGGTGGTAAGGCACTGAATGGAGTTGGCCCTCATGATCGATGATTTCAAATGAAAAATGATCGCCTTTGGGAAAAATAATTTCCTTGAAAGCAACCACAATCAGTTGCTGCTCCAACCGATCATAATACCCTAACTTAAAATCGGACTCGGCCAAATTCTTGTCCCAACGAATTCGGCTAAGTAGTTCTTGTACCGGTTGCATTATTTACCTGCCAGTTCTTTTAGCCGGATTTTTACGCGATCGCTGTTTTTCGGTTAGTTGAACGAAAAAACGTTCCTCAATTACGCCTATTATCGCTCGAATCGTCGCAGTTACAGAATATCCGAGTCGTCTTCAAACAACTCCGGTTCCAACATTGCGAAAAGCTCCAATTCCGAGGAGGTATCGATGTCTTCAGCCATCAAAGACCATGCGTCCCCCTCGGCAACAACCGATAAGGCCGGACCGGTGTGATTATTGCCGATCATAATCAATCCTGCCGCCAATACCAAGGTCAGAACGCTCCCGGCAATCGTCCATGATGAATAATTATCGCCGATAAAAGAGCGCAAACGCTCTGAAAAATCGTCGAACCAGCCTGACGAGCGCTTATCGTCATTAACGACCCTTCGTGCCGGGAGGCTCGCGAGAATTTTTGCTTCCAAGCGTTCGTTGGAAACCGCTTCATCGGCGACCAATAAATCTGTCAATTGATTGTCCAACTGCAATGCCTGCTGCTGCAATGCTTGCAATTTTTTATCGAATGACAACAAATGTTGCAAATCCGTGCGCTCACCTTCCGGCCATTGCTCGGGTGTGCCGCCATAGCTGGCGAGGATTTGTCGCGCTCTGTCAGTCGTGATCATAACTTGTGTCTCCTCCGCTGTAACCGGTGGCTGCAGCGAATGTCTTCTTTAATGTGCGCCGCCCTCTGGCCAACAACGATTCCAGGGCATCCACACTGATATTCAATACCGCAGCCGCTTCCCGGTTATTCAAACCGCTACAGACGCTTAAAACAATCGCACTACGTTGACGTTCCGGGAGTGCATTCAACGCCCGCATTTGCTGCTGCAAATCGGACCTGGCACCCCAAAATCGTTCACTAGATCCGCTTGGATCGGCTATTTGCATTGGCAGGTCATCCAAAGTTTCGGTTTTGCGCTTGCGCAACTCGTCGATGCATAAATTGTAACTGACCTTCATCAACCACGCTTTCGGCGAGACTCCCAATTCCCGCCATTGCGGCGCTTTTTTCCATAACCTGATGAAGGCCTCTTGAGCGACATCTTCGGCCTCCAACGGCAAATACTGGCGGTTAAAATTCATCACCGCAGGTAAATGCCTACGCATCAACAAACCGAAAGCGTTCCTATCGCCTTCGGCAATCCGTTGCATCAATTCGTGATCGTCTGCCTCGAGGTCGCTCTGCTTCATAACCGTCAGTTTCTATGGCGCCAACCTTTCAATTCGTCTCCGCTGACGACTTTGTCGTTATTAGCATCCATTTTCTCAAACCAACGCTGCGTCATTTCCGCATGCTCTTCCCGACTGATTTGACCGTCCTGGTTTTTATCCATTTTTTCCAGCAATTGCTGTTTTTTCATCGAATGCTTTTCGATATGTTCTTCCTGAGTCAACATGCCGTCCTGATTCTTATCCAGTTTGTCGAACCGGCGCTCAGCTCTTTTGATAGCCCGGTCGATAAACTCCTTTTTGCTGATAGCGCCATCCTGGTCCCGATCCATTCTGTGATGTCTTTTTTGCTGCCAGTTTTTATGGCGTTCTGCCGAGTAGCGTTTGAACTCATCCAAACTGACTGTGCCATTTTGATCGCCGTCCATTTCCTGATAACGTTGCTGCATCGCACTATTGAATTCAGCCTCCGTTACCGCACCGTCACCGTTGCCGTCGAATAGCTTCAGAAAATAATGGGGTTTATCGCCTTTCGGACCGCGTTCCGGTTCCGCTTGAGCCGCTTGAGTAAATGCCAACGGCAACAGCATAAAAACGGTCAAATACTTGTTCATAATGATTCTCCGATTAAAAAAGTAAAAAACAGCGCTGTTATTGTTATAACGGATGCGGAGGCAAAAACCGTCACACTCCGGATTCTTTTTTTATCAGCGCGCGCCCATCCTCCAGAATCACGCATAAAGCCGGCACTAAAATCAACGTAACCAATGTGGTGAAAAGAATGCCGAAACCAAGCGATACGGCCATTGGAATCAAAAACTGAGCCTGGGTATCCTGCTCGAAAATCAGCGGCGCCAATCCGACAAAGGTGGTCAACGATGTCAATAGAATCGCCCGGAAACGGCTGCATCCGGCATTAACAACGGCATCTGTGACGGTTTCGTCACGTTTGCGCAATTGATTGAAACGATCAATCAGTACCAAACTATCGTTGACCACCACTCCGGACAACGCCAACATCCCAAGAATACTGTTAATAGTCAGGTTCATCCCCATCAACAAATGGCCGACAATGGCCCCGACCAGCCCGAACGGAATCACCGACATGACGATAAAAGGCTGAAGATAAGAGGCGAACGGTATCGCCAACAGAGCGTAAATAACCACCAACATGAACAGCACGCCCGACGTCAGGCTGGAAAACGATTCATCCTGCTCTTGAGTTTCTCCTGCGAAACCGTAACGCACATCGGGATATTCCGGCGACAACTCCTGTAAAAAACCTTCGATTTCGTTCTTGATCGCGTTGATGTTGCCTTTAGTCTTATCGACGTCCGCTGTAATATTGAACGTGCGGTTACGGTCGATTCGCCGAATCACCGCCGATCCTTTGACCGGCTGAAGTTCGGCAACATCGCTAAAAGGCACTTCGACACCGTCCGACGTACGAATCATCATGCTTTCCAAGTTATTCAGCGAATGCCTTTCCGACAACGGATAACGCAACATGACTTTTAATTCTTCAAGGTTGCGTTGGATGCGTTGCACCTCCAACCCGTAAAACGCCTGCCTCACCTGCCCGGCAAGATCCGAAAGGGATAAACCGAGAAACTGAGCCTGCGGTTTGATCGCCAACCGCATTTCCTGTTTGCCGCCTTCGAAATTATCATTGACGTCAAACACTTCGGAAAAATTTTTCAACCTTCGTTTGATGGCGTCGGCAAAATCCTCCAATTGCCGGAGGTTATTCGACTGGAGTTGAATATCGATCGGACTGCCGCCATGACCGATCTCGGCCTTGAAATTTAAGTCTTCGACACCCGGAATGATGCCGATATGATCTCGCCATTCCCTGACCAGCCGGTCGACCGAAACATAAGGCACCCGGCTCTCCGGCGGCTCTACTTCGAACATCACCAAACCTTGCTGAGGCTGCGGATTACCGCTACGATCCGACTGTCCTGTGACCGAATACACTGATTTAATAATACTTTGGCCACTATCCGGGTCAATATAACGTTGCTGCAACCTTTCCGCTACGGCGGCTATGCGCCCGGTATACCGGTCGGTCAGCTCGTAAGGCGTTCCGACAGGCATGATCAATGTCGCGCGCGCCACTTCGCTTTCGATACGAGGAAAAAAGGTATACCCAATACGGCCGCCGACGACCAGGCTTAGAACAATCAAGCTGCCCCCCAGAAATATCGCGCCAGTCAGATAACGCTGCCCGACCGAGCGCTCCAAAAACGGACGATAACGGTCGTTGATAAAACGCCGCAAAAATTGACTGCAAGCGTCCTGTATCTTTTCCAATAGGTTACGCGACATTCCCCGATTAACGGGTTGGCAATGTTTAAGATGCGCCGGCAATACCAGTTTGCTTTCCAACAATGAAAACAACAGTGCCGGAATCACGATGAGCGCCACCGCTGCGAACATTTGCCCCCGCCGCCCTTCGATATCGAGCATCGGTACGAAAGCCGCGACCGTGGTTAATACGCCGAAAGTGACCGGTGCAGCCACCTCTTTTACACCGGTGATAGTCGCCTCGACACTGTCGCCGATTTGTTGCTGCAAATGCCGATAAATATTTTCACCGGTGACGATAGCGTCATCGACGACAATACCCAACACCATGATGAAAGCAAACGTAGTATTAGTATTGATCGTTACGCCCAACACCGGCATTAACGCCAGCACGCCAAGGAAACTGATGGGAATCCCGATGCAAACCCACAGCGCCACCGAAAATCGTAAAAACAACGTCAATAATAAAAAAACCAGCACCCCACCCTGCAGCGCACTTTGCAGCAACGTGTTGATGCGCCCTTTGATGATCGTCGAACGATCCCGCCAATAACCGATTTCGATATTGGGAGGCAAACTCTCTCTCGCTTCGGCGATATAGTTTTTGACCGCATCGGCAATGGTTATGGCATTTTCGTTTCCCACTCGGGTTATATCGATCATCACCGCCGGTTTACCCTGATAAACGGAAGCTAGATTGCCTTCCATGAAACCGTCGGTCACCGTGGCGATATCAGCTAGCGTCAACCGTAAACCGTGTTCGCCGCTCCGAATCACGATTTTCTCGAAATCCTCCTGTGTGTAAGCTTGTCCGCGCGACGACAATAAAATATCGCCGCCTTCGCCTTTAACGGTTCCTGCCGACACGTTTAGCGAACTGCGGTTAATGGCACGAGCGATTTCCTCGAACGTCAGACCGTAGCGTTTCAATTGCTGCTCGGGGACTTCTATTGATACTTCGTAAGGCCTCACTCCACTCAACGCCACCTGCGAAATGCCGTCCAACGCGATAATATCGTCGCGCACTTTTTCACCGACCCTGCGCAAATCGCGTTCGCTCATTTCGGCCGCCACAACCACGCTGATCACTTCGATATTGCGCTGCACAAGCTTGATATCCGGCCGCTCGATACTTTCGGGAAAATTATTGATTGCATCGATGCGTGTTTTCAGATCGTCCATGACGGCGCGCGTGTCGTATCCGCGCACAATTTCGACATCGACGGTGGAAGTGCCTTCGACCGCCGTAGACACGATTTCCTTGACGCCCTCCAGATCGTGAATCGACTCCTCCACCCGCATAACCACTTCACGCTCCATTTCCTCGGGAGTCGCACCAGGGTTGGCGATGCGGATATTGACCACGTCGGCTTCGAAGCGCGGCAGCACTTCCATCGGTATTTTCGGTATGGAAAAAAGGCCGGCCAAAATAATCAACGCCATCAATAAATTGGCGGCGACATCATTATAGGTAAACCAACGAATAACCACGTTCACGGCCGCGAAGCTCCCTTAACGGCAAACAATGCTTCTCCGTTATGCAAGGCCTTTACCGGCAAACCGTTGACGGCGTACTGTATCGGGGTGACACATAGCCATTCGTTTTCCTTGAGACCGTCGGAAATCACGGCATAATCGCCGTCCCGCCATATCGGCCGAACCGGTCGTAGATCAAGCCGGCTTTGCGCATCGACGATCAACACTTGCGAGTTGTCTCTGAGCGCCGCACGGGGAATCACGAACACCTGTTCCAGCTGCTTGCCTTTGATACGGGCTTCGACAAACTGACCGACTTTCAAGGGCGGTTTACCCGCTTCGCTTCTGCCATACGGATCGTCCACTTGAGCGACTAAAGATAAACGCCGGCTCCGGGTATCGTAAGCACCTTCAGCGCGAACGATACGCCCTCGCCAGCGATAATTTCGATGCCCCATAACCGCGGATAACTCGACCTCCGGCATAATCAGACTCTGTGGATCTTGGCCACGATACAATTCGGGTATTTCGACGAATTGCAATTGTTCGTCACTGAGCGGCAAACGAATCTCGGCGTAATCGACAGCATAGACTCTTGCCAACACGGTTCCAGGCGAAACATATTGGCCGACATCCACCTGCTGTTCCAGCACCCGCCCTGCATAAGGGGCGCTGATGCGAGTGCGCTGCAAGTCGAGCCTCGCCTGTTCCAATTGAGCTTCGGCGGAAGCCAGTGCCGCTTTAGCGCCTGCCAACTGGGGTTTGCGCAATACCAACTCGGAGGGTTCTCCGCCTTCCCCCAAACGCAACCAGTTTTTTTCCGCCTGTTTGGCTTTAGCCTTTTCTTCGGCAAGGACCAGTTTCATTTCAGCCACTTTGCTTTGTGCAATCGTGACCGCAATCCGGTAGTTACTCGGGTCGATCTGCAGGAGTAATTGGCCGGCTTCGAAAAAAGCCCCTTCACGAAACGCCGGCGATATCTCCACAATCCGTCCCGACACTTCCGGAATCAACGTGCTTTCGGTACGCGGCGTAACACTGCCTTGGGAATTGACCCAGACCTGAAAATCACTTCGCTTCAGCGGTATCACCTCAACATTGGTCGCGACAACGGTTTTGGCCCTGCGCTGAGGCTTGGGTTTACTTTTAATAATGCCGTAGCTGGCGACCAGGGCAGCCAATGTCACTGCGATCGGCAAAATTATTTTAAGACGGTTCACTGAGCGGTCCTGACTAATTAAATAAGCTGAAGAAAAAAGAATCGTTGACTAAAATCGGTTCCGGCGGCTCCGCTTTTAAATCGCCGCCCAGGGCCAGAAATAAGGCGATACGGTTCAACAACCGCTGACTGGAGATTTGCAACAAGCTGCTTTGCGCATCGTAGGATCGACGCTGCGCTTCCAACAGCGTAATCATATCGGTAATGCCGGAACTGTATTCCTCCAAAGCCAATTGTTCCGCCTCGATCGATTCTTCTACCGTATTTTGCAGCGCCAGTTGTTGAGTCGTCAGAAGGCGCTCAGCGGTTAACGCGGTTTCCACTTCGTAATACGCCTGCAAAATGGTTTTGGCATAATCGGCTGCGGCTTCCATCGTCTGCGCATCCGCCTGGTCTTTTTGCGCGATCAAGCGCCCGCCCTGAAAAATCGGCTGCGTCAGGTTACCGAGGATATTCCATACCAGCGTGTTGTAATTGAGCATATCGGCCAACTGAGCGGCATTGGTACCGCCGCCGGCGGCGAAACTGAAAGTCGGCAACAGATTTTTCCAAGCGGCGGTAAAACGTTGGTCGGCCGCCAGTAACCGCTTTTCCGCTACGACAATATCGGGCCTTCTACGCAACAAATTGCTCGGCAAACCTGTCGCAACCTGCTGCTTCAATTCCGGCAACTGGTTAGCCGCTATCAGACCAGCGTCCGGATAGCGGCCTAGCAAAATCTCCAAACCTCTCACGGCGCTGTCCAGATCGATCCGACGCGCATCACGCTGGCTTTCCGCGCTAGCCAGATTGGCCCGAGCCAATCGTAAATCCAGTGCGCTGGCGATGCCGTTGACAAAACCGTCGTGAATAATTTCACGGGTTTCGCTGAAAGCCCGTACTTTTTTTTCCGCCAACTGCAATTGTTGGCCGGCTTCAACAGCCCGGAACCAAGCCGAAGCCACATTGGCGGCCAATGATAAACGCGCCGCCCGATACTCGAATTCGGAAGCCGCAAAATCCAATTCGGCGGCTTCCGCCTGATTTTGTAGTTTACCCCAGACATCCAGTTCCCAGCTTAGGATGAAATCCACCCCGAAACTGTTACTGCGCGGATTGCTGATTCTGAAACCGCTGGTTGAATTACGCTGCGCCCGGGACGCCTTAACGCCCGCGGATAATTGCGGAAAACGCGGCGCACCGTCGATGCGCGCGATCGCTCTGGCTGCTAAGACCCGGGCCGCCGCTGCCTTTAAATCGTAATTGTGGAGAAGCGCTTCTTCAATCAGTGCATTTAACTGGGGATCGGCCAACTCCTCCAACCAAGGCAACGGTTCCGACGAGACAATCGAATCGAAATTTGCACTCCATGCCGTCGGTGGGAGGATAGCCGGCGGCTCCGATCGATAATCGGGAATAATTCCGCAAGCGCTAATGCTGAAAAAAGATAGAAATGTAAAAAAAGACCTCATCGAAAAATGTCTGTCGGCAATTTTGTTCCGACGTTATGATAATTGACCGCATGAAATTTATTAACGGATAACGTGAAAAATTCCGTCGAAATTTTTTTTGAAAGCCTCAATCCCGCGGCAATAATTCCCTTATACCGTTTTCGATGATCAAATCCAGAGGGTGTTTAATGTCGCAGGAAGACTGCGAAGACGATAACCGGTAATGCTCCAGTTCCTCTTCCACCTGCTGTTTCTCGTAACGATTGAGCGACTGGAACCCCCGGCCGTAACGCCATCCGTAGCCCCAGCGGTACCAAGTCGGGAATACCGGTGAACCGCCCATGGAGACTCCGTAATACATGGCGTCGGCCAACAACCCGTTACCTGTTCTGCGCGCTACGCACTCGCGCAATGCCTGGTCCGCCGCCTGTTTCTGTTTGCGGCTGCCGCCTTGCCAATAGGCAATGTCATGGGCAATGCAGCATTCACACCATAGTTCCTGTTGCAACGGCGTTCCGTCCGGAAACAGCGAACAACCGTCGCTGATGAACGGTTCCAATTGTCCGGCAGTAATAGCGCTATTCACTACGAGCAAGAATAAGAATGCTGCGAAGGTCACTAAATTTTTATGATGCCATCTGCCGGACATAATCGCTTAATCCCAGTTTCTCAGTTCGTTGTAATAATAGCGGGATTTCGCCACGATTTGATTTTCTTTGTTCTCGAGATAAGAAGCCAACAGAATCACTGTCAGCCCTAACACGATGGAACTGATCCAAGGCGCTGCGGCATAAAAATCGACCGCATACTCCCAGTAGAACAGGAAACCGCCGGCTACGCAGATATTCCCGCTGAAAAAAGGAACTTTCTCGCGATAACGAATACCCGCGACAGTCAGAAGAATACCGGCTGCAATGGTAAAAACCGGAGCCAATGCCTGTTGATCGATCATCGCGCCGTAAGTTAAAACAACCGTCAAACAAGAACTAACGAAACGATACAATCTGGCATGAAAATCGACTTGTCCGGATAATACGAACAGGATCACGGCGATAGGCAACAAGGCATTCAGATGCCCGGCCGCAATAGTTTGAAAATGTTGCAACACGATCAACCAAATGGCGATGGCGGCGAAAGTACCTACCCACTGGGCGAAGTAGACGACGGACGCCGAACGAGTATAACGCCTAATGTCATAAATGCAGTAGATGGTTACGATCGAAGAAACGACGATCGCCAACCAATAAGAGGCGGGATGTAACAGACTTCGACCAATAATGATCCATAATGGCAAACTGACCAGAGCTCTGGCAGCCATACCCTCCGGCAAGCGCATCGCACTGTCCTCATGAAGGCTTTGTTCGACTTGTCTGAGAAAAATAAACAAGCCGGCAATTAGAAACGGTGTCAGACCGGCATCTCGAATCGGCAGCAACAACAGAACATTGGCAACCACCGAAACCCGCAACAGCGTTTTCATATATTTGCGCGCCAAAATGGAATAGCTGGCATAACTGACCAACAGCAACAACGCCGCAGTGATAACAAAATCCAGTGCAATAATCGCCGGACTGACATCCATAAACTGCAACCAACGAAATTCCGGCTGCAGCGCCGCGTCACCATGCCAGTAAGCATAAATCATCGCGCTAACTTGGGACACTTGGACCGGCAAAAATGCCGTACCAAGACCGAAAAAGATACGCGCTCCCTTGGTTTCCTTGAACAGATAAGCGCAAACCAAGCCGCCGCCGCAAAGTAGCAAAGTCAGCCCCAAACCGATCCAATAGCGATAAGCCGGCAGTATTTCGTCGTGACCTTGCAGCATGAAACTGATTGCCGAAAGAATAATCAGCACCGACCCGACCCAACGCAGATAAGTAGTGATTTTTGTAGTCAGAGGATTAGTCGTCTGAGCTTTTTCGTTTAACCGCGCCGACGACGCAGCTTCAAATTCTTGATAATTATTGGCGTACATGATTCTCTCCTGTTTAGCGTTTGTCTGCGGATTGATCGGACCCTGTTAATTCGTCCAGCATCGTTTTCAATGCTATCTCGTCCTCTTCCTGTTCGAATTCATCGGCAAAGCTGTCGCTGTCGATGGGTTCTGGAACATCGTACTCGGAGCCGACCACAGAGCCTTCCCAGCGATCGAAAATAGTCTGTACCTCCTGCAGCGAGTTTCCTCGCTTGTCCAGTAAAGCCTCCTGCACACTGGCGCGATTTTGTCTGGCTGCCAATATCTCCTTTTTATTTTTCAAGACTAACAACTGTTCCTGAATGGCGTTCAGATCGCTTCGTATTTTGTTTTCCTGCACCATACTTTCTTCAAGCTGCTGTTCCAAAGTGGAAATCTGGCGTTGCGCTTGACGCAAACGCCTGACGCATTGCAATGCCTTTTGTTCGTCCTGCGATCTAATCTTGATCGCACGCTCCGACCACAAACGGGCCTGCTCCTCCTGTTGCTGCAGTTGTTGTCGATAACTCTCCGACATTTTCCCGACCCGGTGCAAATGCAGCCGAGTTTTGCGGGCGATTTCCTGCAAGTCCTGAATCGCTGCGCCCGCTAGCGCCTCATGGTTTTCAAATTCGTCGGCAACGTGATCGATCTGACCTTTAATACTGACGAATAGGCGTTTGAAACTGTTCATAGTGAATATCCTCTGTTAAGTGTAGATTCATTTTCACTACTGCAATTGCCGGGCCAAATATTATTCTCCTGATAAATCAATCATATAAAGTTTTTCGTCATTAAAATTAAAAACCCTCCAAACAATAAATGCACACAATATATACTAAAATTGAATAACTCTCCTTCTCCCATATCGTTATGAAAAAACTGTTACCGGAACAAAACACGTTTTTTAAGCAAATTGCCGATCTGGCATTCGCAAACCCTTTTAGCAGAGAAAGGGAACAAGCGGACTGTCAGTTGCTGAATATCGCGCCAAATACGCTGGACCTTTATCAGCGCAGCGAGAAGATCCAGCCGCTGCTTTTCGAACACTTGCAACAACTACAACCACTAAACGAATTCCGTATCACCGACTTTCAAGGCAAAACTCGGGAGACACTGATCTACGCTTGGCTGTTTTACCGCTTCCATGAATTCCAGGATCGCTTCAATCAATTTATTATCAATCAAGCTCAAGCCGGCGACCGCTCGCTTGAACTTCCGTTCGCCGGCGAATTGAGCGATTGTTTTCTGCAAGCCGGATTTACCGAAAACCAATGCGCCAAATACATCGCCTTGTTTTACCAATTGCATCGGGGCTTTTATTTCATCAACTCGTCGGTATCCGGCGATTGCCCATCCATCGTCGAACTGCGCATGCGGTTGTGGAACAATATTTTCACGTTTAACCCACATTGGTATCTGGATTATCTGTTGGGTCACATGGAGGATTTTTCGACGTTGCTGTTGGGCGCCACCGGCAGCGGCAAAAGCTTGGCCGCCCATGCTATCGGTTGTTCTGGCTTTATTCCTTACGAGTTCAAGCGGCGCCGTTTTCAAGAAAGCTTCACGGGGTCTTTCTTGGCGATTAATCTGGCGCAATTTCCGGCTTCGCTGCTGGAGTCTGAATTATTCGGCCACAAAAAAGGCGCTTTTACAGGCGCCATCGATAACCATCCGGGCGTGTTTGCGCGTTGTAGCGCCAACGGAGCGGTGTTCATTGATGAAATCGGCGATATCGACATACCGACGCAGGTCAAACTATTAAATGTTATTCAGGACCGGACTTTCAGCCCGGTCGGCAGCCATGAGAAATTACGGTTCGGCGGTCGCGTCATCAGCGCCACCAATCGCGATATCGAACAACTACGCAATGACGGCGTCTTCCGCGACGACCTGTATTACCGCTTGTGCTCCGATGTCATTGTCGTCCCCAGCCTACGACAAAGATTGCGGGAAAACCCGGCCGAACTGAACCGCCTGATCACCGGCTTGCTGAAGCGTGCAATCGATAATCCCGATAACAAATTGATTAACCGCATCGAAACGCGGATTCGCGCTACGGTGCCGGAAAATTACGCCTGGCCGGGTAACGTCAGGGAATTGGAGCAATGCATCCGTCGTATTTGTTTAACCGGGGATTACAATGTGGTGGACCGGCCATCAACCGAAAGAAACCAGCCGAGTTTCGCGCTGCCGGAAAACGGCGATGAAATGACCGCTCAGGAATTGATGCAGCAGTATTGCCGATTTTTATATGACAAACATGGCAGTTATGAAGCCGTGGCCAGAATTACTCGACTGGATCGACGCACGGCCAAAAAATATATTGTCGATTGAAATAAAATTTGTTCGTCTTGGGAAAAAGGTCAGTTTTGCGGGACCAATTCCGCCAACAAGTCGGACAGTTTCCGCTGCTGCCGGTCTTGGCCGAGACGATCGGCAACAATAACACTTTTGAGTTGGCCCAACGCCTGCTGAAAATCGTCGTTAACAATCAGATAATCGAATTCCTGGTAATGGCTCATTTCGGCGGTTGCATCGCGCATCCTGCGTTCGATAACTTCGTCGCTGTCCTGTCCGCGCCCTTTAAGGCGCTGCTGTAAAACCGCAATAGAAGGCGGCAGGATAAAAATCGATCGGCAATCGGCCATCATGCGTTTAACCTGCTGCGCGCCTTGCCAATCGATTTCCAGGATCACATCCAGGCCGGAAGCCAAATTATCTTCCACTGTCTTGCGGGCGGTGCCGTAAAAATTATCGAACACCCGTGCATGTTCCAGAAACGCTTCGCCCTCAATCATCGTTTTGAAGGCATCGACGCTAACGAAAAAATAATCGCGGCCGTGCTGTTCGCCATCGCGCATCGCCCGCGTGGTGTGTGAAATCGATACGGTCAAATCGTCCATATCGGCGATCAATTGTTTCACCAGACTGGTTTTGCCGGCGCCGGAAGGCGCCGAAATAATATAGAGTTTTCCCGTATTCATACGTGCATCATTCAATGTTCTGTACTTGTTCCCGCATCTGTTCGATCAATACTTTCAAATCAATCGAAATACCGGTCATTTCCTTGTCGGCCGACTTGGAACCCAAGGTATTGGCTTCGCGGTTCATTTCCTGCATCAGAAAATCCAGACGGCGACCGATAGGCTCGTTTTGCTTCAATACCCTGCGCACTTCCTCAATATGGGTTTTCAGGCGATCCAGCTCCTCCGCCACGTCCAGTTTTTGCGCCAAAAGTACCAGTTCCTGTTCTAACCGGTCGAAATCGGGTTCCGCAACCAATTCGGCAATACGGCTTAACATTTTCTCGCGCAGCAGGCGTAAAACCTCCGGCAACCGGGTTTCCGCCTGCTCAACCAATTGCAGCATTCTCCCACAGCGGTCTTCAATCAATGAGCCAAGCTGTTCGCCTTCCCGTTCACGAGTTGCCAACATGGCGACCAAAGCTTTATCCAACAGGCGTTTAATTCCTGCTTGCATGCTTTCACGATCGGTCTCGGTTTCCTGCTGAATACCGGGAAACGCCAAAACATCGAGTGCGGAAAACGGCTGTTGTTTATCCATTTCCCTCTCGATTGTGGCCGTTGCTGCAAGCAGTCCTTTTACCGCATCACGATTAACTGGGTAAGTTTGCTCCGCACTTTGTTTTTTGTAATTCAATACGCATTCTATTTTGCCCCGCTTCAAGCAAGCCGAAATAGCGGAGCGAATGTCGGACTCCGCAAAACGCAGCCGTTCCGGCAATTTCAAATTGATGTCACTATAACGATGATTAACCGACCGTAATTCACAATTAATGAGTAGATTATCTATTTCGGCTTCGGCAGAGGCAAAAGCCGTCATACTTCTTATCATTTTTCACCTATACTTAGTGGGCTATTTAAGTCTCTCAAGCTCCAATGTCTGAATATTACGATCCTGAAACCTATCCTCAAGAGTGGAACTATTTACAAACGGGCACCATTATAGACCAGTATATGATTGAGCGGGAACTCGCTCATGGCGGCTTTAGTTCCGTTTACCTAGCCAGGCAATTGGAGGATCAAATACAGGTAGCGATCAAAGAATACCTGCCCCGAAAACTAGCGCATCGAACCTGGAACAATGTCGTCACCCCGAATAGTGACGAAACCAAAACCTTGTTTATGCGCGGCCGCGCCCTATTTTTTGAGGAAGCGAAGGTGTTGGCCAGTCTAAAGCATCACAATATTGTCGACGTCATCAATTTTTTCCAAGCCAATGAAACCGTCTATATGGTGATGACCTACGACTACGGTCTTACCCTCGACAAAATACTGCGCAAAAAACTGGTCGCCATGGACGAAGAATTTTTACTGAAAATCTTTAAGGAGCTGCTGACCGGTATCGCCGTAGTTCACCAACATAACATTATCCATTTGGATATCAAACCAGCCAATATTCTGATCCGTCCGCAACATGATCCGTTACTGCTGGATTTCGGCGCCATTCAACATTATCCGGTCAATCAAAACGGCAATCGCAGCAAAGTATTAACGCAAGGTTTTTCGCCGATAGAACAATATTCCAGCAAAACTCGTCTGGGTCCTTGGTCTGATATCTATGCGATCGGCGCCAGCATGCGCGCCTGTCTGGACATGAAGGTTCCGGTACCGGCCCCGGAACGGGAACAGAAAGACACATTGGTGCCGGCCATCAAGGCCCATAAAAAAAAATATCCTCTTTTTCTACTCGAAGCCATCGACTGGGCAATGGCTCTGCAACCCGAAAACCGACCACAATCGGTCGAAGAATTACAACAGGCTCTAACGGTGGAAAACTAAAATAAAGCGGTAAAAACGGGTATACTGTCGCGTTTTAATTTTGCCGAGATCGTTATGAGACCGAGTGGACGTACCCCAGACCAACTAAGAGAAATTCGTTTTACCTGCAACTATACCAAACATGCAGAAGGTTCGGTTCTGGTCGAATTCGGTGATACTCGGGTCCTTTGCACCGCCAGCGTCGAAAATCGCGTACCGTTTTTTTTAAAAGGCAAAGGCGAAGGCTGGATTACTGCGGAATACGGCATGCTTCCACGTTCCACGCATGATCGCATGGCTCGTGAAGCGGGACGGGGAAAACAGGGCGGCCGTACATTGGAAATTCAACGCCTGATTGGCCGTTCGCTGCGGGCTTCTGCCGATTTGAAAGCGCTGGGCGAAAACACCATCACCATCGATTGCGACGTCATTCAGGCCGACGGAGGCACACGAACAGCCTCCATTACCGGAGGATTCGTCGCTTTATCGATCGCGATTCAGCATCTGCTGAAAAATAACGTCATCAAGAAAAATCCCTTGCACGGACAAATTGCTTCAATCTCGGTGGGTATTTTCGAGGGCGTACCGGTTTTGGACCTGGATTATGCCGAAGACAGCAACGCCGAAACCGACATGAATGTAGTCATGAACGATGCCGGTGCCTTTATCGAAGTTCAAGGCACGGCGGAAGGCCATGCTTTCAGAAAAGACGAGTTGAACAGTATGCTGGAACTGGCCGAACACGGTATCCGACAATTATTGATTAAACAACAGGAAGCATTAAGCAGCACCGTCTAATGTTTGGAATACATCAACAAATCGTATTAGCCAGCGGCAATCAGGGCAAAATTAAAGAAATTCAGGCGATCCTGGAAGGACACCCGATCCTTCCTCAGACCCGCTTCAATGTTCCCGAAGCGGCCGAAACCGGCACCACTTTTATCGAAAACGCTATCATTAAAGCTCGTAATGCCGCTTCACATGCAAAAGCACCTGCTATTGCCGACGATTCGGGACTCGTCGTTGATGCGTTGAACGGCGCACCGGGCGTGATTTCCGCTCGCTATGCCGGAAATGGCGCTTCCGATCAGGACAATTTGCTGAAACTGCTAAAAGAACTGGAAGATATCCCCGAAGCTGATCGTAGCGCACGTTTCGTTTGCGTCATTGTTTTTATGGAACATGCCGAGGATCCGACACCGGTCATTGCACAAGGCGTCTGGGAAGGCCGCATTTTGGACAAGCCCTGCGGCGAAAACGGTTTCGGTTACGATCCCGTATTCTGGGTGCCGAATTATAATTGCTCATCGGCGGAATTGAAGCCGGAAGTCAAAAATGCTATCAGTCACCGCGGACAAGCCCTGAAAAAACTGACCGAATTGATGAAAGCCCGGTGAACCCTTTACTGGAATCAATCGCGAAACAATTTTGCCCCGACCAGCCCATTGCCGACATCGAAACTCTCGGCAACGGCCTGATTAACGACACCTTCCTGGTCCGTGCAGCTAACAAAAACTTCGTCTTGCAACGCCTCAATAATCAAGTTTTCCCGAACCCCGAACGGGTCATGGAAAACCTGCAACAAATTAATCGCCATCTACAACGCAAAGCAGAACAATCCTCGAAATTAATCGTACCGGCCGTCCTTACAACGGCGACCGGTAAAAATTATCATATCGATCAGGAACATAATTGCTGGCGAGCCCTGCAACTGATTGAGCACAGCGAAAGCCGGGAATGTATCAGCCGAATCGGCGAAGCCGAACAGACGGGTTTTTCACTGGCTCATTTTCACGGTTTATTCATCGATCTCGACCCCAAAACGCTGTTCGATACGCTGCCGGGATTTCATATGACCCCGCAATATATACAGTCCTATTATCAGGCATTGAAAACATCGGTGGTTCGTAGCGAACTTGATGAATTCTCTTATTGCGTATCCTTCATTGCGGCCTTTCAAAATCGAGCTGACGTGTTGGAGCAAGCCAAACAAAAAGGCTTGTTACACGAGCGTATCATCCACGGCGACCCCAAATTGAATAACTTTTTGTTCGCCTACAATTCCGACACCATCATCAGCTTAATCGACCTGGATACCGTCAAACCTGGGTTGGTTCATTACGATATCGGCGACTGCCTACGTTCCTGCTGCCACGATAAAACGAATAATCGCTTTGACCTGAATATCTGTACCGCTTTGTTAACAAGCTACTTGCAGGAGGCTAAACAGTTCTTTAGCGAGGCCGATTATGAGTATTTGTATCCGGCTATCGAACTCATTCCTTTTGAACTGGGACTGCGGTTTTTTACCGATTTTCTGCAAGGCAACCGATACTTCAAAGTAAACCATCCTGAGCACAATTTACTACGCGCAGCCGACCAATTCGCCTTGTGCGAGGACATCTCCCGGCAAAGAAGTCACATCGAAAACCTGATAAAACAACTACAAAAACGTTAATTATTTAACAAAACAGCTTGCCGACTCGCCTCAAAACGCTTCATTATTTACGAAACGATCTATGCTATAAAAGGCAAATAAGATTGCTAATTTTTTTCATTTATGCCGTAACTCAATGAAACACTTGCACTATCGGCAATTTAACTTCTATGAAATCGGATTTAGCCTCGCCGAACAAAGAAACGGTTTTTAGCCGAGAACAAAACAACGCTTTGTTGAAAATGCAGCGCGACATCATGGAACAATTGGCATTGGGTACCGACCATGAAATTGTTCTGAATGCCTTATGCAAAACAGCGGAGAGCTTAGCGTCCGACGCAGTCGCCTCGATCATGGTTTTCGATAAAAGCCGGAGTTTTCTGGAAGTCATTGCGGCACCGTCCATTCCGGTTGAAGCGGTCGAAATGCTGAACGGCCTGGTACCGGGACCTCAAGCAGGCTCTTGCGGTACTTCGGTGTATTGCAATGAACCGCAATACGTGTTCAATACTTGCACCGACAAGCGCTGGAGCGGGCTGCAACAATTTGCGGTGGATTTTAATATCGGCGCCTGCTGGTCCAATCCGATCAGAATCAATGAACAATCGCCGATCGGCTCATTCGCCTTATCAAGCTTTGAACCCGGCCAACCCTCGGAATTCGTCAAACGCCTGCTGGAAACCTGTGCCTATATCGCCGGCATTATCATTAAAAGACAGCGGGAAGAAGCCCAATTATGGAAACTGGCACACTATGATACTTTGACCGGCCTGCCAAACCGCTCCCTTTTCAATAATCATCTGGAACACTCGATACAGGTCGCCAAACGAACTCGTCAGAAACTGGCGTTATTGTTTTTAGACCTGGATAAATTCAAGGATATAAACGACACCCAAGGTCATGAAGCGGGAGATACGGTCTTACAATATATCGCTCACAGTATCCAATCCTGTTTGCGACAAGGCGATACTATTGCCCGCCTTGGTGGAGACGAGTTTGTCATCCTAATTGAAAATTCTGCAGACCCCGGATTAATCTCTAATATCTGCGAAAAAATCAGCCGGTCTTTCAGTTCGAAATTCACTATCAACCACATCGATTATCCCTTGTCCGTCAGCATCGGCATCAGTATTTATCCCGATAATGGCGAAACTGCACAAATACTACTGCGCAACGCCGACGCGGCTATGTACGAAGCTAAAAAACACGGCTCGGGAAGGTGCCATTTTTACCAAGATACCCTGACTCAAACGGTGACCGACCGTCTGCAACTGACTGCCGACATACGCCAAGCCCTGATTCAGCAGGAATTTATTGTTTACTATCAACCTCAATACTGTTGTCAAAGCGGGAAAATTATCGGCGCGGAAGCATTAGCCCGTTGGCAGCACAGAGATAAAGGTTTGATTCCGCCCGCGGAGTTTATACCGGCTGCCGAACAATCGGATTTAATCAACGAACTCGGCATGTACATTCTCGGAGTGGCCTGTAGGCAATGCAAGGCATGGTGGGAACGAGGATTACCGCAATTTTCTTTAGCCGTTAATCTATCGGCCAATCAGTTACGACCGGGAATCGCCGCTCAATTGCAATACCTGTTGACCAACATCAACTTTCCGTTGCAACGCCTGGAGTTGGAAGTCACCGAAAGCATGATTATGAAATACGATGATTTAACCGAGCTGCGGGCGCTGGAGGAGCTGGGTATCGGTATCGCTATGGACGATTTCGGCACCGGCCATTCATCATTGGCACAACTCAAACATTTACCGATAGACAAGCTTAAAATCGATCGTTCTTTCGTCGAGGATCTTGCCGACGACCCTAATGACAGAGTGATTGCCACCACGATCATTAACATGGGACACAGCCTCGGACTAAAAGTCGTGGCTGAGGGTGTGGAAACGGAAGCTCAAAAACAGTTCTTAGCGGAAAAAGGTTGCGATTTTTTACAGGGCTACTTAATGAGCCCGCCTTTGCCGGCCGAACAATTTGAACGTTTAATGCTCAATACTAACGGAAACTAACCGAACACTTCGGCAGTGTATCTAAAAATTTTTATCGAATCGGACCAATAATCAGCCGGCAATCCAGCCTTGTTTTTCAGATGACGAAGGAACTGCTTTTTATCCGGTAAAGTTTCCCAAACCGAAGGCAGAAAGGTGCCCCGATGCCGGCCTTCCTCCAAAATCAAACCATCGACATTCGGGCGAATCTGCGCTATCAAATCCTCTTCCGAGGAAAACATCATCGGTTCCGGCTCACCCAATATCGAGATATGAATCTCCAAGTCGTCGAGTTCGCTTTTTTGCAAAGGCGGAAACCGAGGATCCTTGAATGCCGCGGAAAAAGCGTTCTCGGCAACATCTTCAACCAGAGGGAATACCGCCTCTAACATACCTATACAGCCCCTCAGTTGATGTTTTTTTTCCAATGTAACAAACGTCGCGCCGGGCCTGATCAGTTCCGTGGGAAAGTCACGCAGATTAACGCAAAGCGGATTGCCGTTTTTAAAACCGTTTTCGATCGAATCCCTGGCTACTTTGAGCAACCTCTTTCGATTTTCATTGTTCAATGACATACGCTCCGTATCCAACCACGCGAAACTTATCGCCGGCGGTATCCCCCGAGTTTCTCAAATCCACGTTTTTAATTTTCAGGCCATGCGACTTGGCGTAGGCCAGCAGGCCTCCAACACCTACTCGGCCGCATGCGGAATCAAAATCCAGCTTTTCATATTGCAATTTTTCAATATAGTCCGTCGTTTCTCTATCAAGCTCGCGGGCCGTCGCATAACTATGGTAATGACTTAAATCCGAACTGATAACAATCAAAGTTTCCTCACCGCCCCAAACCATTTCCAACACCTGACAAACCTGATCCGCACTGGCATCGCCCGCGACCAAAGGCAATAACTGAAATGAACCCAGTAACTCTTGCAAGAACGGCAACTGCACCTCGAGACTATGCTCCAACACATGCGCCTGATCCAGATAATCAACAAAAGACAAGTTAAGCAGTTTCTCACGACTTTCCGTGTCGACAGTAATATTTCCCAACGGCGTGGCGAATTGATCGGCATGACAAACCGCCAGCCCCTCAAAACCGACCCGATGCGAAGGCCCTATTAAAACCACTCTGGTAATTTTTCCAGCCGCGCCTTTAAGCCTCGCGTACGCGCTAGCTGCAATCGGAGCGGAATAGATATAACCGGCATGCGGAACAATCACAGCTTTGGGCGCCTTTTGTACCGGCTCGACTTTATCCAGATAACGATGAATCGAGGCTTTCAACTCTTCGGGATCGGCAGGATAAAAACTTCCCGCGACCGCCGGCTGTCTAATTACATGAGTCATAATCACCTCACAGATCTAATTTATAGTAAAGTTATAGGCAGTATAACTAAATTTACAAGTGACTAATATGGGTATATTAATTGATAAAAATACAGTAGCCACTCGCTACTGGCACGCCCTGGAAGACGGCCGGATTCAATGCGATTTATGCCCGCGTTTTTGCAAGTTGCATGTAGGACAACGGGGGCTGTGCTTTGTCAGACAAAATCTGGATCATCAAATCGTCATGACCAGCTACGGTCGTTCCAGTGGTTTTTGTATAGACCCTATCGAGAAGAAACCGCTCAATCATTTTCTCCCGGGAACGCCGATTTTTTCTTTCGGCACGGCCGGCTGTAATCTGGCCTGCAAATTCTGTCAAAACTGGGATATCAGCAAATCACGCGAGATGGACTCGCTGATGAGCCAGGCAACACCGGAAGCGATCGCTAAGGCAGCCGCAGACTCGGGATGCAAGAGCGTTGCTTATACCTATAACGATCCCGTGATTTTCCACGAATACGCCATCGACACGGCACTAGCCTGCCGTGAATTGGGGATCAAATCAGTCTCGGTTTCGGCGGGATATGTTTGCCCCGAACCTCGGGCCGAATTTTACCGCGTCATGGATGCCGCCAACATAGACTTAAAAGCTTTCAGCGAAGACTTCTATTACAAAATCACAGGTTCCCATCTACAACCGATTCTGGAAACCCTGCAATACATCAAGCATGAAACCGATGTCTGGTTGGAAACGACCACGCTGATTATTCCTGACGAAAACGATTCCGAAGAGGAAATAGAACAAATGACGCAATGGGTGGTGGAAAACCTCGGTCCGGACGTGCCGATGCATTTTTCCGCCTTTCACCCCGATTGGAAAATGCGCGACAAACCGCATACCCCAGTGCGGTCTTTACTGAAAGCTCGTAGTATCGCCTTAAAAAACGGCGTTCGTTACGCCTATGTCGGCAATGTGCATAATAAAGAGGCGGACAGCACTTATTGTCATTATTGCGGTGAATTGCTGATCGGCCGAGACTGGTACGAATTATCGGAATGGGGTCTCAACGCCGAAGGTTGCTGTCACAAATGCGGGACCCGTTGCGCCGGGGTCTTTGAAGCGGAACCCGGTCACTGGGGAGCCAAACGACGAACAGTCATGATGGATTGAAACGATTCTTCCGTAAACCAACCGAGCTCGGCAAGAAGCAGCAACGCCACACTTGACTTCATCATCGCGCCATCGGACTCGTTGTCACGCTTTTGTAACATTACTCCTCAATAATGAACTTTCAAAAGCATCAAACAGTCTTATTTAACAAACAATTTAATACGTTGATTTACGAAATTTTATGAATAGCGAATTTTACATTGATAACGAATATCTCGGCGCCGACACTGAAATAAGCCCTGAAGTCATTGATTTTCTAAGCAATATTTCTGAAACGGAAACGGATGAAAAACCCATCGGTATCCATGCCAACGGCCTGGATGAATATGAACAAGCAATGGTTGCTTAACCCTCGGTGCATTATGAAGAAACAATCTCATCACCTCACCATTTGGCTGATCAGTCTGGCAATTGCTATTCCCCTCTTTATTACGTTGGGTATTTTCAACTTTATGCTCGCTTTGTTTGACCGTATGGGTCTGCATAAACCCGTCAATCTCGCCTGATTTTGAATCGTCGTCCGTCGTACTTCACCACAATAGCGTTCGGCTGAATTTCGATCAGTTCCATCCCCGAGGCTATTTTTTGGCCGACACGGAATTTTTGCATCGAAACCATAATGAAACGGTTTTCAGGTTGGTCGGAATAGACGAAAACATTGATATCAATGGCCGGCACATGACGGCGAAACGAATGAGGCATTTCGCTTAACCAAGGAATCTCGGTGGTTTCAGTTTGCATCTGAATGGGTTCTGGATCGTTTTTTTTGGGCGTTTTTTCCGGCCCGGAATTTTGTTCCGCCAAAGGCAGTTCTTTTTCAACCTTTGCCACACTGGTCGGCAAAATGGTTTTCTTTTTAGTAACAATATCAGCAATGGAAAGCCTTGAACCTGTGTTTTGCGCTTTACTTTCCTTTTTTTGACCTGATAACACAGGATTTACCTGTGGCGCTTTTGCTTGAATATCGGTCGTGAGGCGCTTATCCGGCTTCCCTTCATCCTGATTCTGACGGTACTGGAACAGCACGTAACCCAAAGCCAAAGCATTGGCGGCAATCAACAAAACCAACCATCGTACAACACCGCCTTTTTTTGCCGAACGATCGATCTGCAAATGGTCCGATAACGATTGTTCTCGATTTTGCTGTCGTTCCCTTTCGGATTTTCTTAAAGCGTTTAGTATAAAAGACATATCAATCAGTCATTAACCTTGGTCCCGGAATTTCAGAGCCGCTCGCAGCATTTTGCAAATGAATCATCGTCCGCGGCCCCACAATGCCGTCAGCCTGTAGTTGCTGGGTTTGCTGAAAATCCAAAACACGCTTCTGTAATGCCGCATCAAAATAATCGCTGGCCCCGCCATGGACCACGTTTCCTTGAATCACATCGAGTTGTTGTCGCAACCAAACGACCGCAGCCGATTGCTCGCCTGGATTAATCGTTTCGACTTTAGCCAACGGAGACTGCCATATCAACAGATAAAAACCTTGCCATAAAGCCAGAATTTCATGCAAAGGAAAGCGAATTTCCTGCCCCTGATGCCGAAATACCGGTTGGCCGTCTTTTACCGCGACCAACAACAGATAGTGTTTGTCGGCTTGACTATCGGCAAGCTCTATCACGGCGGGACGGTTCAGGGCGAGCAACGCCCTCCAACTGGTTTGATCGGCCAAGCAATTCACCGGTAACTGAGAGCACTCACTAAGGGCCAGCGGTTCAAGCTCCCAGTATTGCAACAATTCAGTAAAGGCCTGTTGCAAAGAAAGCTCCTCTTGCAGCAGAAAAACCTTCAAATCTAAGTTCCGGTCTTCGACCGACTGGGTTTCGATGACGGTGTCCGCCCCAACCGAAATTTGCTCTTCCTCAACGAGTCGCGAGTTCTCTGTTTCCGCGGATACTGGTAATGTAGTTTTTGTAACTTGCTCCTGATGTACGACAACGGTACTTTCTTCGTCCGAGTCACCATTAACTTTTTTTGTTAAATTCTCCAATGGCTGATGATACCAAAAGGCCGCAGCAACACTCAGTAACAAACAACCCAACAATAACCACCGTCTTCGCCGCTGATAACCAATCAGCAGACGAGTGTCGATTTCGCGTACCGCCCGATTCACGATATCAACGGTCACTCTGCGACGATCCTGAGTATAAGCCCCTAATAACGCTCGATCGCAGATAATATTGACCAGACGGGGAATACCGCCGGACAAACGGTGTATTCTCTTGATTGCGGCGGTTTTGAATAGATTGGGGTCACCATGACTGACTTTCAGTCGATGTTTGATATATAAACCAGTCTCTGTCTCGGTCAACGGTAGTAAATGGTAGCGAGCGGTAATTCTCTGGTTCAATTGCCGTAATTTTTCTGAAGCCAACATCTTTTGCAGTTCCGGCTGACCTACCAGGATAATCTGCAACAGTTTACTTTTAGTGGTTTCCAGATTTGTCAACAGCCGAACTTGCTCAAGCACATCGAAACTGAGATTCTGTGCCTCGTCGATCATCAAGACTGTACGCCGTCCATTGGCATGAGCCGCCAATAGGTAGTGATTCAGGCAATCCACCAAGCACTTCAACGTCTGCCGATATTTGTCGTAATTGATCGACAGTTCGTCGCAAATGGTTGCCAACAGATCAACCGCGCTCAGCTTCGGATTCAATACCAATGCAAGGTCGACCTGTTCGGGCAATTGCTGTAGCAAGCATTGGCACAAGGTAGTCTTGCCGGTACCGACCTCTCCGGTTAACGCCACAAAGCCGCCACCCTGGTTGATGCCGTATAGCAAATGGGCCAAACCTTCCTGATGCCTCGAACTCATGAATATGAAATGCGGGTCCGGCGCAATCGTAAAGGGCGCTTCGGTAAAATTAAAAAACTGTTGATACAAGAGTATAATTCATTCCGTTAAAGCAGAAACAAGGTATTGGAAATGACCGATAAAAACAAGCCCGTTGTATTTCACGATTTTCAGGAACCTAGCGTCAAAAAAGCCAAACGCATCGCTTCGATCATTTATATCGGCATTATGGCATTTATCGTAGGAGGCACTTATCTACACCAGCAGCAGAAGGAATCGAACAAAGCCGAACAACTCGTCGAATTCAACAATCCCTGAAGGCTGCACGCGATTCTTTCAAAATATGAACTCCACCCCGAATGACGACCAGCGCAATCAACAGGCCTATCAGTAAATCAGGAAGGTTGGAGTCTGACCATGCAACCAGCACGCCGCTAACAACAACCCCCAAGTTAGCGATGACATCGTTTTTGGAAAAAATGTAGCTTGCGCGCATGTGCACGTCGCCGTCCCTAAATCGCGCGATCAGCAAAACGCAGGCAGTGTTCGCCATCAGTGCCAAACATCCCACCGCAATCATGTAAAGTGACTGCGGTTCGCTCCCGTATAGCAACTTGTTAATGACTTCAAAACCCGCCGCCAATCCCAGCATCACTTCAAGAATGCCGCTACTGAAAGCGACACCGGCTTTTTGCCTTGCGGATTTACCCACGGCATATAGGCTGATGCCATAGACCGAAGCATCGGCAAGCATATCCAGAGAATCCGCCATCAACGCCGTCGAATCGCTGACTATACCGGCTATCAACTCGACTCCGAACATGACCGCGTTAATCGCCAGCAGCCACCATAAAACCCGGTATTGTTCTCGGTGAGAAACTTCAATTCCACATTCGCAATCGCTCATATTTAGCCTTCGAACAAATGTCCAAACAAACCTTTGTCACTATCAAGCTGTTCCAAGCGGCGTCTAGCAGCAACGCCTAATTCGCTGTCGCCTTCGGCATCGACAACCCGCTCTAATATGGAACGGCTATCCTTGTCCAGCAATGCTATCGCCTCCATACGCACCGAAGCGTAATGAGCCCGAAGAGCCGCCAGTTCACGCAAATAGGCATTCGCTTTATGCAATTGTCTCAGCATCACTTTTTCGGGATCGCCGGTAAACAATTCTCGTTGAAGATTTCCATACTCTTCTTGAACTTGTACCAAGTCGCTGCGATTGATTTTGACCGGTTCGGTAGGATCGTCACAACAGCCCATCGCTGCCCTCCTAAAGTATTTAATGGCGATTATAAGTCGCAGGTTATTTTTTAACAGTTTGGCCGCTTGCGATTTGGATTTCAAGATGGTCAGCAATAAAAGCGCTGCCGTCAATCCCAAGGAGAGTCAAAATATCTGTCATTGGCTAAACAAATCTTCCATTAATTCTCGGCGATAACAAAAGCTTGATAAGTCTGCATCCCGCCTGACAAGACCTTCACGGCAAAATCATGTTGCATCAACAGGCGCACGGCGTAATAAGCCCTCTGTCCCACACCGCAAACCAACCAGATTTCCCGCTCGGTGTCCAATTCGCCTATACGGCCGCGCAATTCTTCCAGCGGAATATTGATCGCCTCGTCGATATGACCGGCTTTGAATTCGCTGTTAGAACGAACGTCTAGCAATAGATGATCATCACCATGTAATCCTTTCCAATCTGCCAATTGCAGGTCGCCTCGCAAATTGTTAGCCGCAATCATGCCCGCCATATTGACGGGATCTTTAGCCCCACCGAATTGTGGAGCATAGCATAATTCGCTTTCTTCCAGGTCGAACACACTGGCCCCCATCTGTATCGCCATCGAAATGACATCGACCCGGCGAGTCACTCCAACCTTGCCGACCGCCTGAACACCCAACACCCGGCCATTATCGCCATCGTAAATCAATTTCAAATGAATGGGTTGGGCGCCAGGATAATAACTGGCATGGTGACCTGGATGCAGATAAACAGCCCGGTAGTTATCGATGCCCGCCCGTTGCAATGCTTTTTCACTGGCGCCGCTTATGGCGACTGTGGTGCCAAAAACCTGGCAAACTGCAGTTCCCTGGACTCCGCGAAAACTCAGGTTGCGTTTCAAACGGGGATTAAACGACTCCAGAATGGCGCCGGCCGCAATGCGTCCCTGGCGATTGGCAGGACCGGCCAACGGCACGGAAATTTTCTGTTTACTGATAAAGTCTTCTACCTCCACCGCGTCGCCTACCGCCCAAATATGGGGATCGCTGGTTTGCATAGTGTTGCTGACTTTGATGCCTCCCCGTGCACCCACCTCGAGTCCGGCCTGTTGCGCCAATTCGGATGCCGGGGCCACGCCGATCGCCAACAGCACGATATCAGTTACCAACTGCCCCCCACTATAATGAACATTCAACCCGTCGGTCGTCGAACTGAATCTTTCCACGCCACAACCGAGTTTCAGATGAATATGGTTGTCTAGCAGGCAGGTTTTCACATAAGCCGCCATTTCAGGGTCCAGCGGAGGCATGACTTGCGGCGCCATTTCAATCATAGTCACCTCCAAACCCAGGACAGCGAGATTCTCGGCCATTTCCAAACCGATAAAACCGCCGCCAATAATCGTGGCTCGCTTCGCGGTTTTTGCCGCTGCTTTTAGCTTATGGCTGTCCGGAATCGTCCGCAACACGAATATACCCGGTAAGTCGATACCTTCCAAAGGTGGCCTAATTGCTTTAGCGCCAGTCGAAAGCAGCAAAGCATCGTAATGCTGTTGCGAAGTAGTGCCTTCCGTTAGGTCGGTCACGCTAACGCTTTTGCTCTCCCGGTTAATAGCCGTCACTTCATGCCGAGTCAGCACTTTGATGTTGAAACGATTTTGAAACAGATCGGGGTTTGCTACTAGCAACTTGCGTTCGTCCTTAATGACATCGCCGACAAAATAAGGCAACCCGCAATTGGCAAAAGAAACGTGCTCCCCTTTATCGATCAAAACAATCTCGCATTGTTCGCACAACCGCCTCAATCGTGCCGCGCAAGAAGCTCCACCGGCCACTCCGCCGATAATCAGAATACGCTTTTTACCTGACTGCATCGTTAATCTCCGGTTTGCTTGATAGATCGCACGGACGTTGCCGAACCTAACCTCGCCTATTGTGCCGAATTTCCCCTTTTAATGCCATGAACAAAACCGAAATCGCTCAGAGAGCATTATTAACATTTATTTTTATTTAATCATGCTATTGGAAATAACAATCATTATTATTTATACTTTTATAATGCCCAATTCCCTAGGATGTTTCGTTATGAATAAATTAATACTTTGTCTACCGCTATCTTCGTTACTTTGGCTCCTCTCTTCCAGCACTCATGCCGGTCTTCCACAGCATTTAAGCAAGAAAGCGCAATTGGGGAAAAGCCTTTTTAACGATACCAACCTTTCTCTAATGAGGAACCAGTCCTGCGCCTCCTGCCATAGCCTCAAATCGGCAAAATCCTTAAGCCGGGACCTTAACTTTCATGCACCGGGATTTGTCGATCCAGATAATGTTCTGACCGGGTCCGCCGTTTCCGACGGTTCTGTCAAAGGCGAATTCGGCGCTCTGAATGCCGCTAGTGTCGGCTATGCCGCTTTCAGTCCCTTTTTTCATTGGGATGGTAGCGAAGGTTTGTATATCGGCGGACAATTCTGGAACGGGCGGGCTGCGACATTGCAGGAACAAGCCAAAATGCCCTTTCTTAGTCCCCAGGAAATGGCTATGCCTAACAAATGGGCGGTCGTCAGCCGACTTAAGGAAAACCGCAAATACGTTAAAGCATTCAAAAGGATATACGGTATCGACCTGAACGCGATTCCGTTCAAGAAACGCTGGCATTTCAGACAAAATACTCCACCGGGTGTAGGAGAAACCTACGAAGCGATAGCAAACGCAATTGCGGCTTTTGAAAAAAGCCGATTTTTCAATCGATTTACCTCCAAATTCGATTATTACCTGGCGGGGCAAACCGAATTATCTCCCCTTGAGAAGCAAGGGTTGGATCTGTTCGAAGGCAAAGCGCTGTGTTCCGCCTGCCACGTCAGCGAAGCCGCCATCGCTCCCGATGGGAGTATTTTTCCCCCCTTGTTTACCGACTTTACCTACGACAATATCGGCGCACCACGCAACGTCAACATTCCCGGCAATCCCGAACCCGACCTGGGGTTAGGCGGACGCGCCGACATCGCTGAACGAGATCCCGACGGTAACGAACTCGGCAAACACAAGGTCATGAGCCTCAGAAATATCGAAATTACACCGCCCTATGCGCATAACGGCGTATTTAAAACATTGGAAGCGATCGTCCACTTTTATAATACGCGGGATGTCTTAGGATCGGTTGCAGACAATAACGATCCCGGGTTCGGAGTAACCGGATGGCCAGCGCCCGAGATTAGTGAAAACGTCAATACCGACGAATTAGGCAACCTGATGCTGTCGACCGAGGAGGAAGTGGCTTTGGTCGCCTTTTTGAAAACTTTGACCGACGGTTATCAGGAGTGGGGCAACGATCCGAACGTCCCGAAAGAAACACCGTCACCGTTTGCCGATACGACGTTCCCTCCGCTTCCATAACTCACAACCAGCGCCGTTCCCCGTCAATCCGGCAGGGAACGGCCTTAATTTTCTTCCGTTCCCGTTCGAGTTTATCGGTGCTTATGACCGTGGGAGTGAGGCTCAAGCGGCTCCTCTTTGAGAACACCGCGTAAAAAATCCTCCACCGCTGTGTCCGGGTCTTCCTCTGCGGTAATCAATGCTTTGATATGACGAGCTTCAAGTTTGCGCGCTAGCCCGCTCCCCATGCCGCCGGCAATCAATACGTCGACTCCGTCCAACATAGAAGGTTCATGGGGAGAAATGTCATGGAAGGATTGTTCTTTACTTAATTCCAGTAACGATTTATTCCCAACTCGGTCATTTTCTATCGTGTATATCCAAAATTTTCTACAATGGCCGGTATGTCCGGTGATTTGCCTTCGATTCTGGCTGGCGACAGCTATTTTCATGATCCTACTCCAGATGCAAATGCAGCCGATTTAAAAACGTTCTATTTACTGTTCGATCAACAATACCGCTAAATGCTGGATTCTGTCATGGATATTTTTTTCGATCAGTTTATGCAAGTACATTCCCGAAATGGCGACGACCATTCCTGCCATGGTCGAAATCGTTGCTTGGGAGATACCGGCTGCCATGGAACGGGCATTGCCGTTTCCGGTGACCGCCATCACGTCGAAGACGTGAATCATCCCGACGACCGTCCCGAGCAAACCCAACATGGGACAGATCGCAATCAACATTTTGATCACGGCCATAGAGTGCTCCAGACTGATTCTGGCTTCCGACAGAATGCAACGTCGAATATGAAACGCCACTCTGGGACCGTGATGGTTATGCTGACTCCACTGTGATATCCATTGTTTTTGCTGCAAAGGATAGACGAATCTAAAATAAATCAGGCGCTCGCAAATCAGGCACCACAGTCCGATCGAAATAAACAGAATAACCCACAGAACATCGCCGCCACTGTCCAAAAAATCCACCACAGAATTCCCCATATCCACCTCGCTCCCGCTTTCAATACAGAAGTTTATGAGATACCGGTTCTTTGCTTGAGTGACAGGCTAAAAGGCGGCTCCTTTTCGAACCGGCGCTAATTTGCATGGCGGAATTCGAATTACCAGTCATAACTCAAAGTCGCGTAAAAATTCCGTCCCGGGCCGGGCAGATGTTCATTAAGCGGAGTTCCATCGTTCACTTTATTTCTGTTAAGTCCGCTCAAATGGACGCGATAGGATTCGTCGAGGACGTTCTCGATACCTACACCGATCTGCAACCCCTTAATTGCGCGGTATTGGGGACGGTACTGCGCGCGAAGGTTCCAGATAAAATAACCCGGCGTAACCACTTCGCCGTTGTAATTGGCCGTTTCGTTCTGATCGTCGTAGCCGATCAACTCACTCCCCGCCAGCCATTCCGGCGTATCGTAGAAAACGCCGATCCGGCCGTTGAGCGGCGCGATACGATACAAATTATCAGTCACATCGTCGCGTCGTCCGCGGACGTAACTGACCATCATGTCGACTTTCCAGTCCTCCAGAAAACGGAAACCCGCCTCGACATCGAAACCGTAAAGATAAGCATCGACATTGGTATATTCCAAGGGAATCGGCGCAGAGGGATCAGCCATCTTCGCCGCGGCTATGGCCGTAGCATTCGACGTCGCGGTTCCTTGAATATAATCGTAGACATAACGATAAAACGCTCTAGGCATAAAATAAGCGTTGTCCGTCTGCCAGTTAACGCCTAATTCGGCTTGGTAGGACACTTCAGGCTGGAGTTCGATATTGCCGATATAATTGCGTCCATCCGCCAAACCACCGGTGGAGTTCAGCGGTAACCAGTTGTACCGTTCCTGATAGGAAGGCGAACGGGTTTTACGCGCGAAACCCAGCTCTACATCCAGTTCGTTATTCAAGTGATGAGTCAACACCGCAACCATGTCGACATTCAGGTCGTCTTTCGCGTGTTTCTGAGCATTGAAATTATTGGCCAGGGTCGATGCGGGACTGTTAGGATTGGCGAAAGGCCCGGCGGTACCGCCGACACTATCGGCATCCATCCGAATCCAGTTCACCCGGCTTCCCAGTTCCAGCTCCCAATCTCTGACCAATTCGCCTTTCCATTCGGCGAACACGCCGTAGCGGTCGCGCTGCACATCATTAAAATTTCTGATACTGAAAGCATCCATGGTCGGATTGGTAATCAAAGCATCGTGCTCGATATTGTCGCCGTCGGCTCCCAGCAGCAAATTGCCGTCATACAACGGAATATCAATCGTGACCTTATAACCGAAACCTCTTGCCACGTTGTCGGATTGACGCTGGGCATTATTAGCGACAGTGCCTCGCAACGTGAAATTGTCCATCCGGTGCTGAATATCCTGATACTGGAATTCCGTCGTCACGGCATATTTGTCAGCCAGCAACCCCTGGTAATTAAAAATCGACACACCTCCGCGGGAATAGATAATATCCATTGGTAACGACGGCGTTCCGGTCGTATGAGTATCGTTATAGTTATAGCCAAAATCCAGTTCGTGGTTCCTGTCATCGGTCCGGAAACCGTAACCCAGCGTGCCGGCATTACGCTCATGGCTGGTCGCCCTGTTCAGGCCGCCATCCCAGTCATAGTCGTTGCCTTCCTCTCGGCTGCCGCCCAAACGGAACTTATGGTTTTGATTGGCAATATTAGCGAATATACTGGTGAAATAAGCATCGTTAACGGAATTAACGCCGTTGGTGGTTTTTCCGCTGAACAAAACATCCTCGCCTTCGGCAAAATCGCCGCGGCGCGTACGTTGAACTATATTGCCGCCGATCGTCTCTATACCGCTACTGACAGGAGCAATACCACGGTTAATGCGGACAGTTTCCGTCAGGGAGGTCGGTACGTGGCTCATCGGCGCATCCATCGAATTGGCGCAGGCGGACTTATAGGTCGCTCCATCGGAATTGACGTTCACCCTTTCGCCGAACAACCCACGGTACTGCGCGATGCCGGAAAGTGGACCATTGGCATTGACATTGGCGCCCGGCACTTTTTGTAATAAAGCCGCCGCATCGTTGATGCCGCCAACTTCGGGTTTGATACCGACGACATCCGGCGTCAAAATGTCGCCTTCGATAACCATCGGCGCTAGCATTTCTTTATCCGCATCGGCCAGGTTCAAGGCATGTGCCGATGTGGCGCCTACCGCGAACAAGCCGATGGTCGCGGTTTTAACATAGATTTGGTGCATGTAGAATATCCCTTGTCATTCAATAAAACATGTGCGGAATAATCCGCAATCTATTGAACTTTAAAGGATCTTATTGTTTACTTAATTGATATTTATCAATCCACCGCGAGCGAAATTAAAACAGAAAAAAAGAACTTCCAGTGGCATGTAACCTGCATAATAGCGGATCATTCGGCATAATGTGCCAATATCGCCAATTACTACGGCAAATAGCCTAGTGGACCGTGTTAAATAACAATGTTTTATTAATCTTAGTGCAAACCAAGCCGCAGCGAAAAGAACCAATTTTTGTTTTGATTTAGAAAACGACCGCAACGCTTGCCGCTCACATATCATTGCCATGAAGTTATCGAAAATTGACCAAGCCTGGAACGGTACGGAAAAATGCAGTCAGTGCCATATCAGGGACTTAGTCTTGTTTGCGGATTTACAGCGTGAGGATTTCGATCTATTGCATCATCCGATCGACGATATCGAGCTGAAAGCCGGTGATACGCTCTATAAACAAAACGAACCTCCCAAATACGTCTACACGCTTCGTTCCGGTTTGATCAAACTCGTCCGATATCTGCCCAACGGGAGCTATCGGATTGTTCGCCTTCTGCGCCAAGGAGACCTTGCCGGAATCGAGGCTTTGAACCAGACTCCTTATTTGCAGCAAGCCATTGCCTTAAAGAAGACCGCAATCTGCCGGATCCCGACCGAAGATATCGAACAACTGAACCGAAATTCCCCGCATTTATACAAACAATTAACGGTCCGCTGGCAGAAAGTCCAACATGACGCCGATATATGGTTAGCGGAATTTACCGCCGGCAGCTCCCGAAAACGTTTGGCGAATTTGCTGCTGTATTTGTCAGATATTCAAGACGGCGAACGTTTATATCTACCTTCCCGAGAAGATATTGGCGCCTTATTGGCTATTACCACTGAGACTGCCAGTAGAATCATTGCCGAATTCAAGCGTGTTGGTTATATTCAGACCCGCGGACGTAGCGCCATTATCGATAAACATCAACTAAAAAAAATTCTTTAAATATGAACTTACAAGCGACAGTCCTGGTACTTTTAGGCGTTACCGTTATGGCCCCCACGCTGGCCGTCGAACCGGCCTCAAACGCCCGACTCGACGAGGTCGCCCGTCTTGGCCGGCGAGTCATGCCTTTCGATTTGGAGAAAACCCTGCACGTTTTCTCCAAAACTAAACAGGGCGGCATTCAACAGGTCATCGCAAAAGATCCGGCAAATCAGGAACAAATCGAATTGATCCGCGCACATCTCGGCAAAATTGCCGCAGAATTCAAACAGGGGACTTTTTCCGATCCGACCAAAATTCACGGTAAGAACATGCCCGGTCTATCCGCGTTAAAAAATGCCGAACCCGGCGCTATCGACATCCGTTACCGTGAATTGGAAAACGGCGCCGAAATCACCTATGTAACGGAAAATCCCGAGTTAATCGAAGCGATTCATCGCTGGTTCGAAGCTCAGCTCAGCGACCATGCCCGTCATGCGACCGAGCACCATCCAAACCATATGCAACACCATCAATAATCGCCGAAAATTGCAATCCGGCGATTTTCATTGCCCACTGTCTTCAATTTCACCCGACGCGAATTGCCGCTCGATCATCTGCCGTAACGAATTGAAATCATATCCGGACTGAGTCATTTTCAACCCCCGGTCGGCCATCATCAGCGCCATAATGATCACCAATACTCCGGACACCTTGACCAGTTCGTGAATCGTATGCCGTGACAAGAAGCTTGCAAAAAAACCGAACCCCAGCAACGGCACCAACGTCCCCAAACCAAAGAAAAACAGTAAACCAGCCCCTTCCAAAGGGTCGCCTGTTCCTGCGGCCATAATGTACATCGCCTGTAGAGGCCCGCAACCGAGTAAAAACCCGCTCAATATACCGATCGTCAGCGGACTGCGTCGCTTTCTGATACTGCTATTGACACCTCGGGTAACGCCTTTGGGCAGACGCAAACTAAAATGACGGAGAAAAGGAATCAGATTCAGCATCTTCAAGCCGTATAACAACAAGAAAACACTAGCCGCCAAAGCAGCCACCCCGCGCATATGGGTAGTAATGATAACGACCGCGCCAAGCAAACCGAACAAAGCGCCGATTGCCGAGTAAGACGCCGTTTTACCGAAACCGTAGGCCATATGTGACAGAATGGCTCTTGCGGTCGACATGGATTGATCGGCGTAACCTACGACAAAACTGCCACACATGCCGATACAATGAAATCCGGTCAAAAAACCGATACCGAACAACACGGCATAACTCATTTGAGGATTGATCTGGGGTATCAACGCAGGCATCAGGCTTTTTCCCCAGAAAGCCACGCCACCAACCAACAGCAGGAGAATAATGAATATCAGTATCCCCAACCAACCTCGTGGTTTTTTAGTCGCCTCCGTCCTAATCTCATAGCCCTTATCGATAATACAGCGATGAATGCCCGGCTCCCGAATCAACTCGTCATCGAATTCAATATCCGCCGACTCACCGGGATAAGAGGCTTTGACACTCATCACCCCCGGTAAAGCCGAAACCGTCTCTTCAATCGTCTGTTCGCATCCAATGCAATGCATACCATTAATTTGCAGATGGATTTTTCTGATTGTCATTCTAATGCTCCTGAGTGAAAACCTTCTTGCTAAACCGATTCACTACACATCATTCAAAAAACATGCCTTATCAAAATTCACAGCGACAAATTCTTAAGTTCGTCATATCCAACCGCGAAAGGTTTCCAGTGAATTCATTTCTTTCGGAAAATTTTACATTGCGATTAATTGCCAACAGGTATATCATCAATTTCTAATATTGTAAAATTAATTAAGGGGAGGCTCCCATGAACAAATTAGTCGATATTCAACGCCGGAAATTTCTACAATACTCAGGCTTGAGCGTTGCCGCCTCCGCCTTTCCCGCATTATTGCACGCTACCGGCCAAACAGCCGTCAATCAAGCTTCGCCGCATTTTCAAGCGGATATCGAAATCGAGCTAACGATGGCATCGATCAAAATTCCTATTTTCGACGGGCCGGAAACCCGTGTCTGGAAAGTTTTCGGCAAAATCCTGAAAGGTTCGTCTTATACGGTACAAAATATGCCTGAAACTTATCTGGCTCCGACCTTGCACCTGCGAACCGGTCAGAAAGTCAGAATCTACCTGCATAACAACCTACCTGCGGAATCGATACTGCATTGGCACGGACTGCACGTTCCCGCCGACATGGACGGTAATCCCATGTACGCCATCCACCGCGACCAAGCTTACATTTACGAGTTCGAAGTCCTAAATCGTGCCGGAACATATTGGTACCATGCCCATACCCATGGCGTCACCGCCAAACAGGTTTATTCAGGACTGGCTGGACTGATTATCGTCAGCGATCAAAAAGAACAGGCATTGAAGCTTCCCAAAGGGGACTATGATATCCCTCTGGTCATCCAAGATCGGAGTTTCGACCGTAACAATCAACTGCGTTACAGCAATCATATGATGCAAAAAATGCAGGGGTTTCTCGGCGATCGACTCTTCATTAACGGACGACCGGACTTTGTACTGCCGGTGGAAACCCGTTCCTACCGTCTGCGCCTGTTGAACGGCTCCAATTCCCGCATATACAAATTGGCCTGGGATGACGGCACTCCTATCACCGTGATTGGTACTGACGGCGGCCTGATAGAACGTCCGAAAACTATGCCGTACGTGATGCTTGCCCCCGGCGAAAGACGCGAATTGTGGGTCGATTTCAGCGCCAAGGCCGTAGGGACGGAACTCACCTTACGCAGCCTGCCGTTTGCTGCCTCAATGCATCATGGAAGCGGAATGGGCGGTGGGATGATGGGCGGCCGCCGTATGGGCGGAATGGGCGGAATGGGTGGAGGCGTGGGAGGCATGATGTCCGGCAACGCCTTGCCATTGGGCGGAAATTATCCTGTCCTAAACGTAAAAGTGGTCAAAAAGGCTCAAAGCAGCGATCCATTACCCTCCAGGCTGACTCCGATTACGCCGCTACGCACTGAGGATTCAGCAAACCCCGGTCAACCAAGAACGATCACCCTGTCCATGCGCCATATGTCAGCGCTTTTGAACGGCCGTTCCTATAAAATGAACGATGTCCGTCCCGACGAAGTGATTCCCGTCAACACGTTGCAGCTAATGGCCTTCGACAACGGATTTAGTGGCTCGCACGGCATGTCCATGCCGCATCCGATGCATTTACACGGCGAACAGTTCCAGGTCGTAAAACGCGAAGTCAATCCCCGTTTCCAACGTGGCCATGCCACCGTGGCTGAGGGTTTGGTCGACGAAGGTTGGAAAGATACCGTTTTGGTAATGCCCGGAGAAAGAGTGACACTATTGAAGCCATTCAACGATTTCAAAGGACTCTTCATGTACCACTGTCACAACCTGGAACATGAGGATCTCGGCATGATGCGCGATTTTCTGATTAAATAACTTCAACTACACCTTGACGATTTGTAGAAATATGCCCGGATTTTTCTGGAAACATAACGTTTCTGGAGGATCCGGGACGAAGCGGTCCAAATAAAAATGATTCAGAGACTGCAGTATCGCATATCGCACCTAAATATCGCCTTAAACCAATTAAGCTATCTCATACTGATCGACAGGCGCTCGGGCTCTGATTATAGTGCGCTATTTGACGGCTACGCTGTTCCTATCCTGCATTAAAATGGCGAATTATTTTGGTAATTTGAAACGTGCCTCGGTGCGGCCCTCCTATATATTCCATCTCCATTTCCAATGCCTGACCGGGCAGTACACTCTGTAACGATTGGTAAGTAAACGCGCTGATTTTTTCTCCTTTAGCCAAAAAACAAGGTCCAAACAGCGATTCCAGTTCTTCAACAATTATTACGCAT
>JBNLEI010000126.1:0-17927 GCA_050304855.1 Methylococcaceae bacterium
GGACTGGAAAATTGTTTATTTATGGGCAATATCGATGCGTTAAGAGATTGGGGACATGCCAAGGATTATGTTCGCATGCAATGGTTGATGTTGCAGCAGGAGCAACCGGAGGATTTCGTGATCGCGACCGGCGTTCAATATTCGGTCCGGCAATTCATCGAAATGGCGGCTGAGGAATTGGGCATTGCCATCCGCTGGACAGGCGAGGGTGTCGAAGAAAATGGCTATGTAGCCGCGATTGAGGGCACCGATGCTCCGGCCTTAACGGTCGGTCAGAAAATCGTTTGCATCGATCCGCGCTATTTTCGCCCGGCCGAAGTGGAAACGCTATTGGGCGATCCTGCGCATGCAAAGAACCGGCTCGGCTGGGAGCCTCAGATCGGTTTACAGGAAATGATCGGGGAAATGGTGAATTACGATCTGGAGCAGGCGCGTAAGCATGCTCTGCTGAAGCAGGAAGGTTACGATATCACAGTAAGTCGGGAATAGGGTTATGCTGACAAAAGACGCGAAAATTTTTCTGGCCGGACATCGAGGCATGGTGGGGTCGGCCATCTACAGACAACTGCAATCGTTCGGCTATCACAATATTGTGGTTCGCACACACGCGGAATTGGATTTGACCGATCAGGCGGCAGTCATGGAATTCATGCGATCCGAACGGCCGGACCAGGTCATTCTGGCCGCAGCCAGGGTGGGCGGAATTCATGCCAACAATGTTTACCCTGCCGAATTCATTTATCAGAACCTGATGATAGAAACCAATGTGATTCATCAGGCTTGGGCTTCCGGATGTTCGCGATTGCTGTTTCTAGGCAGTTCCTGTATTTATCCCAAGCAGGCAGCGCAGCCGATGAAGGAAAACGCGTTGCTGGACGGTAAATTGGAGGCCACTAACGAACCGTATGCGATTGCAAAGATCGCCGGCATCAAGTTATGCGAATCCTACAATCGCCAATACGGTACCGATTTTCGCTCGGTGATGCCGACCAATCTTTACGGCCCGGAAGATAATTTTCATCTTGAAAACAGCCATGTCATTCCGGCGTTGATCCGGAAATTTCACCAAGCTAAATTCGATGGAACGCCGGCCGTTTCGGTTTGGGGTAGCGGGGCGGCAAAGAGAGAATTCTTGTATGTCGACGATATGGCATCGGCGTGCATTCATGTGATGAATCTCGATAAACCGGATTACCAATACATGACCGATCCGATGTTATCGCATTTAAATGTCGGTTGCGGAATGGATATTAGTATTAGGGAATTGGCCGAAATGATTCAGCTCGTCGTTGGTTATCAGGGCGACATTGAGTGGGATACCGATAAACCGGACGGTACCCCGAGAAAATTGATGGATGTGGATAAACTGAGGGGCTTGGGCTGGAGTCCGACAACCGGTTTGCGACTGGGGCTGACTCGGACTTACCAGTGGTTCTTGGAGAATCAGGCGGAATTCAGGGGACTTTAAAGTCGTTGCGTTTCAAACGGAGTTGACCGACGAATATGGCTGTTTCGATATCGCCACCAGTCGTGTTAACAAATTATTCAATACTTGATTTTTTTCGAGGTTCTCCAACGCGAATTGCCGGGCGATTCCGTTATATGATGGGCGTTGGTTCGATGCTAACCGGTTCAGCATATGGTTTAAGGTATTCAATAGCGCGTCCTGATTTTCAGGCTCGATGCATTCGGCGATCCCAGGAAATTTTTTGCACAACAAACCCAGCTCGGTTTCCGCTTCGGCGGTGATAATGCAATGGCCGCCGACTGAGAGTATTGTAGTCAGTTTGGACGGCAAGACCGCATCGGCCGCCCCTTTTTTTTGGATCACCAAATGGATGTCGGCCAGATTCATCAGCGCCGGCAGCTCTGAGTATGCTTGCAAGGGGTAAAAGCGCAAATTGGGTAATTGCAATAATTTTGCATAATGCAGTAAAGATTTTTGGGCGGCACCGTTGCCGACTATCAGAAACAAGACGTCTTGCCGGTCCCTTAATCGGTCGGCCGCCTGCAAGACGATTTCAAGTCCTTGTTTCGATCCCATGTTGCCGGAATAAAGAATGACACGGGTGGTATCCTCAATATTCCAACGTCGACGGAAAACCGCCGGATCGGCATCGGGCGTTAAAAAGCGAGTGTCCACCCAATTGGGAAAATAAAACAGTTTTTCCGGCTGGCCGGATTTTTGTCCGGCTTTTTCCAGCATACTGTAGGAAATCGTAGAAACGGCATCATACCTGCGCATGAAAAAGCGTTCCACGCTTTGACCCAGTTTGGCAATCCAGTCGCCTTTGGCCATGCCTAGGCCCAACATTGCATCTAACTCGAAGTCCTGGATGTGCAAGACGCTGCGGCTACCGCGCAGTTTACCGAACAATAACGCGCCAGGCGTACAAAAGAGGGTGGGTTCTATAACGATAACGACATCGGGTTTCCAGTTCCATTGCCCGAATAAAACGGGCAGGCTGGAAAGTGCGAAACTGCCTAAATGCAATAATCGGCTAATCGTCTTGGGTGTTTTCGGGACATAGATCGGACAGCGAAACAACTCGACCGAATCCAGTGTTTCGTTACGATATCCGAAAGCGCTATAACCCCCGCCAATTCGCCATTCGGGATAATAGGGAGGGGCGCAGACGGCTCTAACCTCATTACCTTTACCCGCCAGCCATGTGCACATTTCCGAGGAATATTTGCCGATGCCGGTAAGCTCGGGAGCGTAGTTCAGGCCGTAAAGAAGAATTTTCATGATTGTTTTTTAGATTAAAGTTTCAGGCCGGTCAGTTTGGCGAGGCGGTCGATTCGCTCTTCGTTGGTGTTGGTTCCAACGATCAAGCGTTCCGCTTCCAGGCATTTGAGATCGACCAAACAGCGATACCACAGCCCTTGCATAAAATGATAAGCAAAGCCCTCTTTGCCGTCTAAGAATCCGGCACGGAGAACATAACGGTAGCAGAAATAAAGCATAGGCCGAACGAATACTGGCAGCTTGTTGTAAAGCTTTTCTTTGATAAACCGTTTTAGTTTGGCTTGTCCGCTTTCCGATTCCTTGATGGAATGATCCTCGGGGAATAACCCGTACTTCTGACTGAGAATATCGAGCATTTCACGGCTGGCGTATCGGTTGTGTTTTTCAATAAACCATTCCACGGTGTTGAGATTGTCGTCGACGAAATTCCCATTGAAGGTAACGGCTTTACCCCGATCCAAAACCATATGCTCATCCATCCAGCGTTGCTCGATATGAGCTTGGCCGGTTTTCCAAAGACGCAGCATAATTAACGGATAACGGTCGCCATGACGAATCCATCGCCCTAAAAAATGCTGTTTACGCTTGAAATTGATACCGGAAATCTCTTCGTCTAACGTCGGCAGTTTTTTGCGAATTTCTTCGACGAGATCCGGTTCCAGATATTCGTCGGCGTCGAGTCTCATTAGCCAAGATGTTTCTATAGGGCAAAATTCCATCGCCCACTGGAATTGGGCGGCTTGGTTTACAAATGGATTTTGCAAGACATGCGCCCCCAACGATTCGGCAATTTCGACGGTACTGTCGGTCGAGTACGAATCGACCACAAAAATTTCGCGGACAACCGGTTGCACGCTTTTGATACAGCGTTCGATGTGTAGTTCTTCGTTAAAAGTCAGAATAATGACCGAGATATCGGAACAGTTCATGGTAAAGAATGATGGCGTTGCTTGATGATTTGCGCAGGATTGCCGAGATTGATCGACCAGGCCGGCAAGTCCTTGAATGCGACCGCTCTGGCGCCCAATATAGCCCCTTCATTGACGGTTACGCCGGGACCGACGAAGGCTTCGGCGCATATCCAGGCGTCTTTTTCGATGCGTATCGGCAGCGCATATAATTTGAATTGCGGATCGTTATAGTCATGAGTGCCGCAGCACAAATGGGCACCTTGCGAAACGATAGCGCGTTCGCCGAGCATGATTTTGGCTTGACTGTAACAGATTACGTCATCGGCCAGACAGGCGTGGTCGGCCATTTCCAAATTCCAGGGCGCCCAGATTTTGGCTTTCGGATATACGTGGCAACCTCTACCCAATTTAGCGCCAAAACAGGTTAGGACAAAGATTCTCCAAGGATGCAACGGACGCGGCGTATAACGAAAAAACAGCAGTTCAGCTAAATGCCAGATTACTCTGAGCAACCGATTTCTCAGACTGAAGCTGGCGCCCGATAATCTTGGTTTGTCGATAACGTCCGGGGTGTCGACTGCTTTATTCATTGATGGCTCCGATTAGACTTGCAGCCGCGGCGTTGATTTCGAAACGCCGTTCGAAACAACCGCGTGCTTTATGTCGCATGGCTTGCTTTTGCTGCTCCGGCAATGTGATCCAACGTTGTATCAATTCACGGCACCCTTGCAAGGTGTCGGCGGCTACCAAGCCGGTTTGGTCTTGGTTGATTTCGCGCCAGATATTGACTTTATCACTGATCAAAACGGGGACACCTGCGGAAAGCGCTTCGGCAACGGCAATGCCGAAGTTTTCTTGATGCGACGGAAGAATAAAGGCGTCCGCCGATAAAAAAGCACCCCATTTCATATCGCCGGTCAGCATTCCTGTCCAGGTGATTCTATCGACAATACCGAGTTTGCGCGCCCGTTGATCGAGGTCGGCTTGCCATCCGGTTTGGTCGGGTCCGGCGATAATCAATTGCAGTTCAGGGTTGTCCGCGGCGGCACCGGCAAAAGCTTCGATCAATAGATCGGTGCCTTTTTTCGGGTCGATACGGCTTAGATATAAGAGACTGGTTTTTTTTCGTAATGAAGGGAACGCCGACAAAAACACTTCGCGTTGCCTATCTTTATCTCCGCTATGTCCGGCAGTACCGTAATTGACAACATGCTCGTGGCAGGAATAACGGCGGAATGATTCGCGCGCCAGTTGTTTTTCCTGTTCGGTGGTAAAAAAGACTTTGCGCGCATGTTTCAAAATTTGATATTCCCCCCAGGGCCAGTACAGGCATTTTTTCAGATGTTTCAACGGATATTGACGTTTGAACCAGGGGTCGAGCATGCCGTGAGTAAATACATAGTAAGGCACTTGAGAATTTTTCAGAACAGAATAAACCGCATAACCGTGGTATTGCCATAAGCCGTGTACGATGACGGCGTCGTAGTCGGCGTAGTGATCGTTTAACCAATGTTTGATGGGGCGGCAATAGCCGTAGGTTCCGATTCCTTCTCCGGGTGTATGTATAGTCAAAGGGAATTGGGGGATATAGTCAGCCCGTCCGTTATCGAGACTGAGCACTTCAATTTCATGTCCTTGTTGAATAAGCGACAGCGAACTCTGTTTTAAGCCTTCTATCGGTCCGCCGTCTGCGGGATTAACCGAGCGAATTACGCGTAACAGTTTCATGGCTGGAGCGTCCGTTAGCGGAAATGGATTGATATAAATCGAGATAACCCGAAATCATGCTTTCGGTCGTGAATTGTCCTAAATGGCCCACGATAGCTTTCTTTGTTTGCCGGATCGATTCCGGCCGATCGAGGACTTTCAGAATCGTGATCGCCGATTGGGCGTGATCATCAGGGTCGATATAGATTGCTGCCGCGCCCCCTACCTCGGTCAACGGTGGACGATTGCTGGTAAATACTAAAGCATCGCAGGCTTGCGCTTCGATCACCGGCCAGCCGAAACCTTCGCACAGGGAAGGAAAAACAAAAGCTTCGCATAGCGAATAAAGCGCGCAGATTTGTTCGGTCGACAGGTCTGTAATGGGTACGACTTTGTCTTGCAGTTCGTATTTCTTAATCAGAGCAATATGCTCTTCGGCGAGCGGTTTACCGGCTAAAACCAGTTTTAAATCCTTGTCAGGTTGGAGTCGGCAAATTTTGCTGAAAATGCCCAGCAACCCTTTTCGGTTTTTATACCACTGGTTGCCGCCGACATGCAGTAAAAACCGGGTGTTTTCCTTTATTCCTTTGTCTTTCAGCAATGACAGCGCTACAGGCTTTTCCAAACGGCGAAAAGGATAGTTCAGGCCGTTGTAAACCACATCGACTCGAACGTTACGCTTTCCGGTCAAACGCAATAAATCGTCTTTTGTGGCCTGGGAAACAGCGGCAATACGATCGGCCTGTTTGAGACTCTTCAATATCCAATGTTGTTGCAATCTACCGCTTCCGCTTACCCGGTTGTATTGATTGAACTCGTCCAATGCGGAGCGTACCGCCATCAGGTCGTGACAGGTTACCAAGTGCGGTCGGTTTTTTATGTAGGGTACGTATATCGCGTTGGAATGGTCGCAGATATGAATCACGTCCGCCCATGTCGCTAGCTTTTTGAGGTTTAGCGGGAACAACAGATATTTATCGAGATAACCCAACCATTTGCCTGCGCCGGAAACGGTGGAGGAAAAGCCGCTGGCGAAAAATGTCTGCGGCTGGCAGACTTTGACTTCATGCCCTTGTCCATTGAAATGCTGCTCCAGGCAGTCAGTAAATTTTTGCATACTGAACTGCTGGTCTTTGCTGTAATTACCGATCAAGAGGATTTTCATTGTTGGATTAACGCGTTTCCATGGAGCATCGAAAGTGGTTGTCGATCTCCTGATATTTTCGGGAGTTTCGCCAGATTTTTCGTAGCAGGAGTTGGCATGGTTTTTCGATGCAGACATACATTGCAGTTGCTAGAGCGATGGAGAAACTTAAAGCGATCAGTAATAGCAAGGACGGAGTATCCAGACCTAGCTTATAAAGTTCACTCAATAGGATATAACCGATAACCTGATGGGTCAGGTAAAGGCTATAGGAAATAGAGCCTAGGAAGATAAGCGGTCTTACGGCAATAAACTGAAGTTTTCCGAACACGAATGCATAGAACAGTAGAAAAAAACAACCGACAAAAATGAGCGAATCGGAATGTAGATAATATTCAGTCGAAAAACACGAGAGAATAATCAGATGATGTATGAGCTTCGACTCGTGGATCAATTTGTAGAACATAATTCCGGCAATAAACAGATTGCCATAATCTAATATCAACGAAACTCGGATTAGGTTGGGTATATGAAAATTGAGATAATTTTCAAAAAACTCGACAGCTATGATGACCCATAGATAAAGTGCGGATAATAGCTCAATACGTTTAAGCTGCTTGCTTAAATAGGCGCCGAACATTATTGCGTAAAAGGATAGTTCGACAGCCAACGTCCAATAGACGGGATCAACGTTTTTAACCAATAACCAACGCTGCAGCATCGTTAAATTGATTATCGCCTCACTGAAGGTTGGGATTCTCGACGCGTCGGGAAAAGAAAATACGGATATGATTGAAAAGGTCAGAAGTACGGAAAACCAATATGCGGGAAATAATCTTGAAAATCGGGAAACGATGAAGTCAAAAGGATGGCGGGTTTTATTCAGTGTCATGAATATGACAAATCCGCTAATTAAGAAAAACAGTTGAACACCGTGTTGGCCATAATCGAACGAAAAAGGGAAATTGATATCTAGCTGATATAGTTCGTTGAATCGCTTCGTATAATGGCCCAAGACAACCATTAAGGCCGCAAATCCTCTCAGCGAATCTAATTCGTATAGCCGGGTTTTCATTAACTGTTTTTTCCAGATTCTGATGGTAAACCCAGCCAAGCTTCGAACGGCGCAAGCCAACGCACAGGGGAATGTGTCGGATTTTTGAGTTGTCGTTCTTTGATAAACTTTGCCGGATTGCCGGCTACCACATGGAAATCCGGTACGTCTCGGGTCACGACGGAGCCGGCACCGACGACAGCCCCCGTGCCAATGGTGACGCCGGGCAGAATGATTACGTTAGAAGCGATCCAAGCGTAATCTTTGATCCTGATAGGTGCGCTAATTTGTTTCCAGGCAAGACAATCGATGTCGTGGCTGGCTGTCAGTAGTTTGCAGCCGTCGTTGATGACCACATGGTGACCTAATTCGATTGTGTCATGTAGTGCTAAATGGACATCACTCCCGATCGCGCTTTCATTTCCCAAACGTAAATTTTTTACCTTACCGTTGGTTGTTACACGACCGATTACGGACATGTAACCTATTTCGGCGCCTTTAGCGGCCAATTTGAAAATGCGAAGCAAGATTTTCAGGAGGCCTATGGTGTTGAATAAACGCTTCGCCCAGGTCTTGAACCAAAAATAGGAGAAGAGAGGGTAAACGGTTCTGTTGTTTATCAAATAACCGATATAACCCTGTTTTTTTGCGTTGAACTGAGCCGAATAGTTAACAAATGCGGTAAATGCCAATAAGCACTCGCCCGCTAAAATTGAAATGGCTGCTCCGTCCAAAGCAAATTTTGTCGTTAAAAAGATGCCTGAAAGTAGCGATAGAACAGAAATTAATAGAAAGTGTTTTGCAAACTGGAGGTGTTTGTTAATTGCCATCTGGGCTACCCAAAAAGGTTGCCAAAGAATATGGATAAAAGCGGTAGCAGTTAACATGATTAAAAGAAATTGATTATGGTCGAGAGGTTTTGATACCCAAAAATCTATGACTTTTTCACCAGAGAGATAGATTGCCAGAGACGATACTGATCCAAGAATAAAACAGTAAAGTTGCATTTTAATGACAAGCTTTCCGGCTTGTTGCATTTTTCCGTTGCCGAAGCTATAGGATATTTCCGGCCAGATTGCTTGATTGATAGCGGTAGCCATTTGAATGGGGATACGCGTGAATGTTCGATATAGACTGAACAAGGCAACAGCACCCGAGCCAACCAGACTGCTGATCAAAATAACGAATCCCTGCAAGGTCAAGGACAGTCCTAATGGGAAGCACATGCTGGCCAAGGAAGGTTTCAATAGCTTTTTTATTTCTGATTTGCTGACGAAAGCAAATCCCAGTTGCAGCGGGCTTTTATAACGATGTAACGATAGCCATAAAATGATATTGCCTATCATTCGGATACTTAAAAATGAAGCGGCAACTTGAATAATTTGGCCGTGAAAACTAACAACCCAAACCGTGGCTACGACCCACTCAAAAAGCCGGGTAAGGTTACTGATAAAAATGGCGATAGGATTTTTTTTTAAATATCTAAAAACGATTTGTATTAAGCCCGTTTGCAAACTTAACGCGACATGAGTCAAGAGTAGTAATAATGTGATTTTTAAGTCTGTGTTGGTAACGATTTTCAAACCTAATAACGGTTTGAGGTTTATGGTTAGTATCGCAATAGCGAACAGGGATATGACCAATAAGGACAGCAGACTGACCATAAACCAAGTACTTTGATAGATTGTTTGTAAGCCCCGCTTGCTACCGGTATCGGCAATTAAGGCCAATGCATTGCCGGATGTTGAAGTCAGTCCAACTTCACTCAATACCAAGTAAGTGGGAATAGCTGAAATTGCTATCCACTCCCCGTATAGATCGATTCCCCAGGCATTAATTAAGATCGGTACGCTGGCCAATTGTATTAACAGGGTTACACCCTGACCAAAACTATTTGCGCCTACGCCTTGAATAATCCTGAGTTTAACCGACATTAGCTGATTTGAACGATGTTTGGAAAAAGTGGAATTGAAGGAGCTTTTGTGTCCTCTTGCTGTTCGTTTTGTTTTTTGGCAGCGGCCATGATAAGACCGACAAAAATCCAGTTGTATCCTTGAATGGTTCCGGTATGGGTGATCTGACCGGCGAAAATATAAAAGCCGATAAAGCCGAAGAAGACAGCGGGAATCAAATTATTGTTCGTTCTCGCACTTGCAATGCATTGCAGGCCTAGAAACACGGTAAATCCAGCCCGATAAAGGATATATAGCAAGCCGAGAGCAGGCCCGGCTTCCATGATAATTCGGGACCATTCGTCTTCGGCCAGCACCAGTGTGGCCTTGCCGGTTGCCAATTTGGAGCCCCCTCCCGTTCCGTAGCCGACGCCGTATCCTAAAGTAGGGGAGGTGGCGATGTGTCGGGTAAAGATGACTAAGGGCGCCAACGCTCGGCGGAAGGCGCTGCCTTCTGAGCGCTCTGCTTGCTCAAATCGGGTTCCTAATGCTTCCAGGGATTTTTTGAACGGCCCCATGAATAACACGACGGTTAATAAAACGAGAACGACGATCATTGCTAAACCGGTTAGCTTGAGTTTTGTTTCGTTAGTAAAAACCAGCCCTATGAAAGCGGCAATAACGATCAATCCGGTCATAAAGAACGCAGTGCGACTGCCGGAAAGAAGCAGGGTACTGATGGAGGCCAGAGTCGCGATAATCAGCCAATGAAAGGGGATAACGGCGAATCGTTTGCGGTAAATCCAGGCAATGACGAGAAAGGCCATTAGGCTGGAGGCGAAAAAAGTTTGTCCTGCGGTAAAGGTGAAAGTACCCGTGGTTCGTACGATGTTTCCGGTTACGACAAAAGCTTTTCCGGCGCCGTACGCCGCATTGATAAAATGGGACGGTGGAGAAATATATTGGTAGAAAACCAACCCTGATAATGGAATGGCAACATAAAGCGTTTGACTGATTAACTTGAAAATATCCTCTTGGCCAAAGCTGTCTTTGATGACGAAAGCCAAAGGCAGATAATAGAAATACATGCGCCAACCGTAGACCAGAGTCAAGGGGTGCATCTTGACGACAACGACTTGATAAAAAATCAATGGCAAAAACGCCAAGGATAAAACAACGCCGGTAGTCAAGATGAGGCTTTTGCTGAAAATTTTATAGCGCCAAGCGGTATAGTAGGCCAATAAAGCGATCGGATCGCGTAGAAAAAAAATGATTTGATGGAATTCTGGAAATACCCATTTCCGTAATGCGCCTTCAAAAATCAATAGCCAATAAATAGCAAAAACATAAACCACGATTTTTTTTCGGGCTTTTTCTTTGTTTTCCGACATCGTTGTGAATGTGTCGGGATGTGTAAAGCCTGATTCCGCAGCGCTATTGATAGACATTTTTCAATAATTGTTTTTGATAGCTCAGCCAGGAAAACTGACGGGATTTTTCCAGCGCATTGATTTTCATTCGGTTAAGCAGTTCCGGGTCGTTAGCAAGAGCTTCAAGTCTGTTGGCAATCGCTTCACTATCTCTTATCGGTACGATAAAACCTTCTTCGCCATTATCGATGATATCGGGGGCTGCGGTATTCGGAGTGGCGATGACCGGTAAGCCACGTGACATCGCTTCCAGTAAGACGAGCCCGAAACCTTCGAACAACGATGGAAAAACCAGCACATCGTGGCGATCCATTTCTTCTAGCACCAGGGAATGCGTCAGGCTTGAAATGTAGCGATGATTTTCCAGCGCTTTATCTCTTACCTTGCAATGCCCGATACGACTGCCGATTAGTGTTAGTGAAATTTTGTCCTTCAAAACTTCTGTTGCGCCCAGTAAATAGGAAAGCCCTTTTCTTTGACTCAGTCCGCCGACGAAAATGACTTTCAGGGGGGCGGTAGATTGTTTTTTCAGGTTTGCTCTGGCAATCGGAGGCGGTCCCCCATAGGGGATCACGGCGATTTTATTTTGTTGAAAAGGCGATAACTTCAGTGTTTTTGCGGTAAATCGGCTTGCGACGATAATATTGTCGGCCAGCGCCAACTCCTCATCTTTACGCGCGAGTTTAGAGGCGCTGTCGCGAATGGACAGAATAGTCTCGGACCAGTCGGGTACGAGTTCCGCTTCTTCGCGCATGATTTGCTGTGCCGCTTGCCAGTAGCCTATCGGTAATTCGTAGATCTTTCTAATATGACGTTGGGAAGCCGCGCGAAAGGTTTCAAGTGCGCCGTCTTCGTAGCAATAAATATCGGTGAGTTCAGTAAGGTTATGTATCTGTGTTGCGACATGCCTATCTAGGGACCGGTATACCGAATCAACCGAAAATATCCCTGTTTCGTGCGTCGTTAAAAAACGTAAGTTGAGTTTGTTGGCTAAAAGCCTTGCTGATTCCCGGAAGGGTTGTTGGTTAATCAATTCGTTGGGCGTGCCGGCATACTCTCTACGTTTTAGCTGTTCGCTCAAGGATATTGGTGCTATCGCAGCAAGTCGCGAACTGCTGTCCCAGGCGAGAGTCGTATAAAATTGGGCGAGCTTGCCTGCGTTATGGAAGGCTGCCATGGCGTTTCTGAGATTTTGGTTTCCGGTCGGATGACTGATTGCGATCATGTCTTTAAGCATGTAAAAAAGTTTCAGAAGGAGCGGCGAACTCCGGCCTCGTTTAAGCTTCCGGTGAGAGCTTGCCCGTTAGAGTCAGTTTCGAGGACTAGTCCGTTTTTAATTTTCGCCGATGAACCTTGTGGTACATGACTGTTGATCATGAAAATACGGTCGGCGCCATCGGCGAATAGTCGATATGGCTCGCTCAAATCGGAGGTGAAATTGCATCCGTCGCAATAGATATTGGTATCGAACAATCCGTCGCTTTTGCCTTTAAGAAGAAATTGCGTATTAACGAATCCCAGTACTCGGTTGCTTTGTATTGGGCGTGTTGATCCGTTTATTTCGATTATGCTGTTCGCAAAAAAAGTACTTAAGGAATTGTGTTGCTGAATGACCGTGTCATTATTCAGAAATTGGGATTCGATAAAACCGTTCAAATTGTTGGCGCGCTTGGCCGGCCAGTCGATGGCAATTTTGTTGTCTATAAAATGGCAACGGTAGAAGACGTTTTTGTCTAGAAAGGTCATTCCTTTTCGGTTCCCGCCGGAATAGGAGGGGTCGGGGGTTTGTTTGAAAGCTGTATTGCAACGGTAAAAATGACTGTGATCGATAAAATTATTGTCCCAAGCGTAGATGTTATCGGTTACGATGCAAGCGTGTTCCATGTCGCGGAATGCAACATGGGACAATGTGATTCGACTGTAATCGGCTCCTTTTCCGGAGCCGGTGGCCGAGTGGTTCAATCCGTTGCGACCGCCTTGGAGGGTTAAGTCGGCGAGAACGAAGGAAGTGGTTTGCGTTTTTTCGTTAATGTGATCGTCACCGATAATGATGTCCATGTCAGGATGTTTGGCGATCAATGCTGTGCGTTCGGCACCGGCCCCAATAATGCCTTGTCCGTTTTTTAATCGCAGAGGTTTGCTCAAATAGTATAAACCGGCTGGTAGTTCTACGATTCCGTTAGTGTCAAGCAGATGTTGAATATAGTCTGAGGTATCGGATTTTCTATCCAGACCAATTCGCCAATTTATTCCTGCAGGGTCTGGAAGCCGGATAAATTGTGGCTTTTCCCAAGAGGCGCGTAGATTTTTTTCCTTCAGTAAAACGGTTAAAAGCATAGATCGTATTTTTTCAGGGAAGCTTTTGTCTGAAATGAAGTTTCGATTGAAACGGATGTCGGAGCGATGGTTGGTAAAGATTTCTAAAATATTTGTACTGGTGTTTTTTTGCTCCAAACCGATATCTTGTGTATCAATAGCAATTAGATTTTCGGTATGAGAGTCAAGTAGAAAGCCCGGGCGTTGAGTTTTACCGATTTGCATGCCTTGCAAAAGAATATTTTTGGCATCCAGATTGAAATATCGGCCGATCTTGTTTTTGTTGTCGCCGCCATTTGGCATGAAAAGAGAGACAAAATCGGTATTACCGACATTTAACATAGACGGATAACGAGCTTTTCGGCTCCAATTCCAGGATTCTGCGTCCAGTCCAACAAAACTGATATCTTGTTGATTCTCAATGATGATTCCGTCTCCATGAGGGGTCAATATGTTGGTCCAGATAAAGCGGTTACCTGCTGATTGCTTGTCTGGATCGCCGATGATTCTAATGGCCGGATAAGCTGAATGCACCAGGGTGCGAATAAATCGGTTATTCTTCAGATAACCTTTTTTAGAGGTGTCGATGTCAATTTTGACATTGCTTAAATCGGTAAATAAATTTTCTTCCAAGTTGGCGTCTTTGACGCGCAAGGTCGTGTTGCTGATGCGGTTAAAGCAATTGTGCATGGTAATCGCTTTCGACCCGGCGATGCTGATCTGTTCGGGAACCAAGCCACTGGCGATGACGTTGCGAGCACCTTCGGCAATGATGATTGCCGGCGTTTTGGTTCCGGCCAAGCCGAAAAGTGCGTGGTCGGAGTCCAGTTTGATCGAAAAGCCCCGCCGATAATCTCCATTCGGCTTTAACCGTACGATTTTGTGCTCGTTCAATGCGTGTTGTAAGTAAATCGCTCTACTTTCCGGCAAATAGTAAGCATCTGCCGGAACGGCAGCCTTAGCCAGTTCGATTTCGCATGGCAACGGACCCGCCGCTCGGACCCGGCAAGAGCAAAACAAAATCAACAATATTAAAAAACTGGATTTACTCTGATACACGGAAAGTTGCTTGACGAATGAGATGGACTTTGTACAGGGTTATTGCAAGCAGGCTACCGGATAGGTTTGACAATAAGTCGAAAAAGTTGGCATTTCGCTCCGGGACAAAAGATTGGTGTAATTCGTCCAAAAGACCTGCGGTAAAGGCCAGTATGAGGGCCGAGAGCATGACCGGAAATTTTCGAAGATCGTTTAGGTGATGGAGAGCCGATAAAATCAACAGCGTCAGAATGCAGAAAACGATAAAATGCGCTGCTTTATCCAGTCCGGGAAATAATGCGAGTATCTTTAGGGGGGGATAGGAGGATTGGATGAAAATTGCAGCCATCAAAATGCAACTCATCAGTCCGGCTATTAATCCTTTGGTTACAGAGGGGCAAATTTTTTTCATTGGCTTCTTCAATAGGCCTGGCTACCCGTGAAACCTTTAAAAACCGTCAGGAAAACGATTTTTATATCCAGCCATAACGACCATTGCTTGATATATTCCAAGTCGTGATGAATCCGGGCTTCCATCTTGTCGATAGTGTCGGTTTCGCCGCGGCATCCGTTGATTTGGGCTTGCCCAGTGATGCCGGGTTTGACTTTATGGCGCAGCATATATCCCTGAATTTGTTTACGGTAATATTCGTTATGGGCAATGGCGTGAGGCCTCGGTCCGACGACCGACATGGTTCCCTGCAGAACATTCAGAAATTGAGGTAATTCATCGAGCGAAGTCTTGCGTAAAAAAGCGCCCAACGGAGTGATGCGGGTATCGTTTTTGGTGGCCTGTTTGATATTGCCGCTGTTTTCGCAAACCGTCATCGAACGGAATTTCCAGACTTCAATTTTTTCGCCGTTAACACCGTAACGCAGCTGTTTGAAAATGACAGGGCCTGGCGAGGTCAGTTTGACCGCTAAGGCAATGATCAGCATGGGAATGGCGATTAGGGGAAGGATGACGGCGCAGAGCAACAGGTCTTCGACGCGTTTGGCGGTGCCGTCCAAGGTGTTGAAAGGCGTATCGAATACGCTGATGACAGGTATTCCCTGTACATTGGTCCACTTGGACTGGATCAGATTGAAAGTAAAAAAATCAGGAACCAGGTTAACCGTCGCCGTACTGTCGGCCAGTTGTTGAATAAGGCTACTGATTCTTTTTTCGGCGCACATCGGCAGCGTAATGTAGATATGGTCGATTTCGCCATGTTGGGCTTTGCGCAACAGATCATGAAAATTGCCGGTCAACGGACCTATTTCGTTATCGTTCAAACGTCTCTCAGATCTGGCCGATCGGTCGTCGAAGTAGCCGGTAAATTTATAACCCAGCCAAGGCATTTCCGACAATGCCAGTTGTAGTCTTCGGCCTAGCGGATTAGCACCGAGAATGGCGTATTGGCGAGTATTGAATCCCTGTTTTCTAAGTACCGAAAGCGTCAGCCGCCGGATGCCGTGTACCAAAATCATCAACACAGGAGCCAGAGGCAACCAAAGCTGAACGCTTTCCGCCGGATAGCTGTATGGGTTGCCGTAGACGCCGATCCCTGTGGATAAAAGGGCGAAGGCCAAGAACCAGGAAAATAGGATTCGCACAGCTTCATCGAACATCGGGGAACCGCGCCAGCCGTGGTAGATTTCGTTATACTCGGCAAAAATGGTGAATAAGGCGATGATAGCCAGACATGGCCACAAGAATTCGATCGTCAACGCATTTTGATAGACGAGTAGCGAGATATAAAGGGAACCGAGAATAATGGCGCCGTCAATGACTTTCGATATAGCTTGCAGTTGCGATTGGAAAGGTCTGATCAGCCCTTTGTTGACGGTCGTAGCCATTTTTATTGATTGATGCGTAAACCACGGGAACAGGTTAGGTCATCAGAAATATAGGGAATAAATATTTCAATTTGATGAAGGGGGATGGGGATATTGGCTATTGGATAGCGACCAGACAGTTCCCGTCTTCATGGAAATCAGACTCATGTGTTCCATGTATTCGCTGACCGAACAGGCCGGTCACCGATAATCCGGCAGATTCTGAAACAGCGACAGAAAAGTATTGTGACGTTGTAATGCGTCTACCACGACCGGCAATGGCCATGCATGAATTTCAGGGAAATCCCGTTCCTCCGGGTGGCGGGAAGCAAATGCCAGTTGCTCCCGAGGCGGCTCGAATTGCGAATTGACTTCAACATTGTTGCCGCGCGGGTCGAGCCGATACCAGCCGTATTGCTCCAAATAAACGGTATTGAGGCCATGAAGGCAATAGGGAGCGCCTTCGCCGGACAGACTTAGGCGTTGATAACATAATCCGGCGGGAATGCCGTTGGCGCGCAGTAATGCCGCCAATAAATGGGATTTGGCATAACAATAGCCGGTTTGATGTTCCAACACTTCCGAAGCGTTACATGTGACTGGATTCATCCGGTAATCCCAACTATGTTTGATGCAATCCCTGACCCACTCGAAACATCGCTTGGCGATGGTTGTGTCCGAGGTTTGCTTTTCGGCCAACTTACGCGCCAGCTTCACTACCTGCGGGTGTCGCCAGTCGATAACCTCGCAGGATTGAAGGTATGCAGACCTGTCGGTGAATAGCGGTTGGAGTGTCATACTAAGTGAGCCCCATAACGGTTAACACTTGATCGAGCGTATCGATCATCAGATCAATTTCCCGATGTTGGACAGTGAGTGCGGGCATGAAACGCAGAGTATTAGCGCGTGGCGCGTTCAGCACTAATTTTTGCTCGAAAGCCAGCTTGGCGATTTGATTGGCGTCGACATGAGCGGTATCCAGCGCCAACAACAGACCTTTGCCGCGGACCGCACCCAGTGCGTGCTTTTCCGATATCGTTTGTAGTGCATGGTTCAGATAATCGCTAAGGCTGCGGACTCGAGCCAGAAAACCGTCCGCCAATACTTCCTGCAAGACGGCATGGCCGGCGGCAGTGGCTAACGGATTACCGTTGAAAGTACCGCCCTGATCGCCTGCTTCGAAGCAACTGAACGGCTTCTTAGCCAGCAGAGCGGACAGCGGTATGCCGCCGCCCAAGGCTTTGCCCAAGGTCATGATGTCCGGTTCGATGCCGAAATGCCGATAGCAAAACAGTTCGCCGGTGCGACCAATACCGGTTTGGATTTCGTCGAAAATAAGCAGAAGTTCATGATCATCGGCCAATTGACGCAGACCGCGGACGAATTCCATATCCGCAGGGATGACGCCGGCTTCACCTTGAATCGGTTCCAGCATAATGGCTACGGTTCGTTCGTCGATCGAGTTCTCAACTGCGTTTAAATCGTTAAACGGCACTTTTACAAATCCCGGTACCTTCGGTTCGAATAACCGGTCCCATCCGGGTTTTCCGGAGGCGGACATAGTCGCCAGTGTCCTCCCGTGAAAACCGTTTTCGAAGGTAATGATCTTATAAGCGCCGTTTTTATTAAGATCGCCCCATTTTCTGGCCAGTTTGATAGCCCCTTCATTGGCTTCCGCACCGCTGTTGGCGAAAAAAACGTGATCGAAGGCGCTTTGTTCAACCAGCAGTTCAGCCAATTTTAGCATCGGCCGGTTATAAAATCCGGGGCCGGGACTGACCAACGTTTGTACTTGCTGCTGGACGGTATTGATTAAAGCAGGGTGACTATGACCGAGCGTATTGACAGCCCAGCCTTGAACGAAATCC